>CAJBVW010000001.1 GCA_903959175.1 uncultured Pseudomonadota bacterium
CGCAGCGTGAGGCCCGCGTCCACGAAGGCGGCGTGGTGTGTCACGAGGGGGCCCGTGTCCTCGAACGTGACCTCGCGCCCCTCCAACGCCGCGTACACCTGCTGGGTGACACAGGTGGTGAGCCGCGGATCGTCCGCGATCAACACCGCGAGATCGGCCAACCCGTCCGCCGGGGTGCCGTAGTACGCGGGCGCCACGCCGGTGACGCTCGCCCAGTTGGGCTCCCGATCGGGGTGGTAGCTGGCCGCCTCGCGCGGGCCGTCGCCCGGGACGGGTTGGAAGCCGTAGAGGAAGGACGCGAGCGGGTCGAGCGTGAGGTGACACGCCACGCAGCCCGGGTTGGTGTCCAGCGCGTCGGAGACCGCGGCGGGATCGAGCAGATCGAGGGTGCGGTCGAAGGGCACCGGGCGGGAGAGGGCGTCGTGACACAGCAGGATCCGGGTCAGGGCGTTCGCGCGCCCGCGGCCGGCGTTGGCGAGGGTGGTCGTGTAGCGCCACCAGAGGCCGTTGGTCGCGAGGATGCCGGCCGCGGGGCGCCCGTCCGTGTAGTGCGCGCGCTGCCAGCCGGTGGCGTCCGCCGGGTAGTCCAGGGGCGCCATCGCGGCGAGCGCGGCGTCGGCGACGGTCCAGTCGGCGCGAACGATGTCGGTGTAGGGGAGGTCCTCCTCCGCCACCGTGGAGAGCATGCGCAGCGGCTCCTCTCCGATCGAACGGACGAAGTCCGCGGGGTCGGAGAGCCCGTAGTCGTCGGCCTCGTAGAGGTAGCCGTCCTGACGCGTGCGGTAGATGTCCGCGAACAGGTCGCGCACGCGCGGGCCGAAGCGGGGGTCCCGGAGGAACGTGTCCACCGCTGCCGACCACTCGGTTGGGTCGCCGGCGTCCGCCTCAGCGGCCTCCAATTCAGCGAGCGTCGGCCGGACGCCACGCAAATCGAGGCTCAGCCGGGCGAGGTCTGCCACCGTCCACTCCGCGTTGGGCGCGACGGGCGCGGCGTCCTCCGCGCACGCGAGCAGCCCGCCCGCGCCGATGACGGCGAGCAACACTGGTTTTCCCTCCCCTCTCCCGATCTAAACGCCGGGCTCGGGCTGGTGAGGGCTACTTCGGCGCGTGCTCCGCGCAAGCGCACCCGGGCGCCTCGGCGGCGCCTCCCTTCGCCGGGACCTTAGCTTGGACCTTGGGTTCAACTGACGCCTTCGCCCGCGCCTCCATCTCCCGTTCGGCCTCGAGGTAGCTCCGCACCGTCCCCGCCTCGACGCCCGGCTCGGCGCCGTTGCCGCGCCGCCACATCATCGCGCACTCCTCGCACACGGGCTCGCCCCGCCGGAGCCCCTCACCGCAGCGGCACCCGCCCGCCCGCATCGCGCACAGGTTGCAGGGGGCCTCTACACAGCAGTCGTAGCGGCCCTCGGCCGTCAGGTCCCCGATGAGCGCCTTGACCTGATCGCGGATCGCGAGCCGGCGCGCCTCGAGGGCGGCGGGATCGGCCTCGGCGGGCGCGACCTCGGCGGGCGGGACAGGCGCGGTGCCGCACCCCATGGTGACCCGCGCGAGCGCGAGCGTCGCGAGCAGGGCGAACCAGGACGACCGGGAGGGGGCACGCATCCGACGCACCTACTCCGCCGGCGATCCGCGGGCACCGCCGCGCGGGCGCACGCGGGGTGGACGTCGGGCGGCTTCCGGCCTACGATCGCGGCGCTTCCGGGAGTCCCGTGCGCCGCTTCCCATTCACCGCCCTCCTCGCTTTGGTCGCCTGCTCCGACTACGACCTCGGCAAGGCCGACCCCGAGCCCGGCGCGCGTGGCGGGCGCGACACGGACGTGGTCCCCGTGGACACCTCGGTCACGACGGACACCGCGCCCGGCCCCGACAGCGGCACCGTCGTCGTGCCGGACGACACCGGCGACACCACGCCCGTCACCGACGTGCCCGACGGGAAGATCGACGTCGTGTTGCTCATCGACGAGGCGTACGTCTACGACTGCTACCACGCGGACCTCCCCGGCAGCACCGACGCCCTCGTCAACGCCCTGTTCGACAGCGGCGCCAACGTGGCCGTGGCGATCGCGATCTACGACGACTACCAGGTCAGCGGCGAGTGGTTCGCGGCGGCGGACGGCCTGCCCTACCAACTCAAGCAGCAGATCACGACCGACCGCTCGCGCCTCCTCTCCGCGGCCACCACGCTCGCGCTCGAGTGGGGCGGAGACGGCCCCGGCTCCGGGATCGAGGCCATCGTGCAGGCGACCGGCGGCGACGGCTACGACCAGGACTGCGACGGGCGCTTCGACGCCACGACCGACGTGGAGCCCTTCAACGCGCGCAGCTCCGACGCGTTCGGCGGCAGCGCCGCGGGCTCCGCCGCGACCAGCACCCCGGGCACCGGCACCCGGCCCGGCGTCGGCTTCCGCGACGGCTCCAAGCGCGTCGTCGTGCTGCTCGCCGAGAACACCCTCCGCGACCGCGGCGAGAGCCACGAATTCCCCACCGGGAGCTGCGCGGCCGCCACCACGGTCCCCGCCGCGGTGAGCGCCCTCGGCACGGTGGACGCGAAGTTCCTGGGCGTGAACGCCTACGAGTTCCAGGACATCGACACTGCGCTCCAGGGACAGCTCGAGGAGATCGCGCGGTCGACCTCCTCGCAGATCGACTCCGACGCCGACGGCGCCCGGGACGACCTCGCCGTCCTCTCCGGGAGCTGGGACTGGCCGTCGACCGCGGTGTTGGCGGCCGCGATCTTCGACCTGGCGCGGTAGCGCCCGGGGTCGGACGCCCGGGGTCGGACGCCCGGGGTCGGACGCCCGGGGTCAGTCCCCGCCCTCGTCCACCGCGAGGCGCACCCCGCGCGCGTCCCGCACGAACACGGGGGTGTCGGTGATGACGGCGCTCATGACCTCGGAGACCACGACGCCGCCGTGCTCGGCGCGCTCGTCCGCGGCGGAGGGGTGGAAGTCCCGGGGCGTGACCACGGGAGCGGGCGCGGGCCCGGGCTCGGACGTGTAGGATCCGCCGGTGTAGCCGACGCCGCCGAAGCCCGCGGGGGCGGTGGCGGTCTCGGTGGGCTTGCGGCCGCCGAAGTAGATGATCTGCTTCCAGGTGCGGCTGATGGCGTCGCCGAAGACGAGGAGCACGTCGCCCGGCCGGCAGAGGGCCAGGCCGCGCTCGACGGCGGCGGGCTCGGCCGCCAGGACCTCGACACGGTCAGCGGGGACCCCGCACGCGATCAGCTCGGCCTCGAGCATGCGGGGGACCTCGTCGGGGCCGCGGCCGCGCACGTCGTCGTCGCGACGGCACACGAAGCGGTCGAAGCTCGCGGCGGCGCGGCGGGCGATGGCGCGGATGTCGTCGTCGCGGCGGTCGCCGGGGGCGGAGAGCACGCACACGCGCTGGGCGCCGGGGCGCAGGCCGTCGAGCGCGAGGCGATCGACGAGCCCACACATCGCGTCCACCGCGGCGGGGTTGTGGCCGTAGTCGAGGATGACCTTGAAGCCGAGCTGCTCGTAGACGTTGCCGCGGCCGGGCGCCTGGAAGAACGTGGTGTCGAAGGTTCGGAGGCCGTGCCGGATGTCGTCGAGTTTGACGCCCATCGACCACGCCATCGCCGCGGCGAACATGGCGTTCTGCACGTTGTGCATCGCCTTGCCCTCCAACGTCGCGGGGATGAGGTGCGTCCACAGCAGCGGCAGGTGGGCGCCGTTGTCGTAGAGAGTGATCATCTGCCCGTTGATCCCCGCCTCCAGCGCCATGGCGCGGCCGCCGGCGCGGACGTGCTCGCGGACGAGCGCGTTGTCGGCGCGGAGGGTCACCCAACAGATGCGCCGGGCCACGGTGCGATCCGCCATGCGCAGGCAGAGCGGATCGTCGGCGTTGAGGACCACGGTGTCGCGCGCGACCTCGATCGGGATGCGCTTGACCTCGGCTAACTGTTCGACGGTGTGGATGCCGCCGAGGCCGAGGTGGTCGGCCGTGACGTTGAGGCAGCACGCGACGTCGGGGTGGCGATAGCCGAGGCCCGCGCGGAGCAACCCGCCGCGCGCCGTCTCGAGCACGGCCACAGTGACGTGGGGGTCGGTGAGCACCATCCGCGCGGCGATGGGGCCGGTCATATCTCCGGCGACGGTGAGGCGGCCGTCGATGTAGACGCCGTCCGTCGTCGTCATGCCGACGTGCGCGCCGACGCCCTTGTGGATGTGCGCCAACATGCGCGTGGTCGTGGTCTTGCCGTTGGTGCCGGTCACCGCCGCGATCGGGATGCGCGAAGGCGTGCCCGGCGGGAACAACATGTCGAGGACCTTCCCCGCGACGTCGCGGGGCTTGCCTTCGCTCGGGGCCACGTGCATGCGGAAGCCCGGCGCCGCGTTGACCTCGCAGATGCCGCCGCCGACCTCCTTCCAGCTCCGTGCGATGTCGGGCGAGAGGAAGTCGACGCCGCAGCAGTCGAGGCCTACCGAGGCGGCCGCGCGCACGGCCATCTCCCGGTTGTCGGG
Organism: uncultured Pseudomonadota bacterium; assembly: GCA_903959175.1. Lineage (GTDB taxonomy): Bacteria > Myxococcota_A > UBA796 > UBA796 > SXON01 > CAJBVW01. Next base: position 4,485 of record CAJBVW010000001.1, read on the forward strand.
GTGACACACGTCGGTCTGGTCGATCGCGGTGCCGCCCGTGGAGAGGTTGGCGGTGGAGCGGAGGTACAGGATCTCGCCCTTCGGGAGCACGGACGCCGCGGTGTACCCGGCCTTGCCCATGAGGCGCTCGGCCTGGGCGTCCAACTCGATGCGGGTGAGCACCTTCTCGTGGCCGATGCCGCGACGGGGGTCCCGGTTGACCGCCTCGACCAGCCCGGCGATCGTGCTGTCGCCGTCCCCCACGACGTGACCGGGCACGCGCTTGGCGACCGCCACGAGCTCGCCGTCGATGACGAGCATGCGGTGGTCGAAGCCGGCGATGTAGGTCTCGACGAGCACGCAGTCGCTGTGCTCGACCGCGCCGGCGAAGGCGACGCGCACCTGGTCGGCGTCGGTGAGGCCGATGGACACGCCGCGGCCGTGGTTCGCGTCCAGCGGCTTGACGACGACGGGGTAGCCCAGGCTCAGCGCCGCCTCCACCGCCTCCTCTGCGTCGTACACTTGCTCCTGCTTCGGCACCGGCAGGCCGATGTCCCCGAGGATGCGGTTGGTGAGCTCCTTGTCGCCCGCGATCTCGACCGCGATGTGGCGGGTCTCCGAGGTGATCGTGGCCTGGATGCGCTTCTGGCGGTGGCCGTGCCCGAACTGGACGAGCGAGCCCTCGGAGAGCCGCACCCACGGGATGTCCCGGGCCTCGGCGCCGCGCACGAGCGAGGCCGTGGAGGGGCCGAACGCGCGCTTCTCGGCGCCGCGGATGAGGCGCTCCAGCTCGAGCGGGAAGTTGAATTCGGGGTCGGGCGGGGCGTCGCCACGCAGCTCTGCCGGGACGAGGGAGTGGAGGAGCCGCAGCGCCACCTGCCCCGCGCGCTCGCCGACCCAGGGATCCTCGTACTCGTAGACCATGTGGTACTGGCCGCGCGTGCCGTTCCCGCGCGTCTTGCCGAAGGTGACCTTGGCGCCCGCGACGTTCTGGAGCTCGATGGCGACGTGCTCCATGACGTGCCCCATCCAGGTGCCGCCGTCCTCCGAGAGGCGCCGCACGAAGCCGCCGGCCTCGCCGTAGGAGCACCCGTGGTCCTGGAGGCTCGGGACGTGCGCGAGGAGCCCCGCGACGAAGCCCGGGATCGTGCCGCTCGGGTGCTCTTCGAACGGACCGAGGTCCAGGGTCATCCGGATGACCTTGAAGTTGGCATAGAGGTTGGGGCCGGCGTAGACGCGTTGCTCGAGGATGCGCATGGAGGGCTCCGGACGGCGAAGTGTAACGGAGCGCGCGTGGCCGAACGGAGGAGCCGGCGTTGGTCCTGGGCGCATCTGCGCGCTCGCCTGCGCCGCCTGCGGCGCCACGCCGTCGGTGCCGCGTCGTCCTCGGCTGATCCTCAGCCCCGGTCGGGCCGCGCGGGCGCCGGGAACGCGCGCCGGGCCTGGAGATCGAAGCGCGAGCCCTCCACCAGCACGTGCAGGCGCACGCCGACCATCTCGACGGGCTTGCCCTCCTCCACCGTCGCCATCGAGCTGTGCTCGAGCCCGCCGGCGTCCACCACGCTGATGCCGCCGCTGCCGACCACCTCGAGGGTGTTGTCGGGGCCGATGAAGGCGGCGGTGTCCTCGTCGAGGCCGAGGCCGATCGCGAAGGGGTTGTAGGCGAGCGCGGAGAGCAGGCGGCCCATGCGGTCGCGCTGGCGGAAGTGCTGGTCGACGATGACGCGGTTGGTCAGGCCGAGGCCCGGCACCAAGGTCGCCTGGCCGGCGATGGGCGTGCCGCCCTCCTTGCCGAACGCGATCATGTGCTCGGAGAGGAAGGCCGCGCCCGCGCTCGTGCCGGCCACGTGCACACCCTGGGCGTTGAGGCGGCGCAGGACCCGCGCGACGTCGGTGCCGCCGAGGAGCGTCGAGAGGCGGAGCTGGGCGCCGCCGGTGAGGAACACGCCCGTGACCCCGGCGAGCGTGGTGGCGGCGGCGGTGGCATCCTCGCGGCGCGCGACGTCGACGACGCGGACCTCGGCCACGCCGGCGTCGCCGAAGACGCGGCGGTAGCGGTCGGGGGTCTCGGGGTCGACCGAGGCGGTCGGCACCACGGCGATGACGGCGTCGGGCCCGCCGCAAAGCTGGGCGAAGCGCCGCAGGATCGCCCGGGCGCTGACCTTGTCCTCGGCCCCGCCGATGGGGATGATGAAGCCGCGGGAGCCGGGGGTGAGTTCGGGCGAAGGCATTGTCGTCGCCGTCTAACGCAGCCCCGGCCGATCTCCTACGACTGCCGGGCGCGCCACGCGAACACGGCGAAGTCCTCGGCGCCGTGACCGCCGGCGATCGCCGTGTCCATCGCGGCCGCGACGCCCGGGAGCACCGAGAGCTTCGCCGGGCCGCCCGCGGCCTCGATCATCAGGCGCACGTCCTTGCGCGCCATCGTCAGCTCGAAGCTGGCGGGGCCCTTCCCCGCGTTCGCGACGCGGCCGCCGAGGAACGGGAGCGCCTTGCCAGGGTTGAACACGTCGAAGAGCGAGAGCACCTCCGTGGGGTCCATCCCGTGCGCGGCGCCGACCTGGAAGAGGTCTCCCATCGTGCCCGCGATCGCGACGAACACGCCGTTGCCGACGAGCTTGTGGACCGCGGCGCGCTCGGGCTGCTCGCCGACGTGCCACACGCGGCCGGTCATCGTGGCGAGCGCGGGGGTGAGGGCCTCGGCGTCGGCCGTGGGGCCCGCGATCAGCATGACGCCCTGGGCGTCGCGCGCGTTCTGCGGCGACATGAACACGGGCGCGTGGAGGTAGCGAACGCCCGCCGCGCGGAGGCGGGGAGCGCGCTCGGCGACGCGCGCCGGGAGGTTCGTCGAGTGGTCGATGACCGGCACGCCCTGCCCGAGGCCGGGGAGGAGGGCGGCGATCGTGGCGTCCACCGCGTCGTCCGCGGTGAGGATGAGGTGGACGCGCTCGGCGCCCGTCACGGCGTCGGCCGGGGTGGCGGCCGCGACGGCGCCCTTCGCGACGAGCGGCGCCAGCTTGGACGCGGTGCGGTTCCACACCACCACGCGCTCGCCCTTCGCGAGGAGGTTCTCTACCATGCCGCTGCCGAGGAGCCCCGCGCCCAACACTGCGATCGTAGCCATGTCGATTCTCTCGTTGGCGCGCGATCTAACGCGGTGGCAGGGCCGATCCCGGCGGCGACGCGAACCTTCGCGTGGCTCCGGGGGCGTTGCGGGGTTTAGGGCAACCGCGGGCGGGCCCCCTGCCCCAACAATCAGGTTTCGAACGGCCCCTTCACGATTGGCACCCCGCCCCGCACCATCCATCGCCCGCCGGCGATCACGTCGGTGACGCGCAGATCGGCGGAGACGACCGCGAGGTCCGCGTGCGCGCCGACCGCGACGCGGCCCTTGGCGGGGAGGCGGAAGAGGCGGGCGACGTTGGCGGTGACCGTCGCGAGCGCGAGTTCGAACGGCACGGAGAGGGAGACGGCCTCGCGCAGCGCGGTCCACAGGGCCTCGGAGGCGCCGACGTCCATCGCGAGCAGCACGCCGTCTCGGTCGAAGGTGGGGAGGCAGCCGCCGCCGTCGCTCGAGAGGGTGAGGCGCGCCGGATCGAGCCCCGCGGCGACCCACTCGGCGATGGCCTGGCCGCCGCTGGGGGCGTCGTCCTCGGCGTCGAACGCCGATACGTCCACATGGAGGCCCCGCGCGCCGAAGTCGGCGCCGAGCGCCATGGCCTCCTCCCACAAGCGGCGGTTGCGGTTGGTGTGGGTGGCGTGGAACACGCGGGCGGGGATCTCGGTGTCGGTGAGGGCCCGACGGACCATCTCCAGGCCGCGAACGCCGTCTCCGAGGTGGAGGTGGAGGAGCCCGGCCTTGCCGGTGAGGAGGCCGGCGACGTGGGCGTCCGACGCGATGCGGACGAGCTCGTCGTACGTCGGTTGGGAGGAGCGGTGGTCGGAGAGGGCGAGCTCGCCGACGGCCACGATGCGGTCGACGTGGACCAGGTCGCCGCGCACGCTGCCGGTGAGCGTGACCGAGGGCACCTCGTAGCCGCCGGTGTAGCAGTACGCGGTGAGGCCGAGGACGTCGAGCGCGCGGGCGGCGGCGAGCAGCTCCGCGATCGTACGCGTGCGGCAGTCCGTACCGAGCAGGCCGACGACCGTCGTGACGCCGGCGCGCGTGAACGCGGTCAGCCCGACGGGCGGCACCTTGGTGTGCGGGCCGCCCTCCCCGCCGCCGCCGGTGAGGTGCGTGTGCGCGTCGACCAGGCCGGGGACGAGCCGGGCACCGTGCAGATCGATGACCTCGACGGGCCAGGAGGGCGGCTCGATGCGCGGCGCCACCGCGACGATCTGGCCGCCCGCGACCAGCACGTCGGAGCGGCCGAGGGGCTCGGGGGCGAACACGTCGGCGTTGCGGAGGAGGATCATGCGCGGGCCTATCCTCGCCCCAGGGCCCCGGCGCGCCACGCGTGCGGGTCGTTCGGGGGCGATGAAAGAGCGGTGTCACACGGCGGTCGAAGATGCGGCCCCGCCGCGCGTACAGTCCGTGCCGCCCCGACGGCCGACGGCTGAAAGAGGATTGACGGTACGAAGCTGCTTCGTTACCGCGCCGCCGCACCCAACACCACGAGTCCCCCATGCGCTCCTTCCGCCTCCTCCTCGCCCTCCCCCTCCTCACCCTCCTCGGCGGCATCCCCACCGCGGACGCCGCGCCGAAGGCCGCCAAGGGCGCCTCCGCCCAGGAGAAGCCGCTCCCGAAGATCGAGGCGACCGGCATCGCCGAGTTCGACGTCGTCTTCATGCAGGCGAAGACCATCCACGACGCGCTCGACGCCGAAGACAAGCAGCTCGTCGAGGCCCGCAAGCAGGTCGCGATCGCCCTCGGCGTCGCGGAAGACCAGCCGCTCAAGACCGCGTTCGACGAGCTCAAGAAGAGCGCGAACGGCAAGCTCAAGGTCGCGCTCAAGGGCAAGATGCCCCGCCTCGAGGCGACCGACGCCATCCCCGAGAACGTCCAGGCCGGCATCGACGCCGTGAACAAGCTCCTCGACGCCGGCGAGCACGCCATCGACACCGGCGCCAAGCTCGTCCCCGAGGCCAAGGCCCTCGCCGACGCGTGCATCGCCTTCCCCGGCCAGCTCACCACCATGGGCCTCGACCCGATGAAGCTCATGGAGTCGACCAAGAAGGTCGGCAACAACGTCAAGGCCATCGGCGCCACGCCGGAGCGCGTCGACCGCCTCGTGAAGACCTCCGAGGGCGTGTTCACCGACGTGAAGGGCGCCTTCGGCGAGTAGCTCCCCCGCGGGACGCGAAGCCGCTCGGTCGTCGTGACCGGGCGGTCTTTGTTTTTGGGCCTCCCCGCGCCGTACTACACTCCGCGCGTGCACGACCGCCTTGCTCCCGGCTCCTCCCTCGGCCCCTATGTGCTCTCGCAGGCGCTCGGCCGCGGCTCCACGGCGACCGTGTTCCTCGCCCGGCGCGCCGACCGCGAGGTGGCCCTCAAGGTGCGCGGCCGCGGGGACGCCGAGCTCGACCGCCGCTTCCTGCGCGAGTTCGAGGCCCTGCGCGGGCTCGCCGTGCCGGGCGTGGTGCGCGTGCACGACGCGGGGCTGGACGACCGCTACCTCTGGTACGCGATGGATCTGGTCCACGGGCTGCCGATCCGGAGCTGGATCGAGGCCGGGGGCACCGTCGAGGGGCGCGTGGCGCGGCTCCTCCACGTCGCCCCGCCGCTCTGCGACGCGCTCGCCGGGGTGCACCGCGCCGGGCTGATGCACCGCGACCTGAAGCCGTCCAACGTGCTCGTCGACGCCCAGGGTTTGCCGCACGTGCTCGACTTCGGCGTCGCCCGCGCGTGGGTCGACCAGGACCCCCTCACCGGCGAGGGCGGCCTCGTCGGCACCCTCCCCTTCATGGCGCCCGAGCAGGTGGCGGGCCAGCCCCTCACGCCGCAGTGCGACCTGTTCGCCGTCGGGCTGATACTCTACGAGGGCATCGTCGGCAAGCGGCCGCGCCCGCCGCGCACGCACGACTGGCTGCGGATCCAGTGCATCGACCGGCCGCGCTCGCTCGCGACGATCGACGCGGGGGTGCCGCTCGCCGTGTCCGCCGTGATCGACCGGCTCGTCGCGCTCGACCCGCGCGATCGGCCCGACGCCGCCGCGGCCGCCGCGCTCTTCCGCGCCTGCGCCAACGGCAAGGGGCCAGCCGAGTGGCCCGAGCCCCACGCCTACGTCGGGAGCCCCCCGGTGCTCGACGCCGCCGAGGCCGCCCTGCGCGGCGAGGGCCCACGGATGCTCGTGATCTCCGGGCCCGCCGGCAGCGGGCGGCGGCGCACGGCCGAGCACATCCGGCGGCGCGCGCTCCTCGCGGGGATCCGCACCGTGCGCGGGCGGTGCCGCGTCGAGCGCCCCGGCGGCGCCATCGAGGAGGCGCTCGAGGCGCTCCTCGAGGCCCCGGCGGACGTCGAGTGGCGGCGCACCGTCGGCGGCGGCGACACCGGCCCGCTCCTCGAGATGTGGCCGCACCTCCCCCTCGAACCCCTCCCCGGCCCCGGCCTCGCCGCGACCGCCCAGGAGGTCGTCCACGCCGCGTCCGACGCGCTCGTGCGCGCCACCGGCAAGGGCCTCCTCCTCGTCGTCGAGGACCTCGACGAGATCGACAAGTTCACCGCCCGGCTCCTCGACCGGCTCGCGCGCGTGGCCCCGAAGGAGCTCACGATCCTCGCCATCGTGGACGACCGCCACGCCACACGCCGCAGCCACCGGATGGTCACCGAGCTCGTGCGGCTCTCGCTCGCGACGCACCACCGCCTCCCCGACCTCGACGCCGCCGCCGCCTCAGCGCTCGCCGCGGCCCTCGTCCCGCCCGGGGTGGACGTGCGCGCCGTCGCCGGGTCGCCGCTGCTCGCGGTCGAAGCGGGCCAGGCCGCGCTCGCGGCGTCGCGCGGCGTCGCGCCCCCGCGCCTGCCCCCGGCCGCCTTCCCCGCCGCCCTCGAGCCGCGCCCCCTCCACGCCACCGGCTGGGCCGCGCTCGGCGTCGACCCCGAGCCCCTCGCCGCGCAGGGCATCCTCGAGAAGACCGGGCCCACCCGCTACCGCGTCGCCACCGCGGCCGCGCGCGCGCACGCC
>CAJBVW010000002.1 GCA_903959175.1 uncultured Pseudomonadota bacterium
CGGCCGGTCCGTCCCGGCGTCCGCGCCGGGACGACCGAGCCCGAAGGGCGCTGCCCGGAAGGGCCCGGCCCGCCGTCCGCGGCGGGACGCGCCCGGATCCGCCCCCCCGAACGCCTACTCCGCCGAAGCGACCAGCGCGTCGAGCCCGCTCGCGTCGATCGAGCCGCGCGCCACCGACTTGACCGCGCCGTCGGGACCGACGACCACCGTGGTCGGGAAGACCTGTACGTTGTAGGCGCTCAATACGTCGTCATCCGACTCGAGGACGGGCCAGGTGACACCGAGGCGGGAGGCGTCCCTCGCGAGCTGGTCCCCCGCGCCGCTGCGGGCGGCGATGCCGAGGATGGGGATGTCCCCGTGGTCGGCGGACCAACTGGCGAACTCGGGGATCTCCTGCACGCAGGGGCCGCACCAGCTGCCCCAGAAGTTCAGGACCACCGTCTTCCCGGCGTAGTCGGAGAGCTTGGTCGTGCCGCCGGCCGCGTTGACGAGCTCGAAGGCGGGCGCGGGCTTGTCGGCGAGGGAGGCGCCGGTGGAGAGCCAGTCCACGAAGAAGAAGACGGCGAGGCCCGCCACGATGGCGACGCCCCAATCCCGCAGCATGCGCATCATCCGAGCTCCGCCACGAGCTTGCGGAGACGACGCTCGATCTCGTCACGGGCGGCCTCGCAGGCCTCGCGCCGCTCGTCCGGCGGGGCCGAGAGGGGGTCGGGCAGGCGCCACTCGATGCGGCGGGCGGTGGCGGGGACGCGGAGCCGGCCCTCGTCGGGGACGAAGGCGACGACGAGCTCGACGTCGTCCAGCGGGACCTCGAGGAGCGAGCGCGCGCGCAGGCCGGTGGTGTGGATCGCGGCGTCCTCCAGGACCTCCTTGATCTCGGGGCGCACATGCGAGGGCACCCAGCCGGCCGCGATGGCATCGTGCCAGGGCGCGATGTGGCGCATGAGCGCCTCGGCGATGGGGGCTCGGGCGGCGCAGGACTCGTCGAGGAACAGGACGTACACGCGGGATCCCCCGGGGGCGCGATGAGGGCGGGAGCCCCGATATCACATCCGTCGCGCCGCGAAAGCCGCGCTCTGACGGCGCGCGACGGCCCCCTTGCCGCGTCAAGGGTATAGTCGCGTCCCATGAACATCGTCTTCTTCCTGCTCGTGCTCGCGGCGGTGGTGGCGGCCGGGGGCGCGGACATCGGGTCCATGCTCGCGGGCGAGGACCCGGTCAAGATGGCGGCCGTCGGGACCGCGGCGTTTGACGGGGCGAAGGCGAGCGTGACCCTCGCGGTCAGCCTCGCCGGCGCGATGACCCTCTTCCTCGGGCTCATGAAGGTGGTGGAGGCCGCGGGCGGGCTCGACTTCCTCGCGCGGCTGATCCGCCCGGTGCTCGTGCGCCTCTTCCCGGACGTGCCGGCGGACCACCCCGCGATGGGCGCGATCGTGATGAACATCGGCGCCAACGTGCTCGGTTTAGGCAACGCGGCGACCCCGTTCGGCATCAAGGCGATGCAGGAGCTCGAGACGCTGAACAAGCACCCGGGCACCGCCACGAACGCGATGGTGTTGTTCCTCGCGATCAACACCTCGGGCGTGGCCGTGCTCCCGACGGGCGTGATGGCGATGCGCGCCGCCGCGGGATCCGCCACCCCGGAGGCGATCTTCGTCCCGACGCTCGTCGCGAGCATGTTCAACACGGTGGTGGCGGTGCTCGCGGCCAAGGTCTTCTCGCGCTTCTTCCGCGCGCCCTCGCCGCCGGACGAGTACGCGGTGAAGGAGAGCTGGCTCGACCTCGTGCCGCTCGCGCTCATCAGCGCGACCTTCAGCGCGCTCGTCGTGACCGTCTACATGTTCAAGCCGGCGAGCGCCTGGATCGTACCGGTGTTGATCCTCGGGATGCTCACGGTGGGCTTCGTGCGCCGCGTGAAGGTGTACGAGGTGTTCATCGACGGCGCGAAGGACGGCTTCTCCTCGGCGACGCGCATCATCCCGTACCTCGTGGCGATCCTCACGGCGGTCGGCATGCTCCGCGCGAGCGGCGGGCTCGACGCCTTCGTGAAGCTGGTGGCGCCGGCGATGAACCTCATCGGGATGCCCCCCGAGGTGCTGCCCCTCGCGCTGCTGCGGCCGCTGTCGGGCTCGGGCGCCTACGCGCTCACGACGGAGCTGACGACGACGTACGGACCCGACACCTTCATCGCGCAGGTGGCCGGCACGATGCAGGGCACGACGGAGACGACGTTCTACGTGCTCGCCGTCTACTTCGGGGCGGTGCAGGTGCTCAAGACGCGCCACGCGGTCCCGACCGGCCTCGTGTCGGACATCTCGGGCGTGCTCGCGGCGGTGGCGGCGTGCCACTGGCTGATCTGACGGGTCGCTGAGCTGAGGGCCTAGCCGCGCGGGCGGCGCTTGAGCTCCTCGAAGATCGCGGCGGCCTCGGCCTCGCGGAGGGCGGGGAGGCCCACGCTCGCCCCGGCGACCCACACCATGACGCGCGCGAGGCCGTTGCGTCGGAGGAGGGGGTCCGAGTAGAGGTGGACCGACTGGATCTTCGCGCGGGGGACGATCCAGGTGCGGCGGGTGAGGAAGCCCGCGCGCGAGACGACGAAGCCGGGGGTGACGCGCCAGCCCTGCTTGCGCCAGTCGAGCCAGCCGAGGAGGGCGCCGACGCCGACGACGGAGAGGGCGAGGGGGCCGAGCCACGCGGCGAGGACGGCGGCGACGAAGGCCCAGCGGAGGGCGCCGCCGACGAGGGCGCGCACGAGGGCGCGGGGCGCGGGCGGGAGGAGCGGGGCGGCCCAGGGGTCGATGTCGAGGGACGGGAGGATGACGGCCGCGATCGCGGCGTTCTCCTCGGTGGGGACCATCGGGAGGAGGCCCTCGGGCGCGGGGCTGTCGCCGGGGGCGCCGGAGGCGGCGGTCTCGACGACGACGGTGCCGTAGCCCATGAGGCGGCGCATCCACGGCTCTTCTACGCGGACGAGCTGGACCTTCCCGAGGGGCATCTCGACGCCGCGGCGGGTGAGGAGGCCGGACTCGAAGCGGAGGCCGCGCGGGGAGCGGTAGAGGCGGAAGTTGTAGTGGCGGAGGAGCGTGCCGGCGACGGAGAAGGCGTAGCCGCCGGCGAGCGCGACGAGGCCGAGGCCGAGGGCCGCGCCGGGGCGCATCGCGGAGACGCCCTGCGCCATGGTCTGCGGGGAGAGCTGGCCGAGGACCTCGAAGGCGACGCCCGCGGCGAGCACGACGGCGCCGACGCGACCCGCGGAGACGCCGTAGCCGACGAGCTCGGGGAGGGTGATGCCGAGGATCTCCTCGCCGGCCGGGGCGACCTCGCCGGTGGGGGCGACGCCGGGGGCGCCCGCGCCGAGGGAGGCGCCGTGGAGCCGCTCGCGGAGGAGGTTGGCGTCCTTGACCGAGAGGGCCGAGAGCAGCCCCTCCGCCCCGGCCTCGCCGGCGGTCTCGATGCGGAGCTCGACGAGGCCCGCGACCTTGTGGAAGACGTTCTGGACGATCTCGACGTTCTGGATGCGCGCGGGGTCGATGACGCGGAAGCGGCGGCCGATGAGGCCCGTCTGGATCTCGAGCTTGCCCTCGTGGAGGCGGTAGCGGAGGGTCAAGAAGTGGAGCAGGGTGCGCCCCACCGCCATCGCGAAGAACGAGCCCAGGAGCAGGAGGTTGACGAAGCTGGCGATGCCGCCGCCGACGAAGACGGCGAGCAGGAGCGGCCACGCGCCGCGGGCGGTGCGCCAGAGGTCGGGGATGAGGTTGACGAGGAGGGAGGCGGGCTCCAGGGCGCGCCAGGCGCCGGTCTCGACGGCGCTGCGCTGGACGGCCTCCGCGCCGCCCGAGTCAGACACCATCGTCGCCCCGCCGCCGGACCAGGGTGTCGCGAAGGGCGTCGGCCTGGGCCTCGTCGAGGCCGGGGATGGAGCCGTCCGCCGACATGCCGGCGGCGGTGTAGACGACCAGCCGCGAGAGGCCGAAGGCGCGCTCCATCGGGCCCTGGCGCGTGTCGACGTGCTGGATGCGGTCGAGCGGGATGCTGACGGTGTGGCGGAAGAGGACCCCGCTCTCGACGAGCAGATCGTCGTCCCGAACGCCGTAGCGGAAGTGACGCCACGCGAGGGACGGCCACACCAGCGTCGTCACCGCGATGAGCACGACCAACGGGGCCGCCGCCGCGACGCCCGCTGAGAGGCCGAAGCGGAAGCCGACCCACCCCGCCGCGACGAGGAGGACGGGGAGCCAGAAGGTGGCGAGGCGGGTCAGGGCCTGCAACCGCCACAGGTGAACGACGCGGGGATCGAGGGAGTGCACCGCGGGAAGCTAACCACCGTTGGAGTGGCGACGCGGGCTCGGCTCGACGCGCGAGGGGGACGGAGGGGCGCCCCGACGCCGCCGGACCATCGCGAGCGCGCCGAGGGCGAGCGCCAACGGAGCGCCGGGCGCGCCGGGGGTCGCGCAACCGCAGCCCTCGGTGTCGCCGTCGGTGGCGTTGGTATCGTCGGTGGCGTCGGCGCCGCCGGTGTCGTCGGCGCCGCCGGTGTCGTCGGCGCCGGGGCGCTCGGCGAGGTACCAGAGCGTGCGCCAACGCCCGTCGATGGCGAAGGCGCCGTCGGTCACGGGCACCGCGACGCGCGGCCAGCCGTCCACGTCGAGCGCGGTGACGGCGTCCACGCCGGGGATGCGGAGCGTCGCCTCCACGGGCTCCATCAGGAGCGGGGGGCCGCCGACGGTCAGGAGCTCGGTGTCGTCGGCGGTGTAGGAAGCGCCCGCGGGCCGCTCGCGCGCGATGGCGGTGACGAGCATGCGGTGGCTCTCGGCGATGGGGAGGCCGTCGAGCGCGGTGACGAGCAGCACGGCGTACCCGTTGGTGAAGCTCGCCTCCACGTCGGGCAGCTCGGCCACCACCCCGCCGGCGAAGCCGAGGATGCCCTGCGTGCGGGCCGTGCGCACGGTGGCGTAGCGCCCGGGCACGTCCCACGAGAGCTCGCCGCCCAGGCTCTCGACGGTGCCGGTGAGATCGCCCCACTCCACCGCCTCCGGCGCGCCCCCGCCGCCGACCTTGTGCGACACGCGCCCGAGGAGCGCGACCTCGGGCGGCACATCGAGGCTGTCGCCCCCGGCGAAGCCCTCGCCCGCGGGGGGATGGAGGCGCGCGTCCACCCCGGAGGTGGCAGCGTCGAAGGAGACGCGCTGGACGGCGGCGGGCGCGCCCTCGGCCACATGCCCCTCGTGGACCGCGGTCGCGAGCGCGGGAAAGAGCCCCATCGTGTGGGGTGTCTCGCTCACGTAGCTGTAGTTCTCGGGCCACCCGCCCTGCCAGGTGAAGGTCGACGCCGTGAAGTGGAACGAGGCGTCGTAGCCCTGAAGCCCGAGGCCGTAGAACGCCTCGATGGGCGAGCCCTCTGCGGCGTAGGGGTTGGGCGTGGGCATGCCCCACTCGGTCATGAACAGGGGCTTGTCTTCGATCTGGGAGGTGGCGATGGCGAGGAGCCCCTCGCCCGGGTGGTCGAAGTGCGACCACGGCTCGACCCCGCCCGCGATCACCCGCCACACGCCGTCGCCGCCGCCCAGGTAGGTGTGGCGATCGATGGCGTCCAGGGCGTCGTCCGTCCAGGCGTTGGCGAGGTGCGCGGCGTCACCGCCGGCCATCCACGCGGTGCTCACCACCAGCCCGCCGAAGCCCGTGTCCCGGAGCGCGTCGGCGCGGCGCGTGTAGCCGTCGCGCTGGGTCTCGGCGAGGAAGCCGATGAAGTCGCCCATGCGGGCCGTCTCGGCGCTGTTGGTGTACGGGCCGTCGGGGGCCATGTCCCACGCGGCGTAGATCGCCATCGCCGGGTTCGAGAGGCTGTCTCCGGGCTGGCTCCCCCCCCAGGTCGGGCCCCACGCGGCGAGCAGCGCGTCGTCGTCGGCGTAGCGGGTCGCGAGCCAGTCGGCCCACGCCGCCTGGAGCGCCGCGGTGTGCTCCGGGTAGACATCGCCGGTCCAGAGGTCGTTGAGCGGCGCGTGCCAGAAGATCGAGTCCTCGTTGCGGAGCTCGATCGCGGCGAGCGCGGCGTCCTCCGCGTAGGTGCGCCCCGTGTAGGGATTGGTGTGGGCGAGCAGCGCGGCGACCCAGCGATCCTCTGCCTCCTGCAGCTCGGGTCGGATCGTGACGAGCCCGCTCGCGCTCCGCCCCTCGCCGCTCGCCGGGAGCTCGGCGCGGAGCTCCGCGGGGTAGTCGTCGGTGTCGGCGAGCACCAAGGGGTAGAACACCGACCAGCACGAGTAGATCCCCTGCTCGGCGAGCACGGCGAACCAGTGATCGAGCGCGTCGAGGCGCTCCGGGTCGAAGGCCGGCGAGCCGTCGGCGTTGCGGGCCGCGCCGAGCCAGTTCTGGACGCTGTGCAGGCGCACGGCGTTGATCCCGAGCCCCGCCCAGAACCGCGCCTGCCGCTCGCGCAGCGCCGGATCGAGGGGGATCTCCCCCACGTTGACCCCCCAGAGCTTCACGGGGGTCCCGTCCGCGAAGGCGAGGTCGGCCCCGGCGCGCCGCAGCGCACCGTGCACGCCCGCGGGCGCGTCGAGGAGCCCGCTCCGGTCGAGGACGGAGTCGAAGGTCCCGTCCTCTTCCTTCGGCAGGAAGGGGAACCACCCGTCGGGCGTCCCTTCGGCCTCGCCGTCGGGCTCGGGGCGCACGGCGCCGGTCGGCGCCCACCGCGGCACGTTGGTGACGACGAACGCATCGACGCCGCCGTAGGTTGCGGCGCCCTCCCAGGCGGGGTGGCTCTCCAACCCGAAGGTCATCGTGTGGCCGCCCGGCGCGAGCTCGACCTCGTCGACCTTCACCCACGCGAGGAAGCGCACGTCGAGGGTCGGATGCACGAGGTTCACGACCTCGCGAGCTTGGTTGTCGAGATCGAGGTCGGTCACGGCGAGGCCGTCCACCGCCGCCCACATCGCGACGCGGTAGGCGCCCACGCGTGCCCAGATGGTGTAGTCGCCGCCCTCGGCGACGTCGAAGCTCCACGAGGCCTGCGCCGGCAGCGCGTCGTTGGCGTAGTGCGCCGCCCAGCTCCCGGCCACGCCCGTCTCGGGGCTCCCGGGCGAGAGGAGGGTCTCGTCGACGTCGCTGTACCAGTTGTGCTGGTTGAAGGTGCTGTAGGTCGTGTCGGACTCCCCCTCGACCCACACGGCTTCAGCGGCGAGCGAGCGAGGCAGGAGCAGGAGGATCCACGTCATCCGCGACCGATAACCGCCGCGCGCGAGGGCGCGTTAGCTCACCGCATGCTTGTCCTCGCGCTGATCTCCGGGTGCTCCGACTACAAGGTCACGGAGCTGGAGCCGCGTCTGTCGGTCACGCCCACCGTGATCGACTTCGGCGGCGTCGCCGCAGGCACCACCGCCACCGCGACGGTGGGGGTGGTCAACTCGGGCGCCGCGGCCCTCACGCTGGTGGAGCCCCTCGTCGAGGTGGACGGCACCGGTGCCCTCGTGGCGGCCTACGACGTGGTCGACCTCGGCCCCGGCGACGCCGCGAGCCTGACCCTCGCGTACACCCCGGCGGGCGAAGCCGCGGATGCGGGCGTCATCCTCGTGGCCGACCAGAGCGGCCTGTCGACGGAGGTGGTGTGGACCGGCGCGGGCGTCGTCGGCGCGCTCGCGGTGTCGCCCGCGTCCCTCGACTTCGGCTCGCTCCTCGTCGGCGAGACGCGCGAGCAGGCCCTCGGCGTCACCAACACCGGGCTGGCGCCGGTCACCATCGACGCCCTCGTGCTCGAAGGCGACGACGGCTACGCCGCGGAGCCGCTCACCGGCGCGCTCCCGCTGGTGGTTGGGGTGGGCTCGACAACGGTGCTGACCGTGACCTTCACCGCCGAGGACGCCGCGCCCCGCCTCGGGTCCCTCGTCGTGCGGAGCGACGATCCGCACGCGCCCGCGCTCGCCGTCCCGCTCTCCGCCAACACCGAGGCGCCGAACAACCGCCCCGTGATCTCGCTCCTCTCCCCCGCCGACGGCGACGTCGTGAGCATCGGGCAGACCTACACGCTCCGGGCCTTCGCGCTCGACGCCGAGACCCCCTCCCCCGACCTCGTCGTCACCTTCGAGAGCGCGCTGCAGGGCGTGCTCGGCACCGTGAGCCCTGACGCGACGGGCGAGGTGCTCCTCGAGACCACGGCTGCCACCCTCGGAGAAGACGTCGTCACCGCGACCGTC
>CAJBVW010000003.1 GCA_903959175.1 uncultured Pseudomonadota bacterium
GCCGCCGAGCTCGCCCGCGAGGCCGCAGCCCAGGAGGCCGCCGCATTGCTGGTGGCCCAACAGGCCGCGGACGCCGCGCGCCTCGACGAGGATCGCGCCACGGAGGAGGCGAGCCGGGCCGCCGCGCAGGTGCGCCGCCCCGCCGGCATCGACCTCCGCAAGATCAGCGTTAGGGCCTTCGACGCCCCCGCCGAGGGCATCCGCGGCGCGAACCCGACCATCGTGGCCACGCGCGAGGAGCTGCTCGCGCACTTCGCCGCCGAGGCCGCCGCCGACGCGACCGAGGACCTCCCCGCGTCCGAGGTGGAGTCCCTCCTCAACCCGCCGCACGTCGCCGCCGTGGTCGACCTCTCCCGGGCCCCCGTGCAGGCTCCCGTCGCCACGCCCGTCTTCTCCGTCACGCCGATCGCGATCGCCACGGACGGCGCCTGGGGCGCCACCATCCGCATGATGGAGCGTGAAGCCGCGCACGCCGAGGGCGCCACCCGCACGGCGCTCTTCACCGCCGCCGCCGAGCTCGCCCGCACCCACGGCGAGGACGCGGCCTCCTCCCGCGCCCTCCTCGACGCCGCGGACGGCGCTGGGAACTCTGCGTCCGGCCTCGGCTACTGGTCGGAGCGCGTCGCGGCGACCTCGGCCCTCCTCGACCACGAGGCGACCAACGCCGCCCTCGAGGGCCTCGCCGGCGCGACGACCGGCGGCGGCACCGCGGACGCGCTGCTGTCCTCCGCCGCGCTCTCCCGCACGCGCCTCAAGCGCGACGACCTCGCCGTGACCGCCCTCGAGCGCGCCGCCGCCGCCAACAGCGACGACCTCCGCGCCCTCCTCGCGCTGCTGGACCTCCACCAGGATCGGGGCGAGCTCTCCGCGCAGGCCGCGATCCTCGGCCGCCTCGCCGCCCACCTCACGGGCGCCTCCGCCGCGGCGCTGCTCGCCGAGCGCGCGTCCCTCCTCGAGCGCTCCGGTGCCCCCGCCGCAGACGTGCTCGCCGCGTGGCGCGAGACCCTCGCGGCCGACGGCGGCTGCGCGCCCGCGTTCCTCGCGATGGAGCGGCACCACCGCCAGGCGGGCGAGTGGGCGGCCCTCGGGGCCCTCTACCGCGCCGAGGCCGAGCGCCTCGCGTCCGACGCGTCCCTCTCCGAGGCCGCCCGCGGCTCCGAAGTGGCGTGGTGGTACGGCCGCGCTGCCCGCGTCTACCGTCTCCAGCTCTTCGACGAGGCCCACGCCGCCGAGTGCTACGCCGCGGCCCTCGCCGCCGCGCCGGGCGCGCTCGACCTGCGCCACGAGTACGGCGTCTTCTGCGCCGAGGCCGAGCGTTGGGAAGACTTCGCCGCGTCCCTCGCCGCCGAGGTCGGGCTCGTCCCCGCCCACGCGCGCAGCTTCCTCCAGTACCGTCTGGCCCGTCTGACCGAGGAGCGCCTCGGCCGTACCGAGGAGGCCCTCGCGCTCTTCCGCGAGGCCGCCGCCGACGCCGCCGCCGCGCCCGCCGCCGAGGCCGTGCTCCGCATCCTCCAGCAGGGCGGCCGGTGGGCCGAGCTCGTGTCCTTCCTCGACGAGCGCCTCGGCCACCTCGACGATCCGAGCCTCATGGTCACCGTGCTCTACCGCATGGGCGAGACCTGCGAAGGCCCCCTGGACGACCAGGCCGGCGCCCGCAAGCACTACGAGCGCATCCTCGACGTGGCGCCCGGCTACCTCCCCGCCCTCGAGGGCCTCGAGCGCGTCTACACCCGCCTGGCCGCCTGGGCCGACCTCGCCGCGGTGTACGAGCAGCGCGCCCTCCTCGCGGAGGAGCCCACCGGCGTCGCGCTCCAGCGCCACCGCGCCGGCGCCGTCTACGACTTCCGCATGAACGACGTCGAGCGCGCCCGCGAGCAGTACCGTCTCGCGCTCGAAGCCGTGCCCGACTTCCCGCCCAGCCTCGACGCCTACACCCGCTCGCTCGAAGCGCGTTCGGAGTGGAGCCTGCTCGGTAAGGCGCTCCGGAGCGCCGCGGGAGCCACTCGTGACGCGAACGAGGCCGTCAGCCTCTACTACCGTTCGGGGCGCGTCCTCGCGGATCGCACGGACGACATCGCCTCGGCGATGGGCTGCCTCCAGCGCTGCCTCGAGCTGTCGCCGGGCTTCCTCCCCGCGGTGCTCCTCCTCAAGGAGCTCGCCGCACGCCAGGGCGACTGGTCCGAATACTTCCGCCTGGAACGTGGCCAGGCTGACATGGGTGAGGATCTCGATCGTCGCCACTGGCGTCTGCTCGCTGCGGCGGAGGCCGCGCAGCGCCTCCCCGACGCCGACCCCTCGCTCATCGCGGCCGAGGTGCTCCGTGAGGATCCCACCCAGCACGCCGCGATCGACCTCGCCGAACGCGTCGCTCTCGCGAACGGGGACCAGGGCGGACTCATCGAGCTCTACCTGCGCCTCGCCGCCGCCGCGACCGACGACGTCGAGCGCGTCCGCTACTGCGGCCGCGTGACCGAGATCGCGGCCGACCAGGGCGCCTCCGAGGCTCTCCTCCGCGGCCTCTCCGAGGTGCTCGCCGCGACCGGCGTGCAGAACCGGCCGCTCCGCTCCCTCGCCCGCGTGGCCGAGGCCGCCGGGTACGCCGAAGAGGCCCTCCGCGCGCTGGACGAGGCCGGCGGCGAGGGCCGAGAGGGCGCCTGGCTCCGCTCCGCGACGCTCGGCGACGCCGCGGGCGCCGCGCGCGTGCTCTCCCCGCTCCTGCTGGAAGGTGGCGATCCCGCCGCCGCCGCGATGCTCC
>CAJBVW010000004.1 GCA_903959175.1 uncultured Pseudomonadota bacterium
GTGGCGCCGCTCCTGACGATCGGCGGCGCGGACCCCGCGCGCTGGAACCTCCCCGAGGTGGTCGCGCACTCCTCCGGCGTCGTGACGCGGAGCTTTCGCGGGGGCGCGGTAGACCTGTCGAAGCTAAAGATGTACCTCCAGTTCGTGGCCTCGCGCCGCGGCTGGGAGGTCCTGCGGCTCAAGGGGATCTTCCGGTGCCCGGGCGTCGCGACGGCGGTGGTGGCGCAGGGGGTCTACCAGTGGCTCGAATTGGGCCCCGGCGCGATGGCGCCCCCCGCGGAGAGCGCCCTGGTCGTGATCGGGCGCGGGATCGATCCGGAGGAGCTACGGCGCGGCTGGGAGGCGATCACGGCGTAGCCGCGCGCGCCGTAGCGAGCGCGGCGCCGGCCCTCAAAGAACGCGGCCGGAGGCGGGGTGACGTTGGCGCCCACGTCCATAGGCAGGCACATTCCCCGCCAGGAGTCACCATGGACCTCACCGGTAAGCTCGTCCTCGTCACCGGGGCGTCGCGCGGCATCGGCGTCGCCCTCGCCAAGGACCTCGCGGGCGCCGGAGCGCGCCTCGTGTTGACGGCCCGCGATCAGGCAGGGCTCGAGCGTGTGGCCGCAGAGATCGCGGCCGCCGGGGGTGTCGCCAGCGTGATCGCGGCCGACATCGCGACGGACGCGGGCCGCGCCGCCATCGTCGCCGCCGTCGAGGCCGTCGGCCCCCTGCACGCCTTCGTGAGCAACGCGGGGCTGGAGGTGCCGGTGGCGGTCGCGGAGCAGGCGCCCGCGCAGATCGAGAAGCAGA
Organism: uncultured Pseudomonadota bacterium; assembly: GCA_903959175.1. Classification (GTDB taxonomy): domain Bacteria; phylum Myxococcota_A; class UBA796; order UBA796; family SXON01; genus CAJBVW01. The sequence goes on from CAJBVW010000004.1 coordinate 793, forward strand.
TCGCTGTGAACTTGACGGCGCCCATCCTTCTGACCCGCGCGCTCCTGCCCGGGATGATCGCGCGGGGGCAGGGCGCGATCGTGCTCGTCTCGTCCATGTCGGGCAAGTCCCCGACGCCCTACAACGCGATCTACGCGGCGACCAAACACGGCTTGAACGGCTTCTCCTCCAGCCTCCGCATCGAGCTGGACGGCACCGGCGTCACCGCGGGGGTGGTGTGTCCGAGCTTCGTGGCGGACGCGGGGATGTGGGCCGACACCGGCTTGCGCGCCCCCGGGATGATGCGCGAGGTGCCGCTGAAGAAGGTGGTGGCGGCGGTGCGCGCGGTGCTCGGCGGCAAGGGGGAGGTGTTGGTGACCCCCTCGCCGATCCGGCCGCTGCTCGCGATCAACCAGCTCTTCCCGGGCCTGGCCGGCGCGGTGCTCCGGGCCCTCGGGGTGTTGGACACGCTCAAGGCGCGGTCGCGGACGACCCACGAGAAGGGCGCGGCGGACTGACTCCTCCGCGGGGAGGGGGAGGCGGCGGCCCGCCTCCGGCACCGACCCTACCGATAGTAGTAATAGTAGATGTTCCCGCCGTCGCTGGACGCGGGGACGAGGACGCTGAACGCGGATGCGTTGCCGCTCACCGTGTCTTCGCCGTCGAGGTTGAAGGCGAACAGGCCCCAGTCACCCGAGTCGTAGCTGTCGACCAGCACGGCGTTCTCGAGGTCGTAGTCGGTGCCACCGTAGCTGTAGCGGTAGGTCGTCGCGAACGCCCAACTGAAGTCGAAGTAGCCGTCGAGCGCGCCGTCCGTGAAGAGGTCCCCCATGACGCCGTCGCAGCCCGCACCGCGCAGGGTCCCGTCCTCCACCGCGGAGAGGTTGAACGACCAGTCACAGTCGGGGCAACCGGCGGCGGGGCCTTCGGAGTAGAGGTCGCCCGCGGCGGTGCAGAGCAGGTCCCCCGAGGCGACGCCGTACGCCGCGAGCCCGAGCGTGGCCGAGCCGAAGCTGGATCGAGGAACGGAGAAGTCCGCGGTCCAGTAGATCTGGGCGAAGCCGGTGTCGGCGTCCGTGTCCGCGTCGGTGTCGGCGTCCGTGTCCGTGTCCGAGTCGGTGTCGCTGTCCGTGTCGGCATCCGTGTCGGCATCCGAGTCGGCATCCGAGTCGGCGTCCGAGTCCGAGTCGCTGTCGGCGTCGGCGTCGGCGTCGGTGTCGGCGTCCGCCTCGTCGTCGGTCGTGGCCTCGTCCTTCTTCGGGGCGGCCAGGCAGCCCAGGGCGGAGAGGAGGCCGAAGCCGAGGACGGAGCCGAGCAGGAGGTGACGACGCATGGGGATTCCGGTGGCGCGGGGGGAAGGGTGCGCCGAGCCGCGCACTGTAGCGCAAGCGCGGCCAAACCCCAAACGCGTTCGCGCCCGCGTCAGTCCAGCACGAGCTCCTCCGCCGGAGGACGCAGGTTGTAGGAGGAGCTCATGGCGCGCCCATACGCGCCCGCGGTGGCGATGAGGAGGACGTCCCCCTCGTGCGTCTCGGGGAGGCGCCGCGCGTAGCCGAGGGTGTCGCCGCTCTCGCAGATGGGGCCGACGACGTGGGCGACCTGCGTGAGCGGGGCGTCGAGGCGCGTGAGGTTAACGATCTCGTGCCACGCGCCGTAGAGCGCCGGCCGGATGAGGCTGTTCATGCCGGCGTCCACGCCGACGAAGCGCACGTCGCCCTTCTGCTTGAGTTGGGTGACGCGGCACAACAGCACGCCGGCCTCGGCGACGAGGAAGCGGCCGGGCTCGAGCCAGAGCGCGAGGCGAGGGTGGGCGGCGCGGATCCGGGCGAGCGCGGCGTCCAACGCGCGCAGATCGAGGGGGGCCTGGTCGGGCTTCTCGGGGACGCCCAGGCCGCCGCCGAGGTCGAGGTGGCGCGCGTCGGGGAAGCGCTCGGTGACGCCGGTGAGGAAGACGGCGACGTCGCTCCAGCTCTGGGCGTCGAGGATGCCGCTGCCGACGTGCGCGTGGAGGCCGGTGACGCGCACGCGGTGACGACGGCACAGCTCGGCGACGCGGTCGAGCTCGCCGGCGGCGATGCCGAACTTGGAGCGCTCGCCGCCGGTGCGGACGTGGTCGTGGTGGCCGCGGCCGGCGCCGGGGTCGAGCCGGAGCATCACGTCGTGACCGGCGAAGAGCTCGGGCCACTCGGCGAGCGGGTGGACGTTGTCGAGGGTGACGTGCACGCCGGCGTCGAGCGCGGCGGCGTACTCGCTCCGCGGCGCGAAGTTGGGCGTGAACAGGATGCGGTCGGGGTCGATGCCGGGGACGACCTCGCGCACGCGGGCCATCTCGCCGGGGGACACGCACTCGAAGCCGAGGCCGGCGGCGTCGGCGCGGCGGAGGATGTCCGGGTTGGAATTGGCCTTGAGCGCGTAGAACACGCGGTCGACGCTCCGGAGGGCGCGGAGCGCGGCGGCGGCGGCATCGATGGTGGGGCCGTCGTAGACGTAGCGGGGAGTGTCGGCGGCGGCGGCGAGGAGCGCGTCGCGACGCAGGGCCCACCACGGGGTGCGCGCCGTGGGTGAGACGGCAAGGGGGCCGTCGCATAGCTCGCGCCAGGAGGGTCCGAAGGTGGCGTCGGCTTCGCCCGCGAACAGGAGCGCGTGGAGCTCGCGGACGAGGCGCGCGGCCTGGTCCTCGTCCACGACGAAGGTGAGGTTCAGGTCGCTGGCGGCCTGCGAGACGAGGTGGATCTGCTCGGCCTCGAAGACGGCGAGCGCGGGGCCGAGGCGGTGGAGGAGGGTGCGGATGCCGCGGCCGACGAGGCTGACGCTCGCGCAGGGGCCGATGGCGCGGGCGCCGCAGAGGCGGCCGAGGTCGGCCACGAGGGCGTCGATCGCGGCGGGGCCGAGCGCGTTGGCGGTGGGGTCGATGGAGACGGTGACGTTGGACTCGGAGGTGGAGACGAGGTCGACCGAGACGCCGTGCTCCTTGAACACCCCGAAGATGTCCGCCAGGAAGCCGACCTGCTGCCACATCCGCAGCGTGTCCATGCTGACGAGCACCTGGCCCGAGCGCGCGGAGATCGCCTTGACGCGGGGGCCGCCGTCTGTCGTGTCGCCGATGCGTGTGCCGGGGATGTCGGGCTGCGGCGTGGACTTGATCCAGAGCGGGATGCCGTGGCGGCGGACGGGGTCGATGCAGCGCGGGTGCAGCACCTTCGCGCCGGTCGACGCGATCTCCTGGGCCTCGTCGTAGTCGAGGCGGCGCAGCAGGCGCGCCTGGGGCACGTCGCGCGGGTTGGCGCTGAACATGCCCGGGACGTCGGTCCAGATCTCGCAGCGGTCGGCCTGGAGCGCGGCGGCGAAGAGGCTCGCGGAGGTGTCCGAGCCGCCGCGGCCGAGGAGCACGGTGTCGCCGCGGGCGGTGCGGGCGATGAAGCCCTGGGTGACGAGCACGGGGGAGGGGAGCGCCCCGAGCGTGGCCTGGAGGGCGGGGTCGGCGTCGGCCGAGCAGGTCGCGGAGAGGAAACGGGTGGCCTCGGGTTCGGCGCGGTCGAGGACGCGGAGGAGGTCGCGCGCGTCGACGAACGCGGCGGCGTCGATGTCGGCGGCGGCGTCGGTGTCGGCGGGGGCGACGTCCGCGAGGACACGCGCCAGGAAGGCGGCGCCGAGGCGGGTCGAGAGGAGCTCGCCGGTCGCCATCACGCGGGCGTGTTGGCGGGGGGTGACTTCGCGCGTGAGCGAGGCGCCGAGCAGCACGCGCCGCACCTCGTCGAGGAGCGGCGCGCAGACGGCGGCGTCCACCCCGAGCTCCGCCGCGAGCGCGACGTGCACGGCCTCGATGCGGTCTACGAGCGCCGCGTGTTCGCCGACGAGCGCGGCGTGCAGCGCCTTGCCCAACAGATCGGTCACGCCGCTGACCGCCGAGCACACCACCAGCGGGCGGAGGCCCTCGGCGAGCCGCGCGCGGGCGACGTCGGCGATGGTCGACCAGCGGGACACGGAGGCGACGCTGGTGCCCCCGAACTTCAGGACCACCCAGCGGGCGTGGAGGGGAGAGGGGGGCATGCGGAGCGTCTACCCCGGGCGAGGGGGGCGCGGCGAGGGGGCGTTCGCGCGTCCGGCGCGCCTCTGCCCCCGCGCCCGCGCTATCGTACGCGCCGTGGAACTCCGGTCCTCCAGCACCATCCTCCCGTCGGCGCTCCGCAGCGCGGGCCCCGAGTGCACGATCAGCCTCGCGCCCGAGGGCGGGACGGCGCTCCTCGGCCGCGCCACGCGCCTCTCCGAGGCCTACACGCTCGACCGCACGATCGGCGTCGGTGGGATGGCGATCGTGCGCCTCGCGCGCCAGCACGCGCTCGATCGGGAGGTGGCGGTGAAGGCCCCGCTGACCGGAGGCACCTCGATCGACGCGACGAACAGCGTGCTCCAGGAGGCATGGGTCACCGGCGCGCTCGACCATCCCGGCGTGGTGCCCGTGCACGACGTCGCGATGGACGACGCGGGGTGCCCGCACATCGTGATGCGCCGCATCGAGGGCTGGACGTGGACCGAGCTGCTCGCCGAGCCGCGCCACGTCGAGGCCCTCTTCGGCGCGCGCGACGTGCTGACGTGGCACCTGCGGGTGCTGATGTCCGTCGCGAGCACGGTGGCGCACGCCCATCGGCGCGGCGTCGTGCATCGCGATCTGAAGCCAGACAACGTGATGGTCGGCCCCGGCGGCGAGGCCTACGTGCTCGACTGGGGCCTCGCCGCCGCGCTCGACGACGCCGCCGCGCGCCACCTGCCGCGCGCCGAGGCCATCACCGCCCTCGCCGGCACCCCCCGCTACATGGCGCCCGAGATGGTGCGCGGGGAGCCGCAGGGGATCCACACGGACGTGTACCTGCTCGGCGGGCTGCTCCACGCCGTGTTGACCGGGGAGGGGCCGCACGCCGGGGACGAGGTGGCCGAGATCCTCGCGCGCATCCCGACCTTCGCGCCGCGCTTCCCGCCCACCACCCCGCCGCGCCTCGCCGCGCTCTGCGCCCACGCGCTCGCCGCCGACCCCGCCGGCCGTCCCGAGGGGGCCGAGGCCGTGCGCCGCGCGGTGCAGGCGTGGCTCGAGGAGCACGCCGCGGACGCGCTCGTGGTGGCCGGTGAGGCCGAGCTGGCCGCGATGCGGCTGGCCCGCGGGGACGGCTCGGGACCGGAGAAGGTGGTTCGCCACTATGCCGCCAGCCGCCTCGGCTTCGAGCAGGCGCTCGCCAGCGCGCCGGCCTACGAGCCTGCGCGCGAGGGGCTCGCGGCGGCCCAGGAAGAGCTGATTCGCTGGGAGCTCGGTCGCGGGGAGGCGCAGTCCGCCGCGTGGGTGCTCGCGGAGATGGAGGCGCCCTCCGAGGCGCTCTCGGCGGACGTCGCGCACGCCGTGGTGGTGGCCGAGCAGGCCGCCACGCGCGCCGCGCGTCTCCTCGCCGACCACGATCCCTCCGCCGGGATCCGCACGCGCGCGTTCGTGAGCATCCTGCTCGGTCTGCTCCTCATCGTGACGCCGCTCTACACGCACGTCTACGACCGTGACGTGGACCTCACCACGATCGCCCTCTCCGACGTGGCCGTCTTCGCGATCATCGGTTCGGTTTGGTTCTGGGCGCGCGACTCGCTCGGGCGCTCCGCGCTCAACCGCGCCGTCATCCGCACCGCCGCTGCCGCGCCGCTCCTCCACGCCGCGCTCGCCCTCGGCGCGTCGTCCGTGGGGCTCACCGCGGCGCAGGTGGTGGCGATCTTCCCGCTCACGGCGTCTGCGCTCACGCTCGCGATGGCCGCGACGGTCGAGCCCTGGCTCCTCGCGGCCGCCGCCGCGTACCTCGGTGCGTTCGCCCTCTCGACGATCGACGTGGACAATCGCTGGCTCTACCTCGCCGCCGCCAACGCCGCGCTCGCGGTCGTCGCGCTGTGGCGGTGGGGCCCGGAGGCGCTCGTGAGCTGGATCGCGTTCCGCCGGGCGAAGCGGGCGGCGCGCGCGTAGAGCGGGGTGCCGACGCTCGGGCGCCCGCTTAGTGTGGGCGTCATTCGAGGTGGCCGTGTCCGACGTTCCCAGCCGGCGTGGCTTCCTTCGAGGCGGGGTGGGCGCCCTCGGCGCCGCGCTCGTCGTGCCGCGCGCCCTCGCCACACCCGACGCCCCGGTCGCGCCCACGCCCGCTCCGACCGCGGCGCTGCCTGTCTCGCCGGCCGCTCCGAGCGCCTTCGCCGAGACGACGACCATCGGCTGCACCGTCAACGGCACCGCGCACACCGTCACGCTCGGCGCGGAGGACGCCGCGCTCGACGTCATCCGGGAAAAGCTCGGGCTCACCGGCGCCAAACGCGGCTGCGGTCACGGCGCGTGCGGCGCCTGCACGGTGCTGGTGGACGGCGCGCCCCACGCGAGCTGCCTGCTCCCCGCCGTCGCCCTCGCGGGGCGCACGGTCACGACGATCGAGGCCGTCGGCGGCGCCGACCTGCACGCCGTCCAGCGCGCCTTCCTCGCGGAGGACGCCCTCCAGTGCGGGTATTGCACCCCCGGGTTCGTCGTGAGCGCCGTCGCGTTCTTCGACCGGTGGCGAGCCGAGCACGGCGCCACGCGCCCCGGCGCGGCCGAGATCGCGGACGCGCTGGAGGGCCACCTCTGCCGCTGCGGCGCGCACCCCCGCATCCTCGCCGCCGTCGCCCGCGCCTGCGCCGGCGAGTTCGACGCGCCGGGCGGCGCCGCCGTCCGCGTGGACGGCCTGGAGAAGGTCACCGGGCGCGCCCGCTACACGACGGACATCCGCCTCGACGGCCAGCTCGAAGGCGTGATCCTCCGCAGCCCGCACGGCAGTGCCACCCTCACCGCGGTCGATCTCGACGCCCTCCGCGCCGCCCCCGGCGTCAAGGCCGTCGTCCCGTACCTCGCCGTCGGCGGCTCCGCGCGCTTCGCCGGCCAGGAGATCCTGGCGCTCGCGGCCGTGGATCACGCCGCCGCCATCGCCGCGATCGAGGGCGCGAAGCTCACCTGGACCGTCCGCGCGCCGGTGGTCGGGATGGCCGCGGCCCGCGCCGAGGGCGCTGCCCTCGTCTTCGCGGGGAACAAGGCCCTCAAAGACGCGCCGTCCGCCGCCGAGGGCGCCACCTTCGCCGCGCCTCTCGTCGGGAACGTGCGCGGGCCCGTGCGCATCCCGTTCGCCAAGGTCAACCCCGTCGACGACCGCCTCGCCGAGGCCCGCGCCACCGGCAGCGTCTACAAGGAGACGTTCATCGCGCACAGTCAGTGCCACACCACGCTCGAGCCCCACGCCGCCGTGGCGCGCTGGGTGGACGGCGGGCTGGAGGTCTGGGCCTCCACCCAGTCCGTCCACGACCTCGCGGTCGACCTCGCCGAGCACTACGAGGTGCCCCCCGGCCGCGTGCGTGTCCACGCGGAGTACGTGGGCGCGGGCTTCGGCGCGAAGGTCGGCCTCCAGATGGAGATCCGCGCCGCGTGCGACCTCGCGAAGGCGGCCGGCGCGCCCGTGCGCCTCGTGCCCGACCGCGCCGCGGAGATCTCCGTCGCCGGCGTGCGTCCGGGCGTCGAGATGGAGATCGAGGTCGGCGCGATGGCCGACGGCGAGATCGCGGCCTTCCGCGGCGCCGCCTACGGGGACGGCGGCGTGTCCGTCGGCTCGTCCGTCGCCGTGCTCGCGCGCCTCGTCTACGACTCCCCCTACAAGGACCTCGTCGACTACGACGTGCTCTCCAACGCGCCCCCCGTGAAGCCCTTCCGCGGCCCCGGCGGCCCCGGCGCCATGTGGGCGCTCGAGCAGGCGGTCGACGCCCTCGCGTGGGCCCGCGGCGAGGACCCCGTCGCCCTCCGCCGCCGGTGGACACCTCACGCCGGCCGCCAGCGCCTCTACGACTGGGCGGACGCCCTCCCCGCGTGGAAGGACCGCGCGAAGACCGTCGGCGCCGACACCGGCCGTTACCGCCGCGGCATCGGCCTCGCGACCGGCGTGTGGATGCCGATGGTGCAGACCGGCGTCGAGGTCCGCATCGAGGCCTCGCGGGACGGCATCGTGGCCGCCTCCGCCTGCCAGGACATGGGCAACGGCTCGAAGACGGTGGTGGCCTGGGGCGTCGCGCAGACCCTCGGCATCGACCCCTCCGCCGTCCGCGTGCGCTTCGGCGACTCGGCGGATCCGGCGGCGTGCATGTCCGGCGGGAGCCGCACGGCGGTCTCCATGGGCCCCGCCGCGGTGGACGCCGCGACCGCGCTCCTCGCCGCGCTCCTCGCCGTCGCGGAGGATCGCCTCGGCCTCGCCAACGCGGTCATCGCGCCCGGCGGCGTCAAGCACGACGGCGGCTTCGCGAGCATCGCCGACCTCCTCGCGGCCAGCCCGCCCATCACCGTGACCGGCCGGCGCCAGCGCGATCCCGGCGGCTACTACCTCCCGTTCGCGGCGGGCGGCCTGCGCTTCCCAGGCGAGACCCCCGCGTCGGTCCAGATCTCCGAGATCGAGATCGACACGCGCACCGGCGTCGTCCGCGCGCGCCGGAGCTGGACCGGCATGGCCGTCGGCCGCATCAAGGTGCCGCAGCTCGCGCGCACCCAGGTCGAGGGCGCCGTCGTCCAGGGCGTCAGCTACGCGCTCTACGAGGATCGCCGCCTCGATCCCGGCACCGGCCGCACCCTCACGTCCGACCTCGAGACCTACCGTATCGCCGGGCTCGGGGACGCCCCCGAGATGGAGGTCCACTTCGACGAGCAGGGCTTCGCCGGCGTGCTCGACCACGGCATCGGCCTGTCCGAGGTCGCCACTGTCGCCGTCGCCGCGAGCCTCGGCAACGCGCTCTACCACGCGACCGGGCGCCGCCCGACACGCCTCCCGCTCCGGCCCGACCTGCTCTCCGAGGTGCGCGCGTGATCGCCTTCCCCTCCACCGCGGCCGAGGCCGCCTCCCTCCTCGCCGCCCGCCCCGACGCCGTCTTGCGCGCCGGCGGCACCGACATCACGGACCTTCGCCACCGCGGCCTCCAACGCGGCCCCACCGTCGATCTGTGCGACGCCACCGGCCTCGCCGCGGTGTCGCTGACCGACACGGGCGGTCTCCGCATCGGCGCCCGCGTGGCCCTCGCTGCCCTCGCGGCCGACCCCCTCGTGCGCGCCGGATGGCCCGGCCTCGCCCAGGCGGCCGGCGGCCTCGCCACGCCCCAGGTCCGCGCCGTCGCCACCGTGGCCGGCAGCCTCCTCCAGGACGTGCGGTGCTGGTACTACCGCGACCCCGCCGCCGCCTGCCTCAAGAAGGGCGGCAGCCGCTGCCTCGCGCGGGAAGGGGACGCCCTCCAGCACGCCTGCTACGACCTCGGCGCGTGCATCGCGCCGCACCCCTCCACCCTCGCGATGGCGCTCCTCGCGCTCGACGCCACGGTCGAGGTCGAAGGCGGCGCGCCGCTCACCATGGCGGCCCTCCTCGGCGACGGCAGCGATCCGATGCGCACCCACACCCTCCGCCCCGGCACCATCGTCACCGCCGTGGTGCTCCCCGCCGCGCCCACGGGCGTCCGCGCCGCCTACCGCCGCACCATCCAGCGCGCGCGCGCGGAGTGGCCGCTGGTCGAGGCCTACGTCCACTACGAGGTCGAGGGTGGGCGCATCGTGCGGCCCCGCGTCGCCATCGGCGGTGTCGCCAACCGGCCCCTCCGCCTCTCCGAGGTTGAGGCCGCCCTGACCGGCCTCGCGGCCGACGCCGACGTCGAGCCCGCCCTCCAGGCCGTGGACGCCCGCGCCCAGACCGGCATCCCCGCCAACGCCTGGCGCGCCCGCCTCGTCGTCCCCACCCTCCTCGACACCTTCGCCGACGCCCGCGCCTCCGTCCCGAGCGCCGGTCCACCGCGCCCGCCCGCGCCGCCGGTGGCCGCGCCCGTCGTCGCGCCCACGCCTGTCGCCCCCCGAGGTGCCCGATGAGCGTCGATCTCTGCCGGCACCTCCGCTGGAAGGAGCGTTACGGTCTCTCCTTCCGCTCCGACGCCGAGCTGCTCCACAGCTTCGCGGCCGCCGGCGTGCCCTTCACCTGTAACCAAACCTGCCAGACCTGGGGCCCCGACGACGAGCTGGTCCTGCCCGAGGGGTGCGACCGCACGCGCGGGTGTTACGAGCCCACCCCGGGGCGGGCGGTCACGTAGGGGATCTCTTGTTTCTTCGGTTGGGCGGCCCGGCGCCGCGGACGGCGCCGTCGCCGCCCTCCAGGCTCGCGGCAAAGCCGCTCGGTCCCGCCGCGGACGGCGGGGACCGGCCGCCGGGGGCGGCCGCCTTGCGGGCGGCTGCCGCGGGGGAGGGGGGATCGGGGGTCGTGAGCAGTCGGCGTGTGGTATCGTCTGCGGCATGCGAAGTGCGCGCGTGGAGCTCGTCCTCTGGGCTATCGCCGGGGTGCTGCTCGGAGTCCTGGTCCTTGCCTTGTTCGACGAGTCCCAGCGACATCGGTACGGAAGTATGGTGGAGACCGCTTGGAATCCGCTCGGGATGTAGGGGTGGCGCGGTGCGCCGCGCGAGCTCGCCGAGGCGGGCTGGGCGCTCTCTGGGGCGCTCTTCTCGAGCTACACACGGGCCGGTGGGGCGGAGGAGTACGACGGCAGCGTCGTTCATGACCGGAGGCTACCCCGTCGGAACGCATCGCCGACGCGTTCTGCGACGAGGTGGATCCCATGCTCGCGCTGAGTCGGTACGAGTGGGGCGTCTGCGGTGGGGCGTCGCCCACCGAGGACTGCATCAGCGACTGCAACGGCAGCTGCGACAGCGACGACTGGACGCCGCTCGTCCTCGCCTTCGACGGCGCGCCGGTGCGCTTCGCGGCCGACGACGCCGTGTTCGACGCCGGGCGCGGCCCCGTTGTGACCGACTGGCCCTCCGCGCCGTGGCTCGCGCTGGATCGCAACGGTAACGGCGCCGTCGACGACGCCTCCGAGCTTTTTGGGGACGCGACGCCGCTCGCCGCGGGCGGCACCGGCCCGAACGGCTTCGCGCCCCTCGCCGAGCTGGACGCCGATCGCGACGGGTGGATCACCTCGGCCGACCCGTCCTGGTCCAGCCTGCGCGTCTGGACCGACGCCGACGGGAGGTCGTCCCCCGACGAGCTTCAGCCGCTGCCCGCGGGCGCCGCCCTCGCGCTCGCCTGGACGGTGGATCCCCGCTGCGACGCGCGTGGAAACTGCGAGCGCGAGCGCGCGCGCCTCCTGACGGTGGACGCCACGGGCGCGCGGCGGGAGGGCGCGGTCGTGGACGTGCACCTCCGCGCGCGGAGCCCGGGGGTGGCGGCGCGTTAGCTCCGGCCGCTCGTCGTGCGGTGCGCGACCGGTAGCACGCTCTCACGGATGTCACCGGCACGGATGCGCGACCAGAGCGGTGACGGCCCCTGATCAGCGCCCCCGCCGCCGCATTCCCAGCACGAGCCCCAGGAGCGCCACCGCGCCGTAGGCGCCCGTCCCGCCCGTCCCGCCCGTCCCGCCCGTCCCGCCCGTCCCGCCCGTCCCGCCCGGCCCGCCCGTCCCGCCCGTCCCGTCGCAGCCGCAGCCGCCCTCGCCGAAGGGGACCAGCGCGCCGGGGCCGACGCCCGGGAGCGCGGCGGTGTCGTCGGGCAGATCGGGGGTGGCGGAGTCGCCCGCGGAGTCCCCGGCGGAGTCGAGCGGGCCTGTGTTGTCGTCGGTGTCGACGGTGCCGGTGTCGTCCGCGCCCGTGTCCTCCGGGAGATCGAGGCGGACGAGGCGGATCGCGTCCGCGGTGATGTGCTCGTTCGAGGAGGCGTCGCCGGTGGCGTCGTAGACCGCGACCCATTGGTCGCCCCCCGCGGCGAAGGTGTAATCCCCGAGCGTGCGCCACCCCGACGATGCGCCTTGATCAAGCGTTACTTCGTGGTCGACGCCGCCGGCGCGCACGATGTAGTCCACGCCGTCCGCCACGCCGTACGTGGCGCTCACGTTGACCTCGACCCGGTAGCTGCCGGCCTCCGCGAGGTCGAGCTGCCACCACGCCCAGTTGGACGGCGCGTCGTCCTCCCAGGCGTTGGTCCAATACAGGTGGCCGCCGTCGCCGGTGCTCTCGGAGCGCCAGTACTCCATCGGGCCAAAAAGCTGGAAGCAGGCGCCTTCCTCGTCGACCGTGCCGCCCTCCGCCGGCACCACGCCGCACGGCTCGGCGGTGACACAGTGCCCCGGCCGGGACGGCATCCCCTCGGCCACGCCGCCCGCGAAGACGCCCCAGTGGTTGGCGACCGCGCGGAGCCCGCTCCCCGAATTGTTGCCATCGTAGTCGTTCAGGTAGCCGGAGCCGCTCCGCCACATCTGGCTCGACCCGCCGCCGTCCAGGTTGAACGCCACGTAGGCGCCGAGTTGGCCCATCAGGGACGCCAGCTCCTCGCCGTACATGCCCGCGGAGTCGGAGGTGCGGCCGTCCACCACCGCGAGGATCAACGTCTGCTTGTCCTCGGTGAGGCCCATGGCGGTGCGCGGGTGGCGGTCGCGCATGTCGCTGCGGTCGGTGAAGCAGCTCGAGTCCGTTGGGCTGGCGCAGTCCACCGCCGCGCCGGCGATGACCAATTCGGGGAAGCCGCTCACGAGGGCGAGCGTGCCGGACGGCGGGGTGGGGCGCAACGTGGTCGGCGCCCACCCGTCGGTGGCGGCGAGGTTCTCCTTCACCCACTCGGTGTGCGTGTAGTCCACCCGGTCGGGCCCGAACGCGATCCACCCGTAGCGGCTGTAGTACCACTCCCCGGTGTAGTCCACATCCAGGCCGGTCTGCGCGGTCGGCCAACGCACGCCGGTCCCGACGGCGTCGCCGTAGACGCGCACGGGGTCGGTCTTGTAGAAGTCGCCGTTGGTGGCGAGCTGGACGCCGCGGTCGGTCGCCCACGACCCGGTGGACGCCGTGGCGTCGGGCGCCTGCGTCGCGTCCACATGGATGTTGGCCGCGCAGAGATCTACGAGGGCGACAAAGGTGTTGGTGCTCGGCGAGCTGGTCCGGTACTCGCGGAGCGTCACGCCCGCCCACGGCGTCGACTCCGATTGCAGCGAGAGGGAGAGCGCCAGGGCCGGGGCGGCGAGGAGGACGAGCATGCCTCGGTCCTATCCGGTCCCGAGGGCGATCGCGCGCGTGCACGTTAGGGGGCCGCCACACTCGGAGCCCGCGTGATCCTGACCTTCCTCACGCTCCTCCAGGTCGCCCGTGCGGGAGACGGCGCCGCCGCGCCGAAGCCACACACGGCGGAGGTGGCCGCCGAGGCCGACGCAGGACCGCTCGCGTGGGTGCTCGCCTATCGAAGCACCCCAGGCTGGGCGGCGCTCGGGCCGCGCGCGGCCGCCGGCCCGGTGGAGGACGGCGCGGCGGCCCTCCCCGAGATCACCAAGGTCTGCACGGACGAGAAGACGCCGATCGCGCCGCGCTACGGGGCGTGTGTCACGCGGTGGAAGGCGCTGACGGACAAGAACGTGGCGGATTGGCGGCTGAACTTCCTGTTGGCACGCACGGCGGACGCCGCGGGTGACCACGCCGTGGCCTACGTCGCGGGGACGATGGCCGTCCAGCTCAACCAGAAGGATCCGCTGGTCGCCTACATCCTCGTCGACTTCGCGCTTCAGGCCGGCCAGCCCGCCGACGCCGTGGCCGCCGCGTCCCACGCGATGGGCCTGAAGATGGACGAGCTCACCGTCGCCGACACGGCCCTCGCCGTCGCCCAGATGAAGGCCCTGCCGGTGGGCCTCCAGCTCCTGGACGACGCCATCCGGCTGAAGCCCACGAGCGGCGTGCTGCTCACGCGCCGGGGGCTGCTCCTCACGGGGGGAGGGCGCCCCGATCTCGCCCTGCCGGTGCTCGAGCGCGCCAGGGCCACCGGCTACGCGGGCGCGGACCTCCACATCACCCTGGGCCACACCTTCATGGGCCTCCAACGCCCGGAGGACGCGCTGAAGGCCTACCGGGACGCCGTGAAGCTCAACCCCGCCGCCAAGGTGGACGTGCCGGCGGAGCTCCAGGGGCGGTTGTAGACGTCAATAGCTGAAGTAGAACAGGAAGAAGCACATCTCCTGCGTCGTCCCCTCGCCGTACGTGACCGCCTGCGGCGGGTCGTTGTACTGGTTGGGGTTGCCGGACGTGTTGTCGTAGGTGCAGGAGGTCACGAGGGTCTCGCCGTCGCTCCACACCGCGGGCTGGTCGTAGAGGTAGGTGGCCTGGTGGCCGAAGTCCCAGGCGTCGGCTTTGGCGAGGCACTCGTCCCCCGCGGGGGACTCGATGACGGCGGAGTAGGCCGAGGCGAGGAGGTGCATGTGCGGGAACACGCCGTACACCGTCACGTCGATGCCGTACTCGTTGAGGTAGCGGTCCTCCGGGGTGGTGACGTCGCCCGCGGGGAGGCTGAAGCCGGAGGGGCCCACCGGGGCCATGTAGACCTCGGTGGTCACGCTGTCTGCGGTGCGGAGGCGGTAGCCGGACTGGTCGAGGGTGCCGGCGTCGGCGTCGTCGGCGAAGTAGTGCATCTGGAGGACGATCTGGTCGCCGGGCTCGACGCGGAGGCCGAGGCCCTCGGAGAACGCGGTGGGCTCCATCCCCGGCGCCCAGGCGTGGAGCATGGACCAGTCGTCCTCGGTGATACGGCCTTTGCAGTTCCAGCCGTCGCTGAGGTCGGACTCGCCGGTCCACGCGCCGGCGTCGCCGCTGGTGTCGATGGCGAGCACGGCGTGATGGACGACGCCCGGCTGGTCGACCAGCACGTCGAAGCCGGTCACGTAGGTGGTCTGGGTGAAGGGGTTGTCGAGGACCTGACAGTAGTATTCGTTGCCGTCCGCGCCGGGGGTGACGGCGTGCGCGGTCGGGAGGACGAGCTCGGCGTCGACGCGGTCGAGCGCGGGGGCGGCCCACGTCAGCTCCGCGATCGGATCGCCCTCGGGGGCGCCGTCGTCGGCCCAGTTGGCGAGGGTCTCGCGCTCGGCGGCGGTGAGGACCATGCGCTCGTGGCCCGCGTACTCCCGGCACGTCGGGTCCATCGCGGGGGGTGGCATGATGTCGGCGGCGACGTAGCTGGCCATCGCGGCGGCCATCGGCGCGGCGGTGGCGTAGGCGGTGAAGTCGGTCGAGCCGACCCCGCCGGCGTGGTGGCAGCCCACGCACGACTTGCCCACGATCGGCGCGACGTCGGCGCTCCAGGTGGGGTCCGCCACGCCGTGGGCCTTGTCGCCGTCCACCGAGCAGCCGAGCAGGAGCAGGAAGATCACGTCACACCTCGTCGGCTCGGACCCGCGAGGGCGGCCGTCCCGAAACGCAATGTGACCCGATCGCGGCCGCGCGGCCCCCCGGTTTCCCGGCGGGGCCCCTACGGCGTGGGGCGCACGTCCGATCCCGGGGCGCGGGCGGCGGTGCGCCCCTCGGTCGCGAGCACGCGGCGGACCAGCCCGGCGGCGGTCTCCACCTCGCTCGTCTCGCACGAGAAGGCGAAGCGGATCCAGCCCGCGCCGGCGGGGCCGAACGCGGAGCCGGGGGAGGAGCCGACGCCCACCTCGTCGATGAGCCAGTCGGTCATCGCTTCGTCCGTGCGCACGCCCCGGTAGCCGCGCCAGGAGGGCTGGATGCGCGCCCACAGGAAGAAGCTCCCGCGGGGGACGTAGGGCACGAGGAGGTCGACGCCGCCGAGGCCGGCGAGGAGCACGTCGCGACGCTCCTGGTACACGGCGCCCATCGAGCGCGGGGCGTCCTGCGGAGCGGCGATGGCGGCCGCGGCGCCCCACTGGGCGAGGCTGTTCACGCCGTTGGTGGTGCAGCGCAGGAGCTTCTTCACGCGGGTGAGGAACGCGGCGTCCCTCGCGACGAGGTAGCCCACGCGCAGCCCGCTCATCGCGTAGCTCTTCGAGGTGCTGTAGAGCGAGATGGTGCGCTCCTCGGCGCCGGGCAGCGCGCCGATGCTGACGTGCTGGGCCCCGTCGAAGATGACATGCTCGTAGGCCTCGTCGCTGATGATGCGCAGGTCGTGCTTCACCGCGAGCGCCACGATGTCGCGGAGCACCGCGCGCGACAACACGACGCCGGTGGGGTTCTGCGGCGTGTTCACGAAGATGGCCTTCGTGCGCGGGGTGAGGTGTTGCTCGATCTGCGCGGCGGTCCACGGCGTCGGGCTCTCGAGGTCCATGCGGACGCGCACCGGGACGCCGCCGCCGAGGCGGATGTTCTCGGCGATCTCCGTCCACATCGGGTCGGGGAGGATGACCTCGTCGCCGGGGTCGAGGAGCGCGCGGAAGGTGAGGTAGAGGGCGTGCATGCCGCCGCTCGTGACCACGACCTGCTCGGCGTCGTCGATGGGGAGCTCGTTGTCACGGCGGACCTTGCGGACGATCGCCTCGCGCAGGGGTTGGATGCCGGCGGAGGCGGTGTAGTGGGTCTGGCCGCGCTTGAGCGCCTCGATCATGGCGTCGCGCACGTGCGGCGGGGTGTCGAACGAGGGATCGCCGCTCTCGAGGCGGTAGATGCGGCGGCCGGCGGCCTGCTGCGCGAGGAGGCGGTCGCGCACCGTCACGATGGCGCCGAACGAGATGGAGTCGAGAACGTGGCTCATGGTCCCTCGGGAACGCTGGATGGACAACGTGCGCGACCGGAGGGCGGCTCCCTCGTCGAGCGGCACGGCACGGACGGACCAACACGACGCGCTCGCCCCCCCGTCCGTCCACCCTGTCCCCGGACGTCACGATCGTGCGTCCCCGCACGGCCGGCGGAAAGGGGGGCCCGCAGGTTGCCGAGCGGAAGCGTCGCCGTCGGGAGCGGCTGCTGTGTTCGGTGACGCGGATGGGGTTGTGGTACGATTTCCCCCCGAATCGGAGCCACCGTGTCCAACGCGCCCCCAGCACAGGCCCTCGTCGCGCTGCTCGGCGCCGCGCTGCTCGGGGGGTGCTCGGAGTACGGCATCGTGGCCCCGAAGGACACGCCGACCCCGCCGCCGGCCGACACCGGGTACGTCCCCGAGGTCGACTACGCCGCCGAGGAGGTCCCGGTCGACGAGATCCCGGCCGCCGAGGCCCCGTTGGAGAACATCCAGGCGAGCTTCAACGCCATCCTCCAATACAACCGCTTCGGGGCGGAGGTCGGGCGGTGTGACCTCGAGATCGCGTTCTTCGTCGCGGAGGATGGTGACGGCACCGGCGGCGGCGAAGGGCGCTCCATCACGATGCCCACCGAGCCGGGGACCTGCGCCTACACCTGGTTCGACCCCGAAGAGGAGGTCGCGGCGGGCGCGATCAACCTCCGCGGCACGCTCCCCGCGGGGGACGCCGTGACCCTCACGGACGACGCGCCGATCGCGCTGGACGCGGTGGCGGACGACCACGGAAACGTGACCTACCTCCTGGAGGACTGTCGGCGGGAGACCTTCCCCTTCACCCGGCGCTTCGACGCGTCGGCCCCCGGCGTCGAGGGCGGCATCCCGGCGTTCACGCTCCCCTCGGCCGTCGGGGTGGGCCCCGATGTCACCCGCGTGCTGCCGGAGGACGACGCCCTCGATCGCGAGGTCCTGCCCGTCCCGCTGGACGAGCCCCTGGTGTGGGAGTGGGCGTTGGACGGCGACGCCCCGGAGACCTCCGAGGGCGGGATGACCCGCTCCGAGATGTTCGTGCTCCGCAATAACCGGCGCGCCGACAACTTCGTGCTCGAGGCCATCGCGTGTCTGCCCGCCGAGCTCGGCCGCGTCGAGGTCCCCGTCGAGCTGCTCTCCCAGCTCACACCCGACCCCGGCGACGACTCGACCTACGCCGCGGGGCAGGTGGACGTGTACTGGACCGGCGGCGCCGTCGTGACCGCGTGGGGCTCGCTCGCGAAGGTGCAGACGCTCGTGTCGCTCTCCGGCGAGCTTCGCCTTGAGCGGTAGCCCATCCCCGCGGGACGATCCGCCGCGCGGCGTCGCGGTGCGATCCTCGACCGCGCGGAGTACGCTCCGGCCCGTGTTGCGCCGCCTCTCCGTCTCCGCCCTCGTCGTGCTCGCCACGGCCTGCTCCCAACCCCCGGCTCCCGACGCCGCGGTGCCCTCCCGGGCCTCCGGGACCGCGGGGGCCGCCGTGTCCGCCGAGGCCGCGCCCGCCGACGATCCCGCCGCGCGCGGCTGGCCGCTGCCCTACACGCCCGTCTCGGACGCCTCCGTCGCGTGGCTCAAGAGTCAGGGCTGGTGGCCGCTCCAGATCGGCTACTTCGCGGACGTGCCCGGCTACTCCGCGCACATGCCGGTGATGAAGGACCTGAAGCTCCTCGAGAAGCGGGGGATCGAGGTCAACTACACCTCCTTCCAATCCGGGCCGCCCATCCTCGAGGCCTTCCTCGCCGGGCAGACCCAGGTGACCCACTACGGGGACTTCCCGTTCTGGAACACCGTCGACAAGGGTGTGCCCGCCGTCGCCTACGCGGTGACAGGCACCAACGTCGAGGCCGCGCTGCTCGTGCGGCCGGACTCGCCGCTCCATTCGGCGGCCGACCTGAAGAACGCGGGGAAGGAGCTCGTCATCGGGACGACGTTGGGGAGCTACTGCGAGTTCTACCTGCTCGCGATGGGCACGCAGAACGGGCTCGCGGCGCCGGGAGGGGAGGGGGCCAGCTACCGCCTCGCCGGGATGAGCATGCGCGAAGCCCAGCTCCTGCCCGCCGGGACGGACGCCGTGGCCGTGTTCGACCCGCATGTCACGTTTGCGCTCGACAAGGGGCTCGGCCGGCGGATCGACGACGTGTACCCGTACTATTTCGCGACCGGCTACGAGTTCCTCCGCCGCGAGATCCACGAGCACGCGCCGGACGTGGCGCAGGCCGTGGCGGACGCGACGATCGAGGCCCTCCTCGCCGTGCGCCACGACCCCGACCGCGCCGCCGCCCTCTACGTGAGCGACCCGCGGGCGAAGGCGTGGTCGAAGGACGCCGCGCGCGCCCAGATCGACCGCTACGTGACGCTCTACAAGCCGACGTACAAGTACCTGCACGCTGGCTTCTGGTCCGCGGAGGACGCTCGGGTCGTCGCCGCCCAGCACGCCGCCGGCCGACTCAAGCGCGCCCGCGACGCGACGGATCTCGCCACCGACTTCGCGCCCGACTACCTCGCCACCACCTTCGAGAAGCTGGGCTGGGCCGTGCCCGCGCGCCCCGTGTTCCTGCCCGAAGGGTGGGCCGGCGAGGTCGGCAAGCCGCCGTACCCGCCCTACGACAACGCGCGTACGCTGACGACGCCCCAGGCCTTCCCCGCGGCGGGTGACCTTCGGTGAGCGCCACGGAACGGCTCGCGGGCGCCGCCCTTGGGGGCCGCCGCCTCCCGGGCGCCCTCGGCATCGCCGCGCTGCTCGCCGCCTGGGCCCTCGCCGCCGCGCGCTGGCCCCCGCACGTCCTCCCGGGGCCCGACGTGGTGCTCCGCACGGTGCTCGACGAGCGCGCTCTCCTGCTCCACAACGCGGCCCGCACCCTCTGGCGTGTGGCGCTCGGCTACGGCGCGGCCGTCGGCATCGGGCTCCCGCTTGCCGGGCTCCTCGCGGGTTCTCCCCTGGCGGATCGGCAGGTGGGGTCGCTCCTAACGCTCCTCCGCGCGATCCCGCCCTTCGCCTGGACGCCCATCCTCCTCTTGTGGCTCGGCATCGGGGACGGGAGCGCGGCGATCATCGTGTTCCTCGGCGCGCTGTTTCCGATCGTGCGGCAGGCGCGCGCGGGGTTTGCAGCGGTGCCGCCCGCGCTCCTCCTCGCGGCCCGCAACCTGGGCGCGAGCCCGCGGATCTATTGGATCGACGTGGTCCTCCCGGGCGCCGCCCCGATGGTCTTCAGCGGCCTCCGCCTCGGCTGGGCGCTCGCGTGGATGAGCGTGGTGGCGGCCGAGCTCGTGGGCGCGGACGGCGGCCTCGGCCAGATGATCCTCGACGCGCGCAACCTCGCCCGGCCGGACCTCGCCATCGCCGGGATGGTCGCGATCGGCGCGCTCGCTGCGGCCTCGGAGGGCCTCCTCACCGCCGCGGAGCGCCACACGCTGCGGTGGCGCCCCTGAGCCCCGCCGTGACCCGCTGGGGGCTCGTGGCGGCGCTCCTGGGGCTCTGGGAGCTCGGCGGGCGCACGCTCGTCACCGACCCGCGCACGGCGCTGTTCCTGCCGCTGCCGAGCACGATCGCGCTCGCCGCGGCGGCGTTGGCGCGGGACGGCACGCTGCTGGCGGCGATCGTCCGCTCCGCCGGGCGGGTGGCGGCGGGGGCAGGCGCCGCCGTGCTCGTAGGGGTGCCGGTCGGCGCGGTCATCGCGACGTGGCCGCGCCTCGGGGCCGCCCTCGACGCGCCCCTCCGCCTCGTCCGGCCCGTGCCCCCGGTGGCGTGGGTGCCGCTGACCCTCCTCTGGTTCGGCGTGGGCGAACGCCAACAGCTCGCGATTCTCGCCTTCGCCGCGCTCCTGGTCGTCGTAGCGGGCACGACCGACGCGGTCGCGGGCGTGCCCCCGGCCCTGCTCTCCGCCGCCCGCAACCTCGGGGAGCGCCGGCTCCTGCTCCGCGTGGCCGTGCCCGCCGCGCTCCCGGGGGTGGCCGCGGCCGTCCGCGAGGGCGTCGGCACCGCCTGGTTCGTCCTCGTCGCCGCCGAGTTCGTCTCCGCCTCCGAGGGCCTCGGCGTGCTGATCCTGGAGGGGAGGGACCTGTTGGAGCCCGCCCGCACCTTCGTCGGCATGGGCGCCCTCGCCGCCTGTGGCGCGGTGACCGACCTCGCGCTCGCCGCGCTCCAGCGGCGGTGGACCCGATGGACCTGATCCCCATGCCCCGGAGGGCCAGATGAGCCGTGACGTGACCCTCGCCGGCGTGCGCCACGCCTTCGTCGAGGCCGGCACCGGCCGCCGGGTGGACGCCCTCGCCGGGATCGACCTCACCATCGCAGCGGGCGAGCTCGTGGCCGTCGTCGGCCCGAGCGGCTGCGGCAAGACGACGATCCTCCACCTCGTCGCCGGCATGCTCACGGCGGACGCCGGCGAGGTGCGCTGCGGTGGCACCCCGGTCACGGGCATCGGGACCGACCGGGTGCTCGTCTTCCAGGACGGCGCGTTGTTCCCGTGGCTCACCGTGCTCGAGAACATCACCTTCGGCCCGCGCGCGCAGGGGCGCCCCCTCGACCCGGCGTTGCTCGACGCCCTCGGCCTCACCGGCGCCGAGGCCCGCTACCCCAAGGAGCTCTCCGGCGGCATGCGCCAGCGCGTCGCCCTCGCGCGCGCCCTCGCGGTCGATCCCGACGTGCTGCTCCTCGACGAACCCTTCGGCGCGCTCGACGCCCTCTCGCGCGAGCAGCTCCAGGGCGTGCTCGAAGACGCCTGGCTCCGCGAGGGATCCGGGCGCGCACGCAAGACGATGATCCTGGTGACACACTCGGTCGAGGAGGCCGTGCGCCTCGCCGACCGCGTGGTGGTCGTGTCCCCGCGCCCCGCGGTGGTCCGCGAGGTGTTCGTGATCGACGCCCCCCGCCCCCGCGACGTGACCGCCCTCGGAGAGGTGCGGCGGGCGATCGGGCGGGCGGTGCGCGAGGGCTGACTACGGGAGGTCGAACACCAGCACTTCCGCCCCGTCGCCGCGCTCCAACACGGCCTTGTCGCCCACCGCCGCGGCGTCCCCCGCGGTGAGGCGCTCGCCGTTGAGGGTGACGGACCCGCGGGCGACGTGGACCCACGCGGCCCGGCCCGGCGCCACGAGGTGCTCGGCGCGCTCGTCCCCGTCGAAGAGGCCGGCGTGGATCGTCGCGTCCTGGTGGATGGCGACGCTTCCGTCCCGCCCGTCCGGCGAGGCGACGAGGCGGAGGCGGCCGCGCTTCTCCTCGGCGGGGAAGTTCTTCTGCTCGTACCCGGGCGTGTGCCCCGACCGATCCGGCAGGATCCAGATCTGGAGGAAGTGGACGCCGTCCGTCTTCGACGCGTTGTACTCGGAGTGCGCGACGCCCGTGCCCGCGCTCATGCGCTGCACGTCGCCCGGCCGGATGACGGAGCCCGTGCCCATCGAGTCCTTGTGTTCCAGCGCGCCCTCGAGCACGTAGGAGACGATCTCCATGTTCTGGTGGCGGTGCGTGGGGAAGCCGCCGCCGGGGGCGACGCGGTCCTCGTTGATGACGCGCAGGCTCCGGAAGCCCATGTGGCGCGGATCGTAGTAGTCCGCGAACGAGAAGGTGTGGAAGCTGTTCAGCCAGCCGTGGTCGGCGTGGCCGCGTTCGTCGGCGCGTCGGATCGTGGTCATCGTGTGCTCCAGCCGAACCCACGTATGAACCGCGCGATCACCCGTCGAGACAACCGACGCGGTACAACGGCCACATGCGCCTCGCCGTCGCCCTCCTCCTCCTCGCCGCGTGCGCCGGACGCGCCGCGACCGTGCGCACCTCCCAGCCCTCGGACAGCCGCGGCCCCGCGACCGTCGATCCGGCTGTCCCGGCGTTCGAGATGGGCATGATGGACCACGTCACGCTCGCCGGGTGGTCGGCGGACGGCGCCGAGTTCGGCTACTGCACGGACGCGATGGTGCGGCGGTGCGTGTTCCAGCGCCTCGACGGCGCCGTGGAGACGCTCGTGGACCGCGCCAGCCCCGACGTCGACGCGCCCGACGCCGCCCTCGCCGCCGCGATCGACGCGCGCATCGCCGCCGGCGCCCACGGGAGCGTGCCCGGGACGTGGCCGCACGCCGACGCCGTCGTGCTCACCTGGGCGGTCACCCCCGGCGAGCCGGAGGTGCGCGACGCCGTGCTCACCGCCGGGGCGCGCCTGCGCGGGAGCACCCGCGGGAGCCTCTCCCTGACGCTGAACGAGCCCGGCTTCGACCGGATCCACCTTGAATATATGGGGCTCTCCCCCGACGGCACGCGCGTCGCCGTGCTCAGCCACGCCTTCCTCGGCGAGTACAGCGACACCTTCCGCGTGGTCGTGTCACCGACGCAGTCGCTCGTGTACGGGGCGTACAGCCACGGGAAGTAGCCGCGATCTTCGCGTCCGCATCGCCGCGGCGCCCTCCGCCCCTTGACGGAGGGGTTCGGGACGGGCATGTTCGCGCGCCTCCAGAGGCATCCTTGGGCATTCGTCGCACTCCGTTTCACGCCTTCCACAAGGAGGCGGGCGCCCGCATGATCGACTTCGGTGGGTGGGACATGCCGGTGCAATACACCGGCATCATCGAGGAGCACCTCGCCTGCCGCAACAAGGTCGGTCTGTTCGACGTTTCGCACATGGGCGAGGTCCGCTTCCGCGGCCCCCACGCGCTCGCCGCGGTCCAGTACCTCGTCACCAACGACGTCTCCAAGCTCGCCGACGGCCAGGCGATGTACACCGCCATGTGCAACGAGCAGGGCGGCATCGTGGACGACCTCATCGTCTACCGCTTCGGCCCCGAAGAGATCCTCATCTGCGTGAACGCCGCCAACCGCGCCAAGGACTACGCGTGGATGGTGTCGCACAACCCGTTGCAGGCGGACATCTCCAACGAGTCCGACCAGTGGGGCCAGCTCGCCATCCAGGGCCGCCACGCCGAGGCCCTGATCCAGACCCTCACGCCGACCGTCCTCAAGGACATCAAGAACTACTGGTTCGCGGTGGGCACCGTCGCCGGCGTCGAGGGCTGCATCCTCGCCCGCACCGGCTACACCGGCGAGGACGGCTTCGAGATCTTCCTCCCCGCGGGCGCGGCCGACATCCTCTGGGAGGCCGTCCACACCGCCGGCGCCCCCTTCGGTCTGACCAACATCGGCCTGGGCGCGCGCGACACGCTCCGCCTCGAGATGAAGTACAGCCTCTACGGCAACGACATCACCGA
>CAJBVW010000005.1 GCA_903959175.1 uncultured Pseudomonadota bacterium
AGACGGCCTTCGCGATCTCGCGCGGCATCCCGCAGACCACGCTTTCGCGCTGGGCGAACGGCGACCCGCGCCCGCATCGCGCCCATGTGTCACGCCCACCCGGGGGGCGGGACGAGACGCCGACGACGCTGGAGGTGGTGCCCGTCGCGGCCACGATGGTGACGCAGACGCCGGCCTCGCCGCCCGTTAGCCTGCTGCTGGGCGGCGGGGTCGCGCTGGTGTTCGACACGCTCCCGCCAGCGTCGTGGGTGGCCCCCTGCGTGTCAAGGTGAGCGGGTGTCTCACTCACCTTGACACGCAGGGGGGGAGCGAGCGCGCCCTCAGGATCGTAGCGCTGCTGCGCAAGAACGCGCTGTTCGTCGGTCACGACCTCGGCGGGCAAAACCTCGCGATCCTGCTCACCATCGTCTCCACGTGCGTACTCCACGGGGTCGAGCCCCGCCGCTACCTCGCCGACGTGATCGTGCGCGTCAACGTGCCAGGCAACACCGTGGACGAGCTGCTGCCCTGGAACTGGAAGCCCGCGGCGGCGTAGCGGGCGCGCCTGTCGCAGCAGGCTCGCGGCGTCGAGATGGGGTCGGCTGCGTGCTTACAGAGAGTCACTCCCAGGGGAGTACGATCACGGGTACGATCTCGGCCTCGGTGCGCAGCTCCCAGCGGATGCGTCGCGTATCCGTCTCGAGCGTGGGCGCGCTCCCGGCGGGGAGCTCCACCGCCGCGCGTCCGCCTATCGCCGTGGCGCGTGACAAGCCGAGCTCCCGTGTTCGCCACACCTTGCGACGATGGCTCGAGCCGCGGCGCGAGACGGTCTCCATGCGCGCCGCCTCTTCGATGCGGAAGAGCCGCACGCCGGGGCCGCGCAGCCCCGTCACCGTCACCGTGCCTCCGATGGTGCCGACCACGGGCGTGTCGCGGCGCCGCACCCGCGCGCGGAGCTCGGCGAGGTCGCTCCGCACCGGCTCCGCCGCGCCAAACGCGAGTAGCAGTAGGAAACCGGCGAGCACCGGCACCCCGATGAACCTCCGCGCCGCGAACATCGACACGACGAGGCCCCCGGCCCCGATCAACACGAAGAGCGTGAGCCCGAGGACGGCGGCGAGGCGCATGTAGAGCCGCACGCCGCGATCGTCGTGCTCGGACTCATCGTGACGCGCCACCGTTCGCACCACCGCTGCGGGGTCGCCGGTCGGCGCGGCGGCGGGCCCCATCGGCACCACCGCGTGCGCGCCCTTCCGTTCGTCCTCGACGCGGACGTTCGCGGTCACCACCCAGCGGATCTGCACGGTGTCGCCCGCGAAGGTCGGCGGCCCCTCCGGGGCGGTGAGCGCGACCTCGTAGGTGCGCGGGCCGTCGATCGACGTGTCCGTGAGGAGCTCGATCTCGTGGGCGACATGCAGGTGATCGAGATCGTCGTCGCCCCCCTCCGCCATCCACCACAGGTATACCCAGAGCCGCGTGATCGCGACGGTCTCGCTGGGTACCACCGTCACCCGCACCGGCACGGCGACGCCGACGCGCGCGGCGATTGCGCCGGCCTTCACCGGTTCACCTCCACCGGGAGGGGGAACCACCTCCACCGAGAGGGCGACCCTCACGTCGCCGCGACCGCCGCCTCGAACACCTCGAACGCGCCGGCGCCAACCAGCCGCGGGAGCCACTCGCGCGCCTCCGCCAGGATGGCTTCGACGCCGGGTCCGTCGCCGCGGAGCCGGTGGGCCTGCACGAGGTGCGCGAGCGCGGGGCCGTACAGCATCCCGTCGGCCCGTACCCGCGCGACATCACACGCGAAGCGGAGGTTCTCGGTGGCCTGGGCGTCCTGACCGGCGGCGAGCTGGGAGCGACCGAGCTCGAGCGCGGTGCGGCCGAGCTCGTCGATGCACGCGCGATCCTCGGCGAAGGTGCGCATCACCCGGCGCCACACCTCCCGCGCGGCGGGCGCGTCTGCCGTGGCGAGGAGCACCTGCCCAAGCACCAGCATGGCCCGGGCACGGGTGGGCGCGTCGGCGTGGACGGATCGCTCGACCATGTCGGTGGCCATGGCACGCGCGTCTTTTCCGAGGCCGAGGCGCGCGAGCACGAGCGCCTCCTCGGAGCGCGCGAGCACCTCCACCCGCACCTCGTCCAGGTCCCGCGCGTTGTCGGCGACGCGATGCGCGATCGTCGCCACGGCGCGCAGATCGCCCGCGTCCATCGCCACCGCCTGGAGGCGCTGCGCCACGATGCGGGTGAGCGGGAGCAGGTCGAAGCGCAAACACTTCTCGAACGCGACCCCCCAGAGCGTCTGGACGCCCGCGTCGCCCAGGCCCTTCTCGGCCTCGGCCCAGCCGGCGCGCAGGAACGCGAGCTCGGCGGACTCGGAGCGATCGCCCGCGAGCACCTCGAGCTCCGCGACCAGCCCGGTGGCGGCGGCCCACGGCGTCTTCTCGGCGGCGGCGAGGGTCGCCTCGAGCTCCTGCACGGCGGAGGCGAGGCGCGCAGCGCCGACCTCGGCGGCGCGGGGGTCGCGGCGCGCGTCGGCCACTACCGTCTCCGCGAGCCGCGCGAGCCCCTCGGCCTGCCCGATGGCGCCGAGGATGGGCGCGAAGGCCGCGTCGTCACGCACCATCGCCGTAGCGCGCCGGAGCACGTCGCCGAGCGGCCCCTCCGTGGCCGACAACCCCTCGGCCTGCGCGGAGAGGCGCGACCGCTCCGTCTCCAGCCCCGCGGCGACCTCGCGCGCCGCAGCGAGGCCCGCCCGGGTGGGCGCGACCAGCTGCCGCGCGAGCGCGTCGAGCCCGGCGAGCCCACCCTCGACCTGCAGGGCTCCGGCCTCCCCCATCACCGCGAGCAAGGCGGCGTCGGGATCGGGGGCGCGCAGAGCGTCGGCCACGGCGCGCAACAGCCGGGCCGCCGGCGCGGGCGCGACCGCCGCGGCCTGCAGCAAC
>CAJBVW010000006.1 GCA_903959175.1 uncultured Pseudomonadota bacterium
CCCGGCTCCGCGGGCCCGCGTGTCGTGCTCGTCCACGGCTTCGCGCAGAACCGCTACTCGTGGCACCTCTCGCGCCGCTCGCTCTCGGCGTGGCTCGCGGGGGAGGGCTTCGACGTGCTCAACCTCGAGCTCCCCGGCCACGGGAATTCGCGCTCGCCCGCCGGGTCCGCCTGCTTCGCCGACTACGTCGGGGATGTGCGTCGTGTCGCGGAGGTATTGGAGGAACCTGCGTTCTGGGTTGGTCACTCGCTCGGCGGCGCCGTCGTGTACGCGGGGGCGACCGTCGCCCCGATGCGCGGCGTGGTGGGCATCGGCGCGCTCTTCCAGTTCGCGCAGGCCAACCGCGCGCTCAAGCTGCTCTGCCAATTCTCGGGGATGGTGCAGGGCCGAGACATGCTCGGCGCGCTCAACGTCCGCACGCAGCTCGCCGGGCGCCTCCTCGCGAAGCTGTACGGCATCTCCGACATCGCCGGCTACGCCTTCCCGGTGAGCGGCTGGGCGCCCGGCAGCATGGAGGAGGATCTCCTCAAGGAGCGCCTGAAGCTCGGCTTCGACTGGACCAGCGGCAACGTGTGGTTCGACATGGCGCGGTGGGGCGCGACCGGGAAGTTCGAGTACGCCGAGGCATGGGCGCGTACGGACGTGCCGGTGCTCGTCCTCGCAGGAGACCTCGACCACCTCATGCTCCCGGACGACGCGCGCACCGCGTACGACCAGGCGGGCGGCGCCGATCGCACCTGGGCGTTGATGGACGACTACGGGACGGGCGTCCACTGGGGGCATCTCGACCTCTTGTTGGGCCGGAGCGCGCCGGCGCACACCTGGCCGCTGCTGAGGGATTGGCTCCGCGCGCGGTAGCCCCCTGTTTGCGGTACCCTGCCGCGCGGATGCCACACCGAACGCTACCCGAACTCGACTTCGCCGAGCGCATCGGAGAGGGCGGGATCGCGGACGTGTTCCGGGGCACCTGGCGCGGGCGTGACGTGGCGCTCAAGGTGCTCCGCGAGCCCGAGCGTACGGGGCTTCGGAAGCGCTTCATCCGCGAGGGACGCCTCCTCCAGCGACTCAGCCACCCGGGCGTGGTCCGCTGCTTCGACGTCGTCGAGGGGGATCAGCCCGTGCTCGTCCTCGAGCTCCTCGAGGGCGCCTCGCTCGACGTGCGCCTGCGCGCTGGCACGATCACCCCCGACGAGGGCGTGTTGTTCGCATCGTCGGTGCTGCGCACGCTCGCGTACCTGCACGAGAACGGGATCGTCCACCGCGACATCAAGTCCAGCAACGTCTGGATGGGGCGGGACCGTCGCATCGTCCTGGTCGACCTCGGCCTCGCCGCGGACGCCGCCGACCCGCTCACCACCACGCTCGGCGACGTGCTCGGCACCCACGCCTACATGGCGCCCGAGCAGATCGCGGGCGCCGAGTGCGACCACCGCTGCGACCTCTACAGCCTCGGCATCACCCTGTACGAGGCCCTCTGCGGCGAGCGCCCGTACCAGGCGACGGGCCTTGCCGGCTACCTCCAGGCCCACCGCGCCGCGGGCGCCGTCCCCATCGTCGAGCGTGTGCCGGACGTCCCCGTCCGCCTCGCCTCCCTCGTCGATCGCCTGATGGCGCGGGATCCGGCGGCGCGCCCGGCCTCGGCCGCGGTCGCGTTGGCCCAGCTCACCGGCAGCCGCGGGATGAACTTCGAGCTCGGCGCGCCCCGCATGGTCGGGCGCGAGGCCGCGACCGGGGCCATCCAGGCGGTGCTCGACGTGGGCGGCGTCCTGCGGGTGCGCGGGGAGCTCGGCTCCGGGCTCGGCATGGTCGCGCGCCACGCGGTGAACCTCGCCCGCGCCGACGCCGTCGAGTACGCTGCGGTGCGCTGCCGCCCCCGCTTCGGCCCCGCCGACGTGCTCGCCACGCTCGTCCGGGAGGTGGACGCCATCTCCGGCCCCGTCGGGCCCGACCTCCCCGCACTTGTCGGCGCGATTGGGGCGCTCGCCGCCGAGGGCGGCCGGTTCCTCGTCCTCGTGGAGGACCTCGACCTCGCCTCCGACGGGTGCGGGGAGCTCGTGGACCGCATCGCCGAGGTCCCCGGCGTCGCGGTCATCGTGACCGGCCAGGCGCTCCAAGGCGCCCCCATCGGCCAGAATGTAGAGCTCCGCCCTCTCACGTTACCCGAAGTGCGCGAGCAGATCGCGAGCATGCTCGGCACGCCCACGCTGCCGCCCGGCCTCGACGCCGCGATGATGCGCACCTCCGGCGGGCTCCCTGCCATCGTGACCGCGGTGCTGCGCGAGCAGGTCGACCGCGGCGCCATCTGGTGCGAGGGAATGGGGGAGGACGGCCGGCCACGCTGGGTCTGGGATGCTTCCTCCCGGCTCCTCCCGGGCGAGGACACGACGCGGCTCTTCGACCGCGCGCTCTCCAAGCTCCCGGCGTCCACGCGCGCCGTCATCGAGGCCCTGGCGGTCGCCGGCGAGCCCGTGCCGCTCGACCTCGCCCTCACCGCCGCCGGCGCCGATCCCTCCGGCTCCGACCTCGGCCCCGCGCTCCGGACGGGCCTCTGCGCCGTCACGCTCCGCGGCGGCGAGGAGTGGATCTCGCTCCGCCGCGCCGTGTTGGAGCCCATCCTGCTCAACGGCCTCTCCGAGGAGTCCCAGCGGCGCACCCACCTCGCGCTCGCCGCCGTCGCCCGGCGCCGGCCCCTCCGCGAGTGGGAGCAGCGCTTCCTCCTCCTCCACCTCGCCCGCGGCGCCCGGGACCCCCTCGAGACCCGGCGCCTCGTCGCCCTCGGTGACGGGGTGGTCGCCGGCGGCCGGCCCATCCCGGGCCTCGAGATCCTCGACGTCGCGACGCGCCTCCCCATCGACGACGGCCGCGTCCTCGCCCAGCTCGCCCTCGCGCGCTGCGACGCGCTGTGCGGCATCGGCCGCCTCCCCGAGGCCCTCAGCGCCCTCGAAGCCGGTCGCGGCCTCGCCGTCGCCTGGGAAGACGCCGCCCTCGTCGAGCGCGCCGCCCTCGCGCACCTCGAGCTGGGGCTGCTCCTCGGCGCGCGCCCCGTGCCCGACCTCCCGCTCCCCGGCCCCGACGCCCCCGCCGGCACCCCCGCGCGCGCGCTCCTCGCGAGCGCTGCCGTGCACTTCGTGCGCGGGGAGCTCGACGCCGCGAGCGCGCTCTACCTGCGCGCCGCCGACCGCGCGCCGCCCGGCCCGGTCGACCGTGTCGGCGTGGACGCGCGGCTCGGCAACGCCCGCATCGTCGCCCTCCGCGGCGATCCGACGCGCGCCCTCAGCCTCTACCGCGCCCTCGCCGCCGAGCTCCGTGCCGTCGAGCGCCCGATGGCCGGGTGCGAGGCCCTCGTGCGGCTCGCGGACGTGCAGCGCTCGCTCGGCCAGCTCGCCGCCGCGATCGAGACCCTGCGCACCGCCCAGGACCTCGTGGGGGAGCGCAACGCGCCCTTCAGCGCCGCCTCCGTCGCCATCGGCCGCGCGCGCGTCCTCCTCACCGTGGGAGACGTCGAGGGGGCCGAGGCGCTCCTCGTGGCGCACGCGCGCTGCGGCGACACCCCGACGCCCTGGCCCGTCCGCCGGGAGTACCTCGGCGCGCTCGCCGAGCTGCGCGCCGCGCTCGGGGACAGCCCCGCGGCGCTCGCCGCCCACCTGCGCGCGGTCGAGGGCGCCGCCAACCTCCCCGATCGCATCCCCCACGCCTTCCATACCGGCATGGTCGGCATGCTCACGGTCGACGGCGCCGCGGTCGGGGACGCCGTGGACACCCTCGGGGGCATCGGCCTCCCCGGGCTCCTCGCGCGCCTGCTCCTCGCCGGGGGCCGCACCGGGCGGGACATCGACGTCCTCACCGCCGCCGAGGCCGAAGCGCGCACCGCCGACGATCGGATGCTGCTGCTCGAGGTCCTCCACGCGCGCAGGTTGGCCTCCGATCGCGACGAGGCGCGGGCCATCGTGACCGCCGCGTTGGAGGGCCTGCCCGGCGCGTTCGGCGAGCGGTGGACCGAGCGACCGGTCGCTCGCTGGGCGTTGGGGGGAGGGGCGCAGCGGCCCTAGACGCGATACGGGGGCTTTGATGTCAGACCTCGGCGATACCCCCTTGACCTTGCGCGACCCGCGTACCGGGTCCGTGGTGGGGCAGCTGCCGGTCACGCCCGTGGCGGATGTCGCGAGCTGCATCGCGCGCGCCCGGGTGGCCGGCGCGGCGTGGGCCGCCACCCCGCTCGAGGATCGCAAGTCCGCCGTCCGTCGCCTCGCGGCGGTGTTCCTCGCGCGCGCGCCCGAGCTCGCCGATCTGCTGGTGGCCGAGATCGGCAAGCCCGCCGGAGAGGCGTGGACCAGCGAGATCGTCACCGCCCAGGAGCTCTTCGACACCTGGCTCGACCGCATCGACGACGATCTGGCCGACATCCCCGTGCCGCTCTCCCCGATCAACTACCCCGGCAAGGACGTCGTGCTCAAGATCGAGCCCATCGGGGTCGTCGGGCTGATCATGCCGTGGAACTACCCGATCCACCTCCCGCTGCGCACCGTCGTGCCGGCGGTCCTGGCGGGCAACGCGGTGGTGTGGAAGCCGTCGGAGCACGCGGCGCGGTGCGGCGCCTTGCTCAACGAGATCTTCACGGCCGCCTTCCCCGCGAACCTCGTCGTCACGATCCAGGGCGGGCCCGCGCAGGGCGCCGCGTTGGTGGACGGCGGCGTCGACCGCGTGGTCTTCACCGGCAGCGTCGGTGGCGGTCGGGCGGTGGCGCAGCGCGCCGCGGCGCACCTGCTGCCGACCTCGCTCGAATTGGGAAGCAAGGACCCCGCGATCGTCCTGCACGACGCCGATCTCGAGCGCGCCGCCAACGGCATCGTCTGGGGCGCGTTTCACAACGCCGGCCAGGACTGCGCCTCGGTCGAGCGCGTCTACGTCGACACGCGCGTGCACGACGCCTTCGTGGAGAAGGTCGTCGCCGCCACCCGGGCCCTCCGCGTCGGCGCGGCCTCGGGCACCCCCGACGTGGGCCCCCTCATCAACGAGGCGGCGCTCCACAAGGTGCACGGGCACGTCACCGCCGCGGTGGCCGCAGGCGCGGTCGCGCGCACCGGCGGGGCACCGACGGGGGAGGGGTATCACTACCCGCCCACCGTCCTCACCAACGTGACGGACGACATGGTCGTCATGCGGGACGAGACCTTCGGGCCCGTCCTCCCGATCGCCGCCTTCACGACGGAGGACGAAGCCGTGGCCCGCGCCAACGCGTCGCCGTACGGGCTGTGCGCGTCGGTGTGGAGCAAGGATCTCCGGCGCGCCGAGGCCCTCGCGGCCCGCGTCACGAGCGGGGTGTCCTTCGTGAACAATTGCTGCTTCACCGGGCCCATGGGCTCGGCGGCGTGGGGCGGCCGCAAGGAGAGCGGCTACGGCGTCACCGGGTCCCGGTTCGGGCTCGAGGCGCTCGTCCATCCTCGCACGGTGTGCGTGGACCGCTCTCGCGGCAAGAAGGAGATGTGGTGGTACCCGTACGGGGACAACCTCGTCGGGATGGCGCGCGGGCTCGTCGAGCTCACGCGTCCGGGGGGTGCGCGGCTGTCCGGAGCACGGATGGCGGTCGGCGGCCTGTTGAACCGGTGGAAGTGACGTGGAGGGCAGGTTGCGCAAGATTCGATACCTCGGGCTCGATCTCGGCTGGACGCCTCGGGACAGCTCGGGCGGTGTAGTGCTGGAGCCCACCGAGGACGGTGGCGTTCGCTTGGTCTCCGCGGACTCGCTCCGCAGCCACGAAGACACGCTCCGTTGGATCACCCGGAACCGCGGTCGCGGGAGCGCCACGCTCGCCGTGAACGCCCCCATCATCGTCGACAACCTCTCGGGCTCCCGCCCTTGTGATCGGGCGTTGCTCGAGCACTTCTCGCGGTACCGGATCGACGAGTACGCCAACAACTCCGTCTCCGCGAGCCACCCGCGCACGATGGGCCGGGCGCTCATGCGCATGGGCTTCGATCCCAACCCGGCCTCCGAGGGGGATCGCATCGTCGAGACCCACACCCAGGCCGCCCAGGTGCTGCTCCTCGGCGTCGATCGGCCCATCCGGATGAAGTCCGGCCCCATCGGCGGCCGCAAGGAGGCCGTCGATCGCCTCCGCGAGCTCATCGAGGAGCGCCTCATCGAGGGCGGCACGCCGCGCCTCCACCTGTCCCCCGAGCTCGACCAGCTGATGGACGCCCACCTCCCCGACCTGAACGGCACCCGCCTCGGCGAGCTCGAAGAGCGCCTCGAAGCGCTGGTCTGCGCGTACGTGGCGGCCTACCTCGGCCAGGTCGGCCCGGACGGCTGCGCGTTCCTCGGCGACATGGACACCGGCTACATCCTCCTCCCCGACCCGTCGCGGCTCAAGCAGCAGCCCGAGGCGTAGTCGTTCGGATTCTGGGCGTGCCCCCCGGCGGGGCCGGGGGTCGGCCCCTTGCGGGCGCGGCCTTCGGCCTTGGTCCGTCCGCGTGCGGACACGCGGCCGGGACCGTCCGCGCGCGGACGCGCGGCCGCCCTCCAGGCGCCTCACGCCGCGCACGGGACCAACCGTGACAGGTCCGGGCCGCCCGCCCGCTTGACCCCGCCGCGCCCGCGTCTACGTTCGTCGCAACACGAGCCGCCGCATCCCCCGCGGCGCCCAAGGTGAACGTTCGACGCGGATCCCTCCGCGGGTGAGGACGCGTGCCCGGGCAGGCGGGGCGGGGCTCCAGGAGCCACGATGATCCGAGAGACGAACGACCGCAGCTTCCGCAACGACGTGCTCATGGCCGCGGGCATGACCCTGGTCGACTGCTGGGCGCCCGCGTCGGGAAAGAGCGGCGTGCAGGCCCCGATCGTGGAGCGCTTCGCCACGGAGCACCCGTCGGTGCGCGTCCTGAAGCTGAACCTCACCGACAACCCGCGGGTCGCGGGGACCTTCGGCGTCAAGGACGCCCCGGCGCTGCTCATCTTCAAGGACGGGCAGCCGCTCGTCGCGAGCAAGGGCCTCCACCATCAGTACGCGATCGAGCGGCTGCTCACGGTCGCCGAGGCCCGGGCCGACCGGATCCCGCAGGCCTGACCGCCGGTGGATTCATCAGGTTGAAGCCTTCGTTGAGGGGCATGGTCGCGCGGCGGCGCGCGGCGTGATAGAAGCGCGCCCCCGCGAGGTCCGGTATGCCCAGCTTCCTCACCGACAAGAGTCTCGAGCAGGAGGCCCGCTTCGGCGGGTGGGCGTTGGCCGCCCGCCGCGCCTTCGCCGAGCCCGGCACCGAGCCGAGCTACCCGCCCGACCGCGGCTACGCCCTCGAGCACGTCGCGCTCGATCTGAAGATCGACCCCGTGGCGCGCACCATGTCCGGCTCGGCCACGGTGCGCTTCGGCGCGCTCCCCGGGCAGGACGGCTGGTACGCCCTCGATCTCGACGAGGTCACGGTCGACGCCGTCGAGACCCCCTCCGGCGCCCCGCACCCCTGGCGCCACGCGGACGGCAAGCTCCACGTCGCACCCGCCGCCGCCGTCGTCGTGCGCTGGCACGGCTCGCCGCGCCGCGGCCTCTGGTTCGTCGGCCCCACCGCCGCCGAGCCGGATCGCGCCCCCGAGGCCTGGACCCAATGCCAGGACGAAGACGGGCACTTCCTCTTCCCCTGCTTCGACCACCCCTCCGTGAAGCACCCGTGGTCCATCCGCGTGACCGCGCCCGAAGGCTACGGCGTGCTCTCCAACGGCCGCATGGTCGCGCACGAGGGCAACTCCTGGTCGTGGGATCAGGCCGAGCCGATGCCGGCGTACCTGCTCTCCGTCGTCGTGATGAAGATGGACATCCACACCTCGGAGTGGGACGGCATCCCCGTCCGCTACGCGGTTCCCGCCGGCACGCCCGCCGCGCTGGTCGAGCGCACCTTCGCCCGCACCCCGGCGATGGTCGCGCATCTCTCCACGATCTACGGCCGTTATCCGTGGCCCCGCTACGATCAGGTCGTCGTGCACGACTTCATCTTCGGCGGCATGGAGAACACCGCCGCCACCACGCTCACCGACCTCGTCCTCATGGACGACGTCGCCGCGATGGACGGCGACCTCGACGACCTCATCGTCCACGAGCTCGCGCACCAGTGGTTCGGTGACCTGCTCACCTGCCAGGACTGGTCCCAGGGCTGGCTGAACGAGGGGTGGGCCACCTACACCGAGACCCTCTGGGCGCGCGTCGACAAGGGCGTGGACGACGCCGATTGGCACCTCTTCGAGCACCTCGGCAACTACCTCGGCGAGGACGGCGGGCGGTACCGCCGGCCGATCGTGTCCTACCAGTTCAAGTCGCCGATCGACCTCTTCGATCGCCACCTGTACGAGAAGGGCGCGCTGGTGATCCACACGCTGCGCCACCTCCTCGGTGACGCCGCCTTCTGGGCCGGCGTCCACCTCTACCTCG
>CAJBVW010000007.1 GCA_903959175.1 uncultured Pseudomonadota bacterium
GCCGCGCGCACGGCCGCCGCGAGCCGATCCGCGTCGAGGGCGTAGGGGCGCTCGAGGGAGACGGGGAACGGGGCGGGTGGGCCGTCGGGGCGGGAGAGGGTGAGCACCGGCTTGGTGACGACGGAGGGGTGGAGCAGGGCGAGGAGGCGCCGGACCTCGCGGGGCTCGCCGGAGAGGTCGGCGATGACGAGGTCGATGTCGTCGAGCTCCCCTGCGGCGATGGCGGGCTCGATCGAGCGCTTCACGCGGTGGCCGGTGGCGCGAAGGTTGGCCTCGACGCGGGCCAGCTCGGAGCTCGCGGCGCCGAGGAGCAGCACGTGCAGGCCGCGCTCGATGGGCACGCCCACGGCCTCGAGGCTGCGGAGGATCGTCTCGCGGTCGACCGGCTTGACGAGGTAGTCCGACGCCCCGAGGGCCAGGCCGCGAGTGGCCTCGTCGACGACGGTGACGACGATGATGGGGATGGACTGGATCGCGGGGTCGGCGCGGAGCTGCGCGAGGAGCTCCCAGCCGTCGAGCCCGGGGAGGAGGATGTCGAGCGTGATCGCGACCGGCCGGGTTTGGCTCACGATCTCCAGGGCTTCTTCGCCGGTGCGCGCCCAGGCGACGGAGAGGCCGGAGACGCGGAGGTGGCCCGCGATGAGGTCGGCGGCCTTGGCGTCGTCCTCCACGATGAGGACCAGCGGACCAGTGCCGGACTCGACCGTCGGCATCAGCTCGAAGCCGCTGATCTGGAGGGGGAGCGACACGGTGAAGGTGGAGCCGACGTCGACCTCGCTCGCGACGGAGATGTCGCCGCCGTGCAGCTCGACGAGGCGCTGGGAGAGCGTGAGGCCGAGGCCCGTGCCCTCGGGCTTGCCCGAGGCGTCGGACTCGATCTGCTCGAACTCGCGGAACAGGCGCGGGAGGTCCTCGACGCGGATCCCGATGCCGGTGTCGGTGACCGCGAGGTAGAGGTGCTCCTCCGACGCCCACGCGCGCAGGCGCACCCGGCCGCCGGCCCGCGTGAACTTGATGGCGTTCGAGAGCAGGTTGTAGAGCACCTGCCGGAGCCGGATGGCGTCCGCGTGGAGCATCGGCAGCGCGGCGTCGATGTCGGCGTCGAGCTGGACGCCCTGCTTGAGCGCGAGCGGGCGGACGATGCCGATGGCGGCCTCGGCGATGGCGCCGGGATCGATGTGCTCGCGTTTGAGCTCGATGCGGCCCGCGGCGATCTTGGAGAGGTCGAGCACGTCGTTGATGAGCGAGAGCAGGTGCCGGCCGCTGGAGTGGACGTGGCCGATGTACTGCATCTGCCGGTCGTTCAGGGGGCCGAAGAGCTCCTGCTCGA
This sequence comes from uncultured Pseudomonadota bacterium, assembly GCA_903959175.1. Lineage (GTDB taxonomy): Bacteria > Myxococcota_A > UBA796 > UBA796 > SXON01 > CAJBVW01. The sequence continues at coordinate 1,331 of CAJBVW010000007.1, forward strand.
GCAGCTCGGAGAAGCCGATGATCGCGTTGAGCGGCGTGCGCAGCTCGTGCGACATGCTGGCGAGGAAGCGGGACTTCGAGTGGCTCTCCCGCTCGGCCTGGTCGCGCGCGACCTCGAGCAGCTCGTTGATGCGGCGCAGCTCGTCGTGCTTCTCGCGGAGGTCCGCGAGGAGGGCGGCGCGGGCCTCGGCGAGGTCCCAGGCGGCGTGGGCCTCGGCGGCGTGGAGCTGCTGACGGAGCTCCTTCTCCTGGATCTGACGGCGTTCGTCCTCGAACTGCTTCCGGCGGAGCAGGGCGCGCACGCGCGCGCGGATGACGTCGAGCCCGCTGGACTTGGAGACGAAGTCGTCCGCGCCGGCGTTCATGCAGGAGATCATTGTCTCCTGCTCCTCGAGCGCCGTCACGATGACGACGGGGGTGTCCCGCCGCGTCGGCATCTCCTTGATCTCGCGGCAGATGTCGAGGCCGGCGCGCCCGGGGAGGTGGACCTCGAGCAGGAGGCAGTCGAGCGGCTGGACGGTGAGGAGCTCGAGTGCGGCCTCGCCCGACGTCGCGACGGCGACCTCGTACCCCTCCCCTTCGAGCTGGGCGGCGAGGGCGTTCGGAAAGCTCGGGTCGGGATCGACGACGAGGATGCGCTTCGGGCCGAGCGCGCTCGGCGAGGGCTGGGGATGGAGGCCGTCCGCGCCGCCGCGCACGAGCGGCGCGAGGCGCGCGAGGATGAGGCCGGGGTCGGCGCCGCGGCGCACGAAGGCGTCCACCCCGGCTTCGAGCGCGCGGAGCTCCTCGCTCACGTCCGCGGAGGTGGTCAACAGCAGCGCCGGCATACTGCGGAGCGCGGCGTCCAACCGCATACGCTTCACGACGGTCGCACCGTCTATCCCCGGCAGGCGCGCGCTCACGATGGCGGCGGAGGGGCGCAGCGCGAGGGCGATCCGGAGGCCCTCCTCTCCGGTCGTGGCGAGGCGGGCCGAGTAGCCGGCCTCCTCCAGCATCGCGCGCAGCACGGCGCCGTAGACGGGGCTGTTCTCCACGACGAGCACGGCGCGGGTCTGGATGGCGCTGGTGTTCGCGGAGTGGCCGTGCACGAGCTCCCGCGCGCGGGCCACGACGTAGCCTCGATCGTAGGGTTTCCCGATGTAGTCGTCCGCCCCGATAGACCAGCCGCGGATGCGGTCGCGCACGACGGCCTCGGACGTGAGCAGCATGACCGCGGGCGTGGGCGTGGCGCCGCCCGGCCCCTTGATCTCCTGGAGAAGATCCACGCCGTCGCCGTCCGGGAGCACGACGTCGAGGACCACGAGCGCGTAGGGCTCGTGCGCGAGGGCGACGCGCCCCTCGGCGAGGGTGGCGCAAAGAGTGACGTCGAAGCCCGCGTCCACGAAGGTGGCCCGGAGGTCCATCCGCACGGTGAAGCTGTCGTCCACGATGAGCACGCGAGCGGTCATGGTCTCCTAGCGGTGGCCGCGAGAGCCGATATCTCCCGGCCGACGCCGGTGGGGGCAAGAATTCGCTGGGCGGCGATCTGGCTCGGGCACCGGGAGAGGGCGTCCACCACGAACACGCGCAGCGTGCGGGAGGGCTCGCCCACTTAGCCCAACAGCCGGCGCACGAGCGCCAGGAATTCGGTCTGGTCGAACTCGTCCTTGCCGATGAGGCCGGCGGCGCCGACCTGGCTGCCGCGCGCGGCGTCCGCGGGGCCGCTCCGCGAGGTGACGAGGATGCAGGCGGTGTGGGCGAGGGTGGGGTCCGCGCGCACGGCGGCGACGAAGGAGAAGCCGTCCATCCCGGGCATCTCGACGTCGACGAGCACGAGGCCGTAGGTGCGCTCGCGCACGTGGAGCAGCGCGTCCTCGGCGTTGACGGCGAGGTGCACCTCGTAGCCGGCGGTCTCCAGGATGCTCTGCTCGAGGAGGCGCGTCGTGAGCGAGTCGTCGACGACGAGGACGGGGCGGCGCGGACCAGCGAGGCGCTCGCGGCCGCTCCCGGGGGTGCGCGCGCGGACGAGGCCGGCGGGATCGAGCACGAGCTCGGGGTGGCCCTCGGCGTCGAGCGTGGTGCCGGAGACGAGCGGGATGTCCTCGAGGCCGGCGGGGAGCGGGTGCATGAGGATGGTGCGGAGGCCGACGAGGGCGTCCACCCGGACGGCGACGCGGCGCCCCTCCGCCTCCACGATGACGACGGGCTCGCCCCGCTCGGCGCCCGAGAGGCTGCGCTCCCGCGGGGCCGCGGGGAGCGGCGGGGGCCCCGACGGCGCGAGGAGCACGGGGAGGGAGATCAGCGGGACGGCTGCGCCTTCTTCGAGGATCGCCGCGTGCCCCTCGGTTCGGACCACGGCGGAGGGGAGGACGTGCGCCGTGCGCTTCACCGCCTCGGCGGGGATCCACACCTCGCGCGTGCCGACCCGCACCTCGAGCGCGAGCAGGGACGTGAGCGTGAGGGGGACGCGGATCTCGACGGTGGCGCCGACGCCGGGCTCCGAGCGCACCGTCCACCGGCCGTGCGCGCGCGCGACCGCGACGCTCACCGCGTTCAGGCCGATGCCGCGCCCCGCCACGAGGTCCGCGCGCTCCCGCGTGGAGACGCCCCCGCCCGCGAGGATCGCGACGGCGCGATCGAGGGTCAAGCTCTGGATCTCGGTGGGGTCGAGGAGCCCCCGGCGGGCCGCGGCGCGCCCGATCTCGGCGACGTCGAGGCCGGCGCCGTCGTCCGAGCAACAGACGACGACGCCCTCAGCGCGCCGCTCCACGGAGACGCGGATCTGCCCCTCCTCGGGCTTTCCGAGGGTGGCGCGGACGCGCGGAGCCTCGATGCCGTGCGCCACCGCGTTCCGCACGGCGTGGAGGAGCGCCTCCTTCACGAGGTCGAGGACGTGGGAGCCGACACGGACGTCGTCCCCCGTCGCCGCGAAGCTGACCGACTTCCCCAGCTCCGCGGCAGCGTCCCGCGCGGCCCGGTCGAGCGCCGAGAAGAGCACGCCGGCCGGGAGCAGGCGCATCCGCTGGGCGCGGTCGTGGAGGAGGAACAGCTCGCCCTCCGAGCGCTCGCGGGCGTCGGTCAGGTCGTTGCGGCAGCGCTCGAGCGTCTCCGAGAGCTCATCGAGCAGGAGGCGGACGTGGGCGTTGAGCTCGCCGCGCGTCCACGCCCGAGCCGGGTGCGTGCGCACCTTCGCCTCGATCGACTGGACGCGCCGCTGCGCGCCTTCGAGCTCCTCGATCGGGCGCTTGAGCCCCGCGAGGCGCGCGCCGACGACGTGGACGGCGGAGAGGAGGGCGTCCATCTCGCGCAGCTCGACGCGCACGGTGTCTACGGGCCCCCCACCCGGGGCGCCGCCCGTCGCAGGACCGGGGACGGGGAACAGGGCCGAGACGTGCTCAGCGATGACGTCGAGCCGGGCGAGCAGCTCCCGGATCCGGGGCGGGGAGGCCGGCATCCCGGCGGTGCCCGCGTCCAGCGCCTCCTCGAAGGCGTGCGCGAGCGCGCCGATGTCGTTCTGCCCGACCACCCGCGCCGCGCCCTTGAGCGTGTGCGCGTACCGGAGCAGCCGCGCGAGGTCCTCGGGGCGGCCCTTCTCCAGCCCGAGCACACCCTCCGAGAGCCCGGCGAGCAGCTCCCTGGCCTCGATGCGGAAGTAGTGGATGGTATCCTCCGCCATCCGCTACGCGTCGGCCCGCGACGAGATGATCCGCATCAGCGCCTGCGACAGCGCGCTGAGCTCGGAGGCGGTCTGGAGCGTCTGGATCGTGCTGGTCTCGAGCTCGCGCGTGGACTGCGCGACGTTCGCGATCGCGACGTTCACCTGCCCGACGGCGGTGGACTGCTGCTTGGTGGAGAGCTCGATTTCGCGGGCGGCCTCGGTGCTCGCCTCGACCAGCCCCGAGATCTGCTGGAAGGAGGCCGCAAGCTCGCTGAACTGGCGCGTGCCGGCCTCGACCACCTTGGACGCGCTCTCCGTCGCCATGACCGTGGTGTTGACGGAGCCGCGCACGTCCTCCACGAGGCCGCGGATCATCTTGGTGGAGCCGCCGACGCGATCCGCGAGGCGCCGGATCTCGTCCGCCACCACCGCGAAGCGACGCCCGCCCTCCCCTGCCCCACCGGCCTCGATCGTGGCGTTGATGGCCAGGATGTTCGTCTGCTCCGCGAGCTCGGTGATGAGCTCGACGACGGCGCCGATCTGCTGGGACTTGCGCCCGAGGTCGAGCATGTACGTGGTGATGGCGTCGACCTGCTCCTGGATGGCGAACACGGACTCCTCCGTGCGCTCGACGACGGCGCCGCCGTCCCGCGCGGCGTTCGCGGTGGTGCTCGCGATCTTGGCGACGGCCTGCGCGCTCTCCGCGATGAGGCGCGAGGTGGTGAGCAGCTCGCCCATGGTCGTCGCGACCTCGCCCATGGCGACGGACTGCTCCCGCGAGCCGGACGCCTGCTGGGTCGCCGCGCTCTGGAGCTGCGTCGAGGAGGTGCGGATGTGCTCCCCGGCTGCGCCGATCTGCCGAGCGAGGCTGCGGGCGAGCGCGACGCCCCCGAGCAAGGAGAGGAGCACGGCCGCGACGGAGATGCCGACGAGGAGGTTTGCGTCGCGGGTGACGCGTAGGTTCGCCTGCGCGATGACCTCGTCCCGACGCTGCTCCTGGAGGTCGATGTAGGCGAGGAGGCGGTCGTTCAGCGCGGAGCGGCGCGGCAGGAGCGAGGCCTCCCAGCTCATCGCGACGGACTCAAGGGGGACACCCTCCCGCCGGCTGTCCATCAGCGCTTCGAGGGCGGCCTGGTGCGTGCTCTCGGCCTCCTCGATGTCCCCGAGGATCTCACGCTCGTCGTCGGTGTCGACGCGCACGCGGAGGTGGCGGAGGGTGCTGACGAACTCCTGGCGCGCGGCCCCGGCCTGCTCGGAGAGCGCGGGGCTCCCGCCGAGCAGGTAGCCCCGGGCCGCGGCGGACTTGTACTCGGACTGGGCCCGGAGCTGCTGGGCGTCGGCGAGGTTCTCGCCGTGCTCGATCGCCCGGTCCTTCGCGGCGAGCGCGCTCTGGGTCGACCGGACCCCGAAGGCCCCGACGATCCCACAAAGGCAGAGGAGCGCGAACAGGCCGAGGCCGATCTGACGGTCAACCGTCCACCGTTCGAACATCAGGGCTCCTTCTTGGGCGGGCGGGCGCGCGCCCACGACGTCGCGACGGCCGCCATGTCGACCAGGGGCCGCATGACCCCCTCGATGCGGGCGGCGCCAGGGGTGCAGGGGAGGCCGAGGTCGGCCGGGACGATGTCGGCCGCGGGCACCTGGAAGAGGCCCAGGAGCCGGTCGAAGGCGAAGGCGGCGGGAGGGTCTGCGTCGACCCAGGCGATCCAGGCGTCGCTGCGGCCACCGCCGACGCCGAGGATCGCGGCGAGGCTGCACACCGGGAGCACCACGCCGCGCAGGGCGGTGAGGCCCACCACGAACGGCGGCGCGCCGGGCAGCTCGAGGATGCGCGGGCGGGCGGCGATGCCGCCGATCTGGGAGGTCCGCAGGGCCACGATCCGCTGTGCGACCTCGACGACGAGCACGGCGTGGAGCTCCACCGCGCGCTCGACGCGGGGCGAGGCGAAGGCGTCGTCGAAGGTGGCGCGGAGGCGCCGGACGGTCTCCTCAAGAGCTTCGCTCACGGGCCCTCCCCGCAGGCCGCGTCGAAGGCGCGGCGGGCGGTGGCGAGGGAGGGGTTCTCGAGGGTGTCCGTGCTCATCCGGCGTGCGCCTCGGGAAAGGCGAGCGTGGACGGGAGGATGCGCCCGGTGTCGAGGAAGAGGAGGAAGGCCGAGTCGAGCGCGGCGAGCCCCGCGACCACCTCGGGGAGGGCGCCGCGGAGGATCGGTGGGAGCGAGGCGTGACCGGCGGTGGCGGCCTGGTTCACGCCGAGGACGGCGTCCACCGCGAGCACGGCGAGGCCCGCGCCGACGCGGACGGTGAGGAAGCGGCCGTAGACCGCCGGCGAGGGGTGACCGAGCAGGCGCGCGAGGCACACCACGGGCACCGGGGCGCCGCGCACGCGGGCGAGCCCGAGCACGAACGGGGGCACGTCCCCCATCGGCTGGATGGGCAGCGGTCGCATCACCTCGATGACGGTGTGCATCGGGAACACACACATCTCGGAGGCAACGCGCAGCAGGAGCAGCAACTCCGACATTTCGTCTCCCGCTCGTGCCTGAGACTACCACGGCATCGGTTCGAGATGGACGTCGGAGCGTCGTCAGGGGGGCATGCTCGCCTCGACGACGAAATTCAGATCCTCAGGATCCACTCCATTGGCGAACGGCACCCATCCGTCGCCGCCCCAGGACAGGAGGACGTTCTTTCTCCGCGTTCCACCATAGCTGAGGACGGGCGCCCAACCCCAGTTGGCCTCCCTCGGCAACAAACCCGTCACGTCGATCTCCGCGCACGCCGCCCCCGTCACGCGCGTGCGCGACAGCGTGGCGCTCGTCTCCCAGACACATTCTTCGCACGGTTCCAACGGCAGTTCCCCGCCATCGTCCCGCCACTCGGCGTCCACCTGACAGGCGACCTCTCCGTCGTCATCCCAGATCTGGTAGGTCAGCCGGCCACCGAGGAAGACCCCCGCCGAGGTGACCGTCGCCTCCCCGCTCAGGGTGGCGTGGGCGAGCGCGCCGAGCGGCGCCGCGGCGCCCGCGAAATTCTTTCTGTTCGGGCTCACGGCCGAGCCCGTGGTGGCGCGCCGCGGTCGCGACGCCGTCCGCCGCGCCGTCGCGACCGTGGTTGCATTTGGCACGGGGGTCGCCCGCCGGGTGTCGGCCTCGCGCGTGCGGACCTCGAGGGGGGTGCGGCCGACGAGCTGGATGAGGCGCACGAGGGGCTCGATGGGCACGTCGACCGCCGCCACCACCCCGGGCGCGAGCGTGAGCGGCCGCTCGGGCTCGGTCACCGTGTAGAAGGTCGGGACCTGCGAGGCGGGCACGCGCATCGTCCACCGGCCGGGGCGCAGCCCGTCCACGCGGAACTCGCCCCGCGCGTCCGTCACGCGGGTGTGGCGCTCGTCCCCGCGCACGAGCACCACGCTCACGCCCGCGGCCGGGCGCGTCTTCGCGTCGTTGCCGTCGCCGCGGAGGAGCAGGGTCTCGTCCGAGTCGGTCGGCGAGAACCCCTGGAGAAAGACCTTCCCTGCCACCGACGCGCTGGCGGCCGTCGGGATCTCCACGTCCACGACCTCGCCGCCGCGGATCGTGACGGGGAGCGGCAGCTCGTCGAGCGCGACGCGCGTGAAGCCGAGGCTGCTCATGTCGACGTCGAGGCGCTGGGCGCCCGTCGGCAGTCCGGTGACGAGGAAGGTGCCGTCCGACGCGGTCGTGGCGACCTGCCCCGCGATGCGCAGCAGCACGCCGCCGAGCCCCGCGCGGCTGTCCACGTCGAACAGGCGCCCGCGCAGCCGCCCGACGCTCGTGTTTCGGCCGATCGGCACCCCCACCGGCACCGACACGGTCAGGCGCGCGGAGTGGTCGAGGGCGTCGGTGGCCGCCTCGGCGGTGTGGCCCAGGCGGTAGCGGGCCTCCACCGCGGCGCCCCCCGCGAACGTGTACTGCGCGCGGGTGTCGAGGTCGTCGTGCCAGCCCGCCGTGGAGAAGCGGCGACGGCCCTCGATCTCGCCGACGAGCGCGTCGATCGGGCGCCAGCTCGCGGCGAGGGCGAGCTGCGCGTCCACCGCGAAGAGCGAGGAGGGCGCCCCGTCGTCGGTGCCCCAGCTCGCGCGGCCGCGGAGGGCGAGGCGGGTGCCGGGCGACCACGTGACGTTGCCGCCGACCTGGGTGCCGACGTGGAGGAGCGCGGACGCCGCGTCGCGATGCACCCCCGCGATGCCGAGCAGGCTGAGGTACAGCTCGGGCACCCCGCGGGCGAGCTGCACGCGCGCCGCGGCCTCCTGCCAGCTCGCGCCGAGCAGGGCGTCCTCGGCCAGCGCCCCCGCGAGCCCGCCCTCCACCGACCAGGCCCGCGGGCTCCACACGACGTGGGACTCGGCGCGGTAGCCGATCGGCGCGGCGCCGCGGTCGGGATCGCGCGCGAGGTTGCGCTCCTCCCGCGCCCCGGAGGTGCGCAGCGCAACCTGCTTGGCGAGGGGAACGACCAGACTCGCGTCCGTACGGTGGAGGTCCTGCTGGTAGCCGCCGAAGTCGGGCGTGGCGGCGAGCTCGCGCACGGTGAGGGCCAGGCCGCTCGGGAGCTGGAGGAGCAACTGCGCGCGGCTCGCGACGGACGGGCGCGCGGCGGACACGTCGAGGGCGACCTCCGACTCGATGCGCGAGCTGCCGAAGAACGGGAGGAGCGCGGCGAGGCTGGAGAGGACGGTGTCGTCCACGTCGGGGTCGGCGGAGGCGCGCCGGAGGAGCTGCACGCCGACGCGCCCCTCCTCGCCGAACCGCGCGCCCGCGGTGACGCCGAGCTCGCCGTCGGGCCGCGCGACGTCGCGTTCCCACACATGGTAGGCGCCCGCGAAGAGCGGCCCCGCGCGCAGCTCTCCACCGAGGCCGCGGCCGTAGCGCCCCGGGTTCGTGAGCGGCGAGAGGCTGTACACGCGGTCGCCGAGGCTGACGCGCGCCCAGGGGCCGACGAGGTCGAGCCGGTACTCGTCGCGCTCGCCGAAGGCGCCGGTCTCCGCGGCGTCGGGGCCGCGCAGCGCCACGTCCGCGACCCACGCGCCCGCGGCGTCCAGCGCGCCCCTCCCCTCCACCACCGCCTGGACCCCGACGCGCGCGCCGTCCGTCGTGCCCACCACCGCGGCGCGGAGCGGGAGGTGGCGGAGCCCGTCCTTGCGGCCCGCGCGCGGCACGATCGGCACGATGATCGCGGAGTCGGCGCGCGTGCCCCCCGCCTGGGCCACCAGCCGCACGACGCGCTCCGTCGGCCGCGGCTCCTCGCGATCGGTGTCGAGGTCCAGCGCCACGTCGGCGAAGGCGCCCGGCGCGAGGTCGAGGCGCGCCATCGACAGCCGCGCCGCGAGCCCCCTCTCGGCCGCGGCGTCGAGGGCCACGCGCTCCGCCACGTTCCCGAGGTTGGTGACGCGGAGGGTGAAGGCGCCCGTGTCGCCCGCGACGACGTACTCGGGGCGGGCCCGAACCTCGATGCGTAGCCCGGCGACGCGCGCCACCCGCACGCGCAGGCCCGCGGTGGCGGGGCGGTCGGGGGCCGCCGGGTCGGTGACGGTGTAGGTCACGGGCCACTCGCCCGCGCCGGCGTCGAGCGGCACCTGGAACGCGAGGATCCGCGTGCGCGTCGCGCCCGCCGCGATCGCGAGCGGCCCCGTCGGCGTCGCCGCGGTCAGCCCGGGGGGAGCGCGAGGGCCTCGACGAGCACCCGATCCGCGCCGGCCGCGCCGACGGAGAACACCGCGGTCACGACCTGCCCGGGCCGAGCGCCCACCTCCTCGTCGTCCGACACCCTCCGCACGACGGGCCCCGGGGTGGCGGCCCGCGCGACGCCCGCGATCAGCGCGAGCGCGACGAGGAGGAGGTGGAGGACGCGCACACCCCGGCCGTCAATGCAGGTCGAGCTGGTACTCGGTCCCGAAGACCGAGTTCATCCCGGCGTCCGCGACGGTCAGCGCCGTGTACGCGCCGGGCGTCACGTTGCCGATGTCGATCGCGTAGCGGGCGGAGCACCCCGGGAGGAGCCCGGGCCGGCCGCGCGCCTCGAAGCGCCCCGCCTTCTCGCCGTTCGCGTCGAACAGCTCGACCCACACCCGCGGCGCGAGCAGGGAGGTGCCGGCGTTGCGGATGTCGATCGACATGCGGCCGCCGTGCAGCGCGCGCTCGGCCTTGGCGGTGAGCGGCTGCGCCGGGTCCGGCGGGGCGGAGGGCACGAGCTCGCCGTGGTCGAACGCGAGCAGCGCGCCCTCGGCCGAGCCGACGTGTGAGACGAGCTGGATGCCGTAGCGGACGACCGTCTGGATGGAGACGGTCTTCCCGCCGGCCGCCGTCTCGAGCGGCTCCACGGCAGACGGCTCGATCATCAGGAGGCTCCAGTAGGTCCCCGCCAGCTTCGGATCGAGCGGCACGTCGACGCGGTAGTGGAGCCGCTCGGTGCCGTGCGGCTCGAGGATGAGCTCGCTCGCCGTGAAGTCGACCCATGCGGCGTTGGAGCGCGCGGTCGTGGCGGGCTCGAGGTACTCGTTGGTGCCGTCCGCGTGGAACAGGTAGTCACGACGGTACACCATCAACTGTTGGGCGCTGTCACTGTTGTTCCGGACGAGGATGGTGCCCGCCGTACGTTGGCCGGGATCCAGGTGGTCCTCGCGGACCAGGGGGCCGACGACGCTGAAGTCGCTGGCAAAGGACGGGAGGGCGAGGAGGACGGAGAGGAGGAACGACATGCTTCCCTCAGGGAGAATCGACGATTGTGTACTGGAGAGAGGCGAGGTAGGCCTCGGGGGAGACGCCGAGGGCGAGGCCGGTGAGGCGGAGCTGGACGGGGACGTCGTCGCGGTCGCCCGAGCCTTCGAAGAAGGGGGTGTTCGTGACACCGATCTCGACCCAGCCGAGGCCGTCGAGGATCGTGCCGGTGCCGCTCCCCTCCCCCGCGCGCCGGACCCACAGGTGCAGGCCGGCGTCCCACAGGCTGTCGATGCGGCGCACGTCCACGCGCCAGGCGTCCGCGTTCCCCGTGGTGAGCGAGATGTCGAGCAGCACCTCGGTGGCGGTGCTGTCGACGTGGCCGCGCAGGTCGCTGCCGGCGCCCGAGGCGAGATCGGCAGGGCCGATCGCGACCGACCAGCCGCCGGTGAGCGCGATGTCCATCGCGCGCGCGGGCCCGCAGACCAGGCCGGCGAGGGCCAGGGCGACGGTGACGCGGAGCGCGGCGGCGGACACGGTCGCTACTCGGCGGTGATCGTGTAGGTCACCGTGTGCGCCTCGCTCCCCGTCCCGCCGGCGGCGGTCGCGGACACCGTGTAGGCGAGGTCGGCCGAGCCGCTGTTGAGCGAGATCCCGGTGACGAGGTCCTGGGCGGTGTCGGAGAGGGTCAGCGCAGGGCCGACGGTGCCGCCGGTGGCGTTGAGGGCCTCGACGGTGAGCGGGTAGTTGATGGTCGCGAGGCTGCTCGCGACGGTGATCTTCTTGTCGCTCTCGTTGGTGGACCAGAGGAGGTCCGCCGTGGTCGCGTCGCTGGCGGTGGCGGGGCCGGCGGCAGTGCCCCCGTTGATGGCGAGGGCGACGTTCCCGCCCGAGATCGCGACTTCGTTCACCGCGCTGACCGTGACCGTGACCGTGTGGTTCGCGGTGTCCGCGCCGAGCGCCGAGGCGCCGATAGCGAAGGATGCGAGGACGGACGCGAGGAATTTGCGCATGAAGATCTCCTCCGACGAGAGTGGGCTGCGGGCACGGAGTCCGCACCTCCCTCCTACGGCCGATCCCCCCCGGACTTGAGTCTCCGGCGCGCAAACGCAGCCCCCGTGCGGCTCATCGGGCTGCGCTCCCCCCCCGGGGCAGCGGCGCCGTCCGTCTTCCTCAGGAGGCGGCCTGGCCGAGCTGCTCCAGCAGCTCCGCCACCACGAGGCGCATCGCGGCGACCGTGCGGATCGCGCCGTCCCAATCGTCTACGCGCGAGCACGCGATGAGGTCGTTGCCGAGCACGGCGCCGTCGGCGAGCCCGAACTGGCTGAACGAGCCGTTCGCCGTGTGGCCGAGGCGGTGCAGCGCAGCGCAGTCACGCGCCTCGAGGACGGCGGGCCAGATGCGGCCGTCGAGGATGTGGAGCCAGTCCAGACAGAAGACGGGCAGCAGATCGAGGGTGTCGGGATCATCCGGGAGCGCGCGCACGACCTTTCCTAACCGGCGCCCACTCCCGCGCCTGTTCCGTCCTGTACGGAGGAAGAGACACTTCGTTGCACGCGCCCTCTACAGTCTCCCGGCAGCCTGCCGAATCGAGGAGCATGCACATGCTCGCTACGGCCGAAGCGTCGCTCTCCGACGCTGCGCTCCCCGAAAGCACCCCGGGCGACGATGCGCGCACCATCCTCATCGTCGAGGACCTCGCCCCGCTGCGGACGCTCTACGCGCGGCTGCTTCGCCGAGCGGGCTTCCTCGTGGACACGGCGGACTCCGCGGCCGAGGCCCGCGCGCGGCTGGGCGAGGGGAACACGTACGCCGCAGTAGTGAGCGACCTCTGGCTCCCCGACGGCATGGCCCTGGAGATCATCCCGAGCCTGCGCGCCGGTGACCCCGACGCCCCCTTCCTGGTCATCACCGCGCAGCCCACGGTCGACACCGCCATCGACGCCATCGAGCGCGGCGTGCACCGTTACCTCACCAAGCCGATCAACCCGGACCGCTTCGTCGCCGAGGTCCGCGAGGCCGCACGTATCTGCGCAGTGTCCCGCCTGCGGCGCGAGGTCGCCCCGCCCCGCCCCGTCGCGCGGGTCATCCCGCTCCCGAACCGGCACCTCGACGAGGCCCTCGGGAGCCTCTGGCTGGCCGCGCAGCCCATCGTCCGCATGTCGACGCGCTCCATCTACGCGCACGAGGTCCTCTTCCGCTCGAACTGCCCCTCGCTGCCGACCCCGCTCGACGTCATCTCCGAGGCCGAGCGCTCCGACCGCCTCTTCGAGCTCGGCCGCGCCGTCCGCCGCGCCGCCGCCCTCCGTGCGAGCGAGCTCCCGCCCGGACAACGCCTCTTCGTGAACCTCCACCCCGACGACGTCATCGATCCCTCGCTCCACTCCGACGAGGATCCCCTCCGGCCCTACGCCGACCGCATCACCCTCGAGGTGACCGAACGCGCGCGCCTCGACGGCATGCCCGGCGTGGACGACGCCCTCCGCCGCCTCCGCGACGCCGGCTTCCAGATCGCCATCGACGACCTCGGCGCGGGCTACTCCGGGCTCTCCAGCCTCGCGAACCTGGCTCCGCACGTCGCCAAGCTCGACATGTCGCTCGTGCGCGGCATCGACCGCGATCCCAAGCGCGTCACCCTCGTCCGGGCGATGGTGGAGGTGTGTCGCGAGCTCGGCTGCGAGGTCGTCGCCGAGGGCATCGAGACGGCGGCGGAGCGCGACGTGCTGCTCTCGCTCGGCTGCGATCTGCTCCAGGGCTACTTCTTCGCCCGCCCGGGCGTCGGCTTCCCCACGGTGAGCCCCCTCGCGTTCCCGTAGCTCCCCTTCCCTTCACCCCAGGTGACTCATGCTCCTCCTCCTCACCGCCGTCTCCGCGCTCGCCGCGAGCACGCCCGCCCCCGCACCGTCCGCCGCGCCGGGCGCCATCGAGATGGGCTGGATGCCTGACACGTCCTGGCAGATCGGCCTCTCCGGGCTCCAGGGGATCGCCGATCCCATGGGCGTCGAGGCGGTCTTCGCGCAGTACGGCGTCGACACAGAGAAGACCGACCTCGTCACCGCGGAGCGGTATGGTCAGGCGACCATCGGCCGTCGTGTCCGCGTCCAATACATGAACCTCGCCAACGGCACCACCTCCGAGACGGTCGCGCTCCGGCCCGAGCGAGGCTGCACCGAGCTCGGCGGCGCGAGCTGGAGCAGCGCCTCGCTCCAGGTGCACGCGGCGGCCCTCGGCGGCGAGGCCAGCGCGAACCCGAGCATGGTGATGGTGAAAGGGAACTCCGAGATGGGCTCCCTCGTCGTCATGATGCCGGGTGACACGGTCGAGACCCGGCAGGTACGTCAGAACGGGCACCTCGTGAGCGACGCGGTGAAGGTCCGCCGCAACAGCGAGCAGCTCGAGGTCCGGCGGGAAGGCGGCCGCCAGCTGATCTGCTCCGGCACGATCGGCGCAACGGCGGGCACCGAACCGGCGCCATGAGGTAGACTCGCCCCACACTGAAGGAAGTGATGGAGCGTACTGAAACGGCGGCGTCGGCGCCGATGCCCCCGTACACCGTGCTCGTCGTCGACGATCACGCCACCAACCGGGTCCTCCTCACGGCGTGGCTGACCGGACACACCGTGCTCGAAGCGGCGGACGGCCAGGCGGCGCTCGACCTGCTCGAGACGGTCACGCCCGATCTCATCATCCTCGACGTGATGATGCCCGGCCTGTCCGGCATCGAGACCTGTCGTCGCATCAAGGCCCGCCCCACGGAGGGCTACCTCCCGGTGCTGCTCCTGACCGCCCTCGGGGACCAGGAGAACCGGAACGCCGGACTCGAAGCCGGCGCGGACGACTTCCTCTCCCGCCCGGTCGACCGTCGCGAGCTCCTGCTCCGCGTCAAGACCTTCCTCCGCCTGCGCCAGCAGGATCTCCAGATCCGCAAGCAGGTCCAGGAGCTGCGGAAGCTCGACGCCCTGAAGGAGGACCTCGTCTCCCTCGTCACGCACGACCTGCGCAACGCGCTCGGCGGCCTGATGGTCCTCATGGAGGCCATCCAGTACGCCGGCGCGACCTGCACGAACGAGGACCTCACCACCCTGCTCGGCGCGGCGGGCCGCATGAGCGCCACGCTCGACGACATGATGCGCATCAAGCTGCTCGAAGACGGCGAGCTGCCGCTGAACCGCGTGTCGACCCGCCTCGACGAGCTCGTGTCCGGCGCCGTCACCCTCGTCGAGCCCGGCGCGCGCGCCCGCGACCTCACGATCCGCCGCATCGTCGACCCGCGCGCCAGCGTCGTGTGCGACGCGATGCTCCTCCAGCGCAGCCTCTTCAACCTCCTCCAGAACGCGGTCAAGTACAGCCGCCGCGGCGACGAGCTCGAGATCCACGCGCGCGCGGTGGACGGCTCGGTGGAGTTCGAGGTCCACGACCGCGGCCCCGGCGTCGCGGAGGACGTGCGCGAGTACCTCTTCGAGAAGTTCGCGGGCGTCGCCGTGCGTCGCGCGCCGTCGCGCACCGGGAACGGGCTCGGCCTGTTCCTCGTGCAGCTCGTGGCGGGCGCCCACCAGGGCACCGTGAGCGTGCTCGCACGAGAAGGTGGCGGTTCCACCTTCCGTTTGGTGCTACCCGTCCCGTAGCGCTTTAGCCGCCGTTCGCGAATGCCGATGTTCCAGGAGTCCGACCAGCACCCCCTCGGGTGGCGGGTCACAACCAGGAGTATCCATGCTCGAACCATCCGGAAGCGTCATCGACCGCGACGACATCCTCGCGCACCTCTTCTTCGCCACTGGCACCAGCGACGAGCTGCTCGCCTCCTCCGCGCTCGGTGACTTCACCGGCCAGCTCCAGACCCCGCTGGGGGACTCGCTGGTCCTCGCCCACCGCGGCCACCGGCCGGTCCTCACCGCGGGGACGGCGGTGTGCCTCGAGCACGTCGGCGCCGAAGAGAAGTACCACTTCTACTCCGAGGTGATCGACGTGAACGAGATCGGCGTGCACATGCGCCTCCCGCACGCGATCGAGCGTTGCGAGCGCCGCTCGTGCGAGCGGCTCGTCCTCCCCGCCGGCGCCGGCTTCGCCTTCCGCATGGCGGACGCCACGTCGGATCGGGTGTACGCGGTGTACGACCTCTCGAGCGGCGGGTTGGCCTTCGAGCAGGTGGAGGGCTCGCGCCTCGCGGTCGGCGGCATCGTCACCGGCGAGCTCCTGCTCCCCTTCGGCGCGCCCCTGCCCCTCACCGTGCAGGTCCGCCACATCCAGAACCGGCGCGACGAGTGCGTCGTCGGCGTGCACATCCAGTCCATCGGCTGGGCGGATCGCGGTCGGCTCTCCCACGTCCTGGCCACCTGGTCGGCCTGAGCCTCGCGGTATTGGCAGCGGCCCGCGAGAGTCGCTCAAGTTCAGGATCCAAACCACCGATTGAAGTAGCAACACTTCACACCAAATCAAGGGAGACACCGTGGTCAAAGAAGCAGATTGGGTAACCGAACGCTCTGACATCGTGACACAGATCTTCTTCGCCGTCGGGAGCACGAACCAGGTCTCCGTGACCAGCGCCGCTGGCGAATTCCGTGGTATGATCCTTTATCCGGACGCCAAGGGGCTCGTCATCGCGGCGGAGGGTTCCCTGCCCCGCCTCGAGCCCGGCGCTCCGTTGTGTGTCGAACACGACGGCCCGACGGACAACTATCGATTCTACACCGAAGTCGCGTCCACGAATCGTGGCACGTTACACACCATCCTCCCCTACGCCGCCCAGAGCACGGATCGCCGCACCGGCGAACGCGTGCACGTCAGCGGGGAAAGCGGCTTCTACTTCCGCTGCGAGCGGCCGGCGGGGACGCGCGCCTTCGCCCTGAACGACCTCTCCCCCACCGGCATCAGCTTCGTGGACGAGGGGGACTCCGGGCTCGCGGTCGGGAGCACCCTGCGGGGGGATCTCCTCCTCCCCGGGGAGGCCTCCATCGAGCTCTGCGTCGAGGTGCGCCACATGCACCTCCGCCGCGCGCAGCTCGTCGTAGGCACGCGCTTCACCGCCCTCTCGGTGCGCAGCAGCGTCCGCCTCGCCCAGTTCCTCGCCCAGTGGTCGCGCGGCGCCACGGTCTGACACCCTTCCGCTCCCGGAGTCCCCCATGTTCCTCCTCTACACCCTCCTCGCGCACGCGGAAGGCGCGCGCTGCGTCGCCACCTGGCAGGCGGACGCCAAGGCCTGCGGCATCGAAGGCTCGCTGATGACCTCGGCCACGGGCCCGTCGATGGAGGCCGCCGAGCGGCTCGCCCGGCGGCGTCTGGGCCGCGTCGCCGAGCTCACCGCGGAGGACCTCGTCGAGAAGGTGCGCTCCCACACCGGCTCCGAGTTCTTCGGCTGCGCGGAGAACGCCCGCGACGAGGCCAACATCTCCTGCTCGATCGAGAAGGCCACCAGCGACGGCCCCTTCTGCTTCATTACACTCGACGACCCCGAGTGCTGGGACGGCACCGTACTCACCATCGACGACCAGGGCTGGCGCGCCGTCCTCGCGGGCCGACAGATGATGTGTGAGGCGGTGGACGCGCGGCAGGTCCGCCTGAACTACACGCACGTCGACGAGCGCCGCACCCGGTGCCAGGAGAGCTGCGCCATCGGGGCCGTCGTGAGCTGCCCTCCCGTGCGCTGACGGGACTGCCGCAGCGCACACAGCGCACACAGCGCACACAGCGCACACAGCGCACACAGCCGCGGCACCCCCGCGTCCTCACCGCCCCCCTCGCTATCGGCAAGGGGGGTCTTCGTTTGTGGGGTGGCGTCCCTCCAGGCGCTGAGCCACCGCATGGAACATGTGTATCACCCACCCGATACACATGACACAACTCGCGCACGCAACGCAGGATCTGGGCAAATAGCACCGCAACATCTGTTGACTGTCAGATTTCACCCCGACGACCGACCGCCTCCCAAGCGCATAGACACCGGAGACCACAATTCGCGAGAATGCGCGAGATACGCCCTGTGTTCAAGAGCAGATCGCACCACGCCCGGCGCACCGACGCCGCGCTCGCCCGAAAAAAAGCCACGTCACGATCCGTCGCGGACGACAGATTCCCTCAAGGCGCCTCCCGTGGATGCCGACCAAACATCCACCACACACTGGAGGCTCTGAATGCCCTTCCTGTTGTTCCTCGCCTGTGCGTCCGAGCACAGCTTCACCCTCCCCTCTCCCTCAGAGACCGAACCCATCGGCGAGGTGGGCGTCCTCCACGCCCCCTCCGCCGGCGTGACGCTCCCGGCGCAGCCCCCCGCGCTGACCGTCACCTTCTCCGGCGAGGTCGACGGCTTCATCGAGCTCGTCGGCTACGACATCGTCGACGGCGAGGCCCAGTGGGACACGAACCCGCTCTCGGTCACCGCCATCGACCGCGAGACGATGATCCTGCCCCTGCCCGACGCGCCTCCCGCCCTCGAGCGCGGCGGCGACACCGCGCAGAGCTACGCCATCGCGCTCCGCGGCGCGGACGCGGACGGCGAGCCCGGCGTGTACACGGGCCTCGGCTCCGCCGAGCTGGTCTACGTCCCCGTCGCCGCGGAAGGCGCCTCGACCGGCTGGAACCTCGCCACCCGCTACGGGGAAGACGGCGTCACCTGGCGCCCCCTCGAAGACGGCGTGCGCCTCGGCGAGACCCTCATCGGGCGCGGGGACACCGCGGTCTCCGGCGGGGTGTCGATCCCCACGGTGCCCGAGTCCCGGGTCGCGCTCTCCACGCTCGACGACGCGACCGTCGCCGACGAGCCCATCCTCGACGGATGGTCGGTGGCCCTCCCCTCCACGCCGGACGCGGCGCTCCTCGGCTCCGAGGACGGGCTCCTCGGCTCGGTCTTCTACCTGTACGCGTACGACGACATCGACGGTGACGCGACGCGCACCACCGAGCCGATCCTCGCCGAGGCCTGCGCCGGCGCCACGCCGGTCGCCGTGACCTGGTTCGGGTACGCCTCCTCCATCGGTCAGGCGAAGACCCTCCAACGTCGGGGCGTCCGCAGCGGGTGGGACGTGGTCAAGCAGATCGAGGAGCGCCTCGTGCCCGTCCTCGACAGCGACCGCGCCGCGCTCGTCCTCGCCACGAGCTGTGGGTAGCCCGGTGAACCCCCAAGCCGTCAGCCACCGGCGCACCGTGGCCCGCCTCCCCGCCTTCCTCCCCACCTGCCTCGACGAAGAAACGTCCGTGCTAACCCAACGCACCCAGCCGACCCGCGCGGCCCCTCCGGTACCGAGCGCGCGCGAGCGCATGATCGTCCAACACCACAAGATCGTGCGCTCCATCGCGACGCGGATGGCGTTGCGGCTCCCCTCGCATGTGGACGTGGACGAGCTCGTCAACGTCGGCATGCTCGGGCTCATCGACGCCATCGACCGCTACGACGCCGCGCGCGGTGTCCCCTTCCGCGCCTACGCGGAGATCCGGATCCGCGGCGCCATCGTGGACGCCCTCCGCGACGCGGATTGGACGCCCCGCGCCGTCCGCCGGAACGGGACCCGCCTCGACCAGGCGCGCACCCACCTGCGCCGCAAGCTCGGGCACGAGCCGAGCCGCGAGGAGATGGCGGACGAGCTCGAGGTGCCGATCCGCGAATACGACCGCATGCGCGCCGACTCGGAGACGCGCCGGATCGTTTCGCTCGACGCGCCGACCGGAGAAGATGCGGACACCCGCCTCGTCGATCTCGTCGGCGACGACACGGAGGTGAGCGCGCTGGATCACTGGATGGAGGCCGAACGTCACGTTATCGTGGCGAAGGCGGTCGATCAGCTCCCCGAGCGCGAGCGCCTCGTGATGAGCGCCTATTACCAAAAGGGACTTTCCCTCAAGGAGATCGGCGTTACCATCGGGGTTACCGAAAGCCGTGTCTGTCAGATCCACGGGCAGGCGCTCAAGCGCCTCCAGCGCATGCTCCGCGAGGACGCCGATGAATGACCACCACCGCCCCCTGTCCTCCTCCTCCCTCTTCGGCGAGCAGGTGGACGAAGCCTTCGCGGGCCTGAGCGCGGGCGACACCGTGCGCCTCGTCCACACCAGCGGCGGCGTCCCCGTGCTGGCCTACGCGCAAGTGGTGCGGGCGGAGCGCGGCAACGTGTACCTGGCGCTCACGGCGCGGACGTCGCTCGACGCCGGCGCCCGTGTCATCCTCGAGCCGACCGTCGGAGACGCCGCGCGCCACATCGTCGCGATCATCGCGGCGACCGAGCGGACCCTCACCGCGCGCATCATCAGCGCAGCCAACCGCGACCGCCGCGAATACCCCCGCCTCTCCGGCCGGGTGGACGTGCGCTACGGCGTGTGCGCCAGCGAGGCGGACGCCGCGGCCTGGATGCGCGGCGCCGAGGTCACCGGGGTCGATCACGCGCCGTCTCCGTGGATGGAGTTCAGCGCGACCGGCCTCGCCTTCGAGGACCGCGACTTCACCCGTCAGGGCCAGGACCTGCTGATGGACCTCCGGCTCCCCGGCCACCGCACCAGGTGGCGCTGCGTGGCGCGCGTCATCCGCGTGCTGCCGCTCCCCGACGCCGACGCCACCGCCACCCACCGCGTGTGTGTCAACTTCGAGCAGATCCCCTCCGAAGCCACCATCGCCCTCGCCCGCTACACGATCCGCGTGCAGGAAGCGTTGATGGAGGGGTAGCCCCCCCGCGGGGACCGCGCGCGCTCTCGCCCGATCGTGGACGGTGCGTGTCGCTGGGCGCGGGCGGCTACCGCCCCGAGACGATGCGTGCGTGGGCCTCGGCGTCGGAGAGCAAGGCGCCGCCGTGCTCGAAGGGCAGCACGAAGCGGCAGCCCTCGCGCCAGCGGTCGCAGCCCCAGGCCGAGCGGCCGCGCAACGTGCGCCCGATCCCGCACGCCGGGCACACGAGGCCGACGGGGGAGAGGTCGGGTGACTTCGGCTTCGCGGCCGCCTTCTTCGGCTTCGGAGGCGCATCCGGCTTCGGGGCTGCGTCCGCCTTCGGCGCCCGGGGCGGCTCGCCGGGGCGCGGGCCGCGGTCCTGCTCCTCGCGCGGCGGGAACGCGAACTGGACCTTCCCCTCCCGCCACTCCAGCGCGGCGTCGAAGGGCTTCCCCGCCTTGCTCTTGAAGCCCTTGACGAGCTCGGAGCGCCCGTCCTTGAGGAGCTGGCGCACCATGCGCGCGCTGATCTTGCGCGTCGACATGATCTTCCACACGACGAACGTGCAGGCGCGGCCGGTGTCGCAGGCGAAGACGGACTTGCCCTCGCGCACGGGCGTCCCGCAGAGCGGGCAGGCGCCGAGGTCGGCGGTGACCTCCTTCTCGGAGACCTCGGCGGGCGGCGGCGCGGCCCCGGCGATGGCGGCGACGACCTCGCGCACGTGGTCCCCCACGTCGCGCATGAAGTCCTCGCGGGCGTCCTTGCCCTCGGCGATCGCGGCGAGGCGCGCCTCCCAGCGGCCCGTGAGCTCGGCGGACTTGAGCTCGTCCAGCGGCACCGCGTCGATGAGGGCGCAGCCGCGGTCGGTCGCGCGCAGGTCGCGGGCCTGGCGCTCGATGTACTGGCGCCCGAGGAGCGTCTCGAGGATGGCGGCGCGGGTGGCGGGCGTGCCGAGGCCGGCGTGGCGCATGGCGCGCTTGAGGGCCTCGTCGTCGAGCGTCTTGCCGGCGGTCTCCATCGCGCCGAGCAGCGTGCTGTCGGTGTAGGGGCGCGGCGGGCGCGTCTTCTCCTCGACGAGGCGCACGTCCGTCGCCTGCGCGGGGTCGCCGCGGCCGACGTTGGGGAGGTCCACCTCGCGGCTCTTGCCGGGGGGATCGACGGCGCGCCAGCCCTGCTCGCGGCAGACGCGGCCGCGCGCGCGGTACAGCAGCGTGGAGACGCCGGCGGGGAGCGGGCCACCGGGGGGCACCTCGACGAGGAGCGTGGTGGCGTCGAACAGCGCGTCGGGCGAGAGCGCGGCCATGAACCGGCGGGCGACGAGGTCGAACACGCGGCGCTCGTCGGGATCGAGGCGCGCGGCGTCGGGCGTGCGGCCGGTGGGGAGGATGGCGTGGTGGTCGCCGACCTCCGCGGCGTCGACCACGCGCTTGCCGGGCGCGATCGGGTGCGCCAGGAGCGCCTCCGCGAACGGACGGTAGACCGGCAGGCCCGCGAGCCCCTCGAGGAGCCCGGCGAGGCCCGCAACCTGGTCGGGCGTGATGTAGCGCGCGTCGGTACGCGGGTACGTGATGAGCTTGTGCTTCTCGTAGAGCGCCTGCGCGATCTGGAGCGTCCGCGGCGCGGAGATCCCGTAGCGCTCGTTCGCGCGGCGCTGGAGCGCGGTCAGATCGTACAGGAGCGGCGGCTGCTCGCGGATCCGCTTGCGGTCGGCCTCCGACACCGTGCCCGTCTGGCCCGTCGTGGCGGCCGCGATGGCCTCGGCCGTCGCCTTGTCGAGGATGCGCTCGGCCACGGGCGCCTCGAAGTCGGCTCCCTCGGGGCGCTCCCCGCGCTCGCCGCGCTCGACCGCGCGCTGGAAGTACGTCGCCTCCCACGTCCCGCTCGCGTCCCCTTCCCCGGCGGTGAACTTCGCCTTCACCATCCAGTACGGCTCGGGCACGAACGCGGCGATGGCGCGGTCGCGTGCGACGATCATCGCGAGCGTGGGCGTCTGCACCCGCCCCACCGAGAGGAGCTGCTCCCCGCCGCCCTGCCGCGCGAGGCAGGTCAGCGCGCGCGTCGCGTTGAGCCCCACGAGCCAGTCCGCCTCGGAGCGGCACCGCGCGGCGTCGGCCAGCGCGTCGTACGCGTCCCCCGGGCGGAGGCGGGCCCAGGCGGTGCCGATGGCCTCGTCCGTGAGCGAGCTGGTCCACAACCGGCGCACCGGGCGGTTGCACCCCGCCAACTCGTACACGTAGCGGAAGATGAGCTCGCCCTCGCGCCCGGCATCGCACGCGTTGATGACCTCGGTCACGCCCTTGTCGCGCAGCATCCGCTTGAGCGCGGCGAAGTGGTCCTTGATGTCACCGGCGCGGAGGCGGAGGTCGAACTTCGCGGGGATCATCGGGAGCGTGTCGAACGACCATCGCTTCCACTCGGGCGCGTAGTGCGCGGGATCCTCGAGCTCGGCGAGGTGGCCGATGCACCAGGTGATGCGCAGATCCGGCCCTTCGAGGCAGCCTTCCCCCTTCCCACGCACGCCGAGCACCCGCGCGATGTCGCGCGCGACGGACGGCTTCTCGGCGACGACGAGCTTCATGGCGGGCGACGGTCCTTGGGGCCGGCGCCACTAACCGTGTGGGAGGGCGGGGGCGGGGGGCGGGGGGAGGCCGGAGCGAGCCGGAGGGGGGGCGGGTAGACCGGTGGCGTGCAACACAAAAGGGCGGAGGTGGCCCCGCGTCTGGCGAGCCTCCGTCCAGGCCAGCACGCTGTGACGCGACAGGCCGAGCTCGGCAGCAACCCTCCCCACCGTCGCCCCGACCCCCCGCCGCTCCGCCACGTAGGCGCAGACTCGATCCCGCACCGCCGCCGGGTACCCCTGCGCCCACGCCTTGGGGCGCTTCGCGTGCACCAGCGCCCTCACGTCCGCTGCCGTATCTCTCGTCGTCTCGGTCCTTGCCATGCGTTCACCGCCTCGGGTGAACCCAGCGTCACCGCCCGGCGATCACCCCGCGAGGGGGGAGGGCGAGGATGTACCTCGCACCTGACCCTCCCCGTCGTCAACCGTAGTGTACGTCCTGCCGGGGTGTGCTCACGAACATGCCCTACATGCTACTTTTCGTGCGAGGGAGAGGCCCGCCCGTGGGCGTCGCGCCCGGGGTCGTGCCCGATGTACCTGCCGGTGGGCGCCCTGCCAGAAGCCCATGAAGCTGGCGCTTAGGAGTCGAGGTTCGGGGGCGTGGCGCATGAGGCGCTGCTCTTTAGGAGACAGCCCGGCAGGCTTCGTCAAATCCGCCTTGCCAGCCACGCCGGTCACGACGGCGATCCACCCGTCCGAATCAGCGACCGAGGGTATCAGGCCGCGCTTTCCGCAGGGGTGCCTTTGCGGGCGTGCACGCGCTGTCCGGTGAACTTTGCGAAGGCGGTGGGGAAGGCGAACACCGCGAACATCACTGCCCACATCACCAACGCCGGGTTGACGCTCACGCTGGCGACGACGAGACACAGAACGGTCCAGCATGACGACAGCGTGTAGTTCACGCCCATGCCTGCGGCGCGTACGGGATCCACCGAGACGTCGGCGAGACCACGGCTCGTGACGTACCGCCACAGCACCGCAAACGAAGTTGCGATGGACCAGAAAAGCGCGCCGTAGACGAGGAGCGCGGTGCGTCGATCGTCGGCAGATCCATTGATGTGCGTGGCGAGCACTGAAGTGGGGAAGGGTACGATCGACACGAGCGCTAACTGCAGCCCGTTCAACCACAGCAGCGCCGGGGTGGATCGGCGCACGTAGCCAAACACGCAGTGGTGGTTGATCCAGCACACGAGGATGGTCATGAAGCCGATGAGGAACGAGACGAACGTGGGCCACTGATGGCCGAGGTGCGCAGCGAGGGAGACCCCCTCACCGATGTCCTTCGATGCGGCCACGACGTCGAAGGTGAGTAACGTGAGCGCAACGGCGAACACGCCGTCGCTTAGAGCATCGATGCGTCCGGTGCCAATGCGTCCGCCGACTTCATTTTCCTGCTGTGTGGTGTGCATGGCGGGACGGTTACACAAGGGACGCATATTGTCAACCGTGCCGGCTTGTGGAGACGACCCGCGAGGGTGTACCCTGCGGCGTGAGCGGAACCTGTCTACGCTTGGCACCGCCGGTCGCCCGTCGCTACGCAAGACCCGCTTCCGGTCGGCGGCCGCCCGACGCAGCCCGGCCCGAGCGCCGGTCTCCGCCCTTCGGGTGACGCCCCCTCGCGCGGGGATCCCGCCCGCCGGGGCCCGGCGTTCCAGGTGATAAGTGATGGGGTCTGACCCCTCCCCGCTGACCCCTCCCCGCGGCAGGCGACCGGAGAGCGGGCGGTCCTCCGCCCGGCTCGGCGGCGCCGCCCGCTCGGGGGTGGCGCCGCCAGCCGAGCCCGAACGGGCGAGCTCGCAGGGGGCCGACGGCGGCGTCCGCGCCGCCGGGCCGCCCAGATGCCGTCCCCCTCCCTACCGGAACACGACCAACCCGTGCGCCCCGTCCGTCGAGGGGGTGTGCGGCCACACGCCCTGCACGCCGCCGATGCCCGCGGCGCCGTCCCACGAGGCGCTGGTACTTCCGCCCGGGGTGTCGCCGACGCCGCTCTCGAGGGTGCCCGACGCGGCCCAGCTCGACCCGCCGCCGCCGCCACCGCCGAAGTAGGTGTAGACCGATCCGCCGCCGCCACCGCCGTAGTACCCGGCGCCGCCGCCGCCGCCCGCGCCGTTGCTCATGCCGGTGCCGGCGCTGTCCGCGTTGGCCGCGGTGCTGTAACCGCACGAGCTGTAACCGTAGGCGCCCGCCCCGCCGACGGAGGATCCGCCGGTC
This sequence comes from uncultured Pseudomonadota bacterium, assembly GCA_903959175.1. GTDB lineage: Bacteria > Myxococcota_A > UBA796 > UBA796 > SXON01 > CAJBVW01. The sequence goes on from CAJBVW010000007.1 coordinate 26,090, forward strand.
TCGCCGGTGCACAGGGGCCCGCTCGCGCCGCCCAGGGAGCCCGACCCGCCCGCGCCGCCCGCCGCCGCCGTGCCGCCCGCGCCGCCCGTCGCCGAGCCCCAGTAGCTGTCGTACTCGGTGCCGCCCGACGCGCCGGACGCGCCGCCGCCCGCGCCGC
>CAJBVW010000008.1 GCA_903959175.1 uncultured Pseudomonadota bacterium
CGCGCCCCGCTCGCGCGCGCCCCGACCCGGCCCTCCGCGCGCGTCGACCGCGTCGCATAGCGCGCCCGGCGGCACCCTCCTCCCCGAAGCCTCCCCGAAGCCCCCACGAAGCCCCCTCCGCGGGGGCTTCCGCCGTTTTCCGGCGCGGGCGGCACAGGTGATAAGTGATGAGGTCAGACCCCCTCCGGGGGCCAGGTGATAAGTGATGAGGTCAGACCCCCTGCCGGGGCCCCCCCTCCCGGGGCCCCCAGCCCCCGCCCGGGCCCTCCGCGGCGCCCTTCCGTTCACCGTCGCCGAAATCCCCTAAAGCTCTTGCCTCGACGACCGATCCCGATTCCATGAGCCTCTCCATCAGCGGTGTGAATACGACGGCCGACGCGGCCGCCAGCGCGGTCAGCTCGGCGGGGACCAGCTCCCTCGGCCAGGACACGTTTCTCAGGCTGCTCACGACGCAGCTCCAGAACCAGGACCCGACCAACCCCGTGTCGAACGAAGAGTTCATCGCCCAGCTGGCCCAGTTCTCCTCACTCGAGGAGCTCCAGGGCATCTCCAGCGGCCTCGACTCGCTCTACATGGTCAACACGTCCATGAACAACGCGGCGATGACCAACCTGCTCGGCCGCACCGTGGTCGCGCGGTCGGACACCTTCCACTACGACGGCGACGGCGAGCAGGTCGTGCGCTTCGACGCCGACAGCGCCGCCACCGAGGCCACCCTCACCATCTCGGACGCCGACGGCGACGTCATCTGGAGCGGCGACCTGGGCTCGCTCGCCGAGGGCGAGGGCAGCTACACCTGGGACGGCAAGGACCTCTCGGGCGTCGTCGTGCCCGAGGGCGACTACACCTTCACGATGTCCGCCAGCGACGTCAACGGCAACGACGTCGACGTTACCGAGCTCATCGAGGGCGTCGTCGACCAGATGTCGTTCGACGACGGCTCCGCGCTCCCGACGATCGACGGCGTCCCCATCGATCTCGCCTCCATCGTCCGCCTCACGAACGGCGACGAGCCGTAGCCTCCCCGCCTCTCCCCCTCGAACGCCCGGCGCCATGCGCCGAAGGAGTCCCCATGTCCCTCTTCTCCACCCTGAACACGGGCGCCAGCGGCCTCGGCGTCGCGAGCACCGGCCTCAGCGTCGCCGGCGACAACATCGCGAACATCGGGACCACCGGCTACAAGCAGGGCCGCGCGACCTTCGCCGACTTCATGCCCCAGCAGGTCTTCGGCCTCGGCGGCGGCGGCCAGATCGGAACCGGTGCGGCCACCAACCGCATCGCCACCCTCTTCGGCCAGGGCACGCTCGAGACGAGCGACTCCGCCCTCGACATGGGCATCACCGGCAACGGCTTCTTCGTCGTGGCGGACGGCGCGGAGGACTACTACACGCGCAACGGCGAGTTCCTCGTCGACTCCTCCGGCTTCGTCGTGACCGGCAGCGGCCTGCGCCTCCAGGGCTACCCCGCGGTGGACGGCACCATCTCCCCCGCGCTCGGCGACCTCCAGATCGGCAACTCCATCCTCGCCGGCTCGGCCACCGAGACCATCACGGTGGACGCCCTCCTCTCCGCCGAGACCGTGCCCGGCACCGACCTCGCCGCCATCGACTTCTACGGCACCGGCACCGGTACGAGCACCCTCGCCGAGGCCGGCGACGCCGCCGACTTCAGCACCAGCATGACCGTCTACGACAGCCTGGGCGTCGGCCACGACGTGTCCGTGCTCTTCGAACGCACCGGCACCTCCGACTGGAGCTGGCGTGCCGTCGCGGACGCCTCCGAGGTCACCGACGCGACGGGCACCGCCGTCACGACGGACGAGGGGTACGGCTTCGAGATCGCCGCCGGCACCATGACCTTCGACACGAGCGGCGTGATGTCGGCCTTCACGCAGACCGACACCTCAACCACGAGCGCGTGGACCTTTGCGGGCGCGGCCGCCCAGCCGATCGCGTTCGACTTCGGCATTGACACCGCCGGCCTCGTCACGGACGGCGCCGTGACGATGTCCGGCTCGGAGTCCTCGGTGACGAGCGTGAGCCAGGATGGCGTGGGCACGGGCTCCCTCTCCAGCCTCTCCGTCGCGTCGGACGGCACCATCACGGGCTCCTACACCAACGGCGAGCAGCTCGCCCTGGGCCAGGTCGCGCTCGCGACGTTCAAGTCGGACTCGGGCCTCGTGCGCGCGGGCGGCACGCTCTTCTCGGCGACGGCGGCGGCGGGCGAGCCCGGCATCGGCGCGGCGGGCACGGGCGTGCGTGGCAACGTGTCCGGGAACGCGTTAGAGCGCAGTAACGTGGAGCTCGAGGATCAGTTCGTCTCAATGATCACGTCTCAACGCGCGTATCAGGCGAACGCCAAGGTGATCTCGGCCGCGGACGAGTCCTTGCAGACCCTCGTGCAGCTGATCTGATCGCCCGCAAAAGGCCTCAAGTGCCCCCGGCCCTGACCGATCCCTATTTATTCCAGGACGCCCATGGACGCCGCGCCTCCCCCCAAGCTCCCGAGCCGTGTCGCCAAGTTAGCGCCCCCGCTCGTGGCGCTGCTGGTCGGGACCGGCCTCGGTTTCGGCACGGCTGAGCTCGGGCTGCTCTCGGGTGGCAGCGGCGCGGCGACCGCCGCCCAGGCCGAGCAAGCCGCGGCGGCCGAAGAGGGGGCGGCCGAAGGCGAGGCCGCGCCCGCCGGAGGGCACGGCGAGGCCGCTCCGGCGGAGGGCGAGGCCGCCCCGCCAGGGGCGAACGGTGAGCCCGCCCCCAGTCACGGCGGTGGCGGCGCCGCGGCAGCAGATGCGAAGGGCTCGGCGATCACGAGCCTGGGTACCTTCACCGTCAACCTGCGCGGCACAGGCGGTGGGCGCGTGTTGCGGCTCGAGGTGCAGGTCGAGGGGCCAGGCGCGCAGGCGGAGACGATCAAGGCGCGCAGCGCGCAGCTCCGCGACTCCATCATCACCGCGGTGAGTGACTACACCTGGTCCGAGCTGGAGGGAGCGGGCGGTAAGTCACGGCTGCGCGACGAGCTGTTCGCGCGAGTGAACGGCGCCGCCGCGCCCTCGATCGTGGAACGGATCTACTTCACGCAGTTCGTCGTGCAGTGATGATGAGCGCGCCTTCAGGCGACGGCGCCAGCAACCCCACCGGCACCGGCCGGCCGGTTGCGCCCGTGCTTGTCGAGGTGCTCGGCGTCGCGGCACGTCGCTTGCGGGCACGGCTGTCGGCCCGCACCGGGCGGGACATCCCCGTCCGTGTCAACCCTTCCCAGATGGTCACGCTCGCCGACATCATGGAGGCCGGCCCCGCCGGAGAGGGCCTGTGGTGCCTCTTCCGCACGGTCTCCGCCGATCCTGACGCTGCGCCGGCGCTCCTCCTCGTCGACGCCGCGCTCCTCCCCGCGCTCGTCTGCTCGATGTTCGGCGCGCCCGAGGACGACACCGTCGACCGCCCCGGACGCGGGGCCTCCGAGATCGAGCGGGTCATCGGCTCCCGGATCTGCCGCGAGCTGATGGAGTCCATCGTCGCCGGCTGGGCGGGCGGCCCGACCCCGAAGCTCGTGCCCGGCGAGACCGCCTCCTCCTCCCGCGTGTGCGACGACCTCGACCCCTCCACCCGATACGTCGTCACACAAGTCGACGTCGGCAACCCCTCCGCCCTGCTCGGCACGCTCCAGGTGGCCCTCCCCGCCGTGATCGTCCCAGGCGCCCTCGCCAGCGTACGCGCCCCGCGGCCCGCGCCGCCGCCGCCGCCCGTCGCGCCGGTCCCCGAGACGAACCGCGGCTTCGACCGCCTCCTCCCGATCGAGCTCGACCTCATCGTCGAGCTCGGCCGTATGACCGTCCCCGTCCGCCTGCTCCGCGGCCTCGCCGTCGGCGACGAGATCCCGCTCCGCCTGACCGGCGAGACCACCGCCCGCGTGAACGACCGCGCCGCCTTGATCGGCGAGGCCGGCACGCAAGGCGGCCTCCGATCCCTGCGGGTGACATCGCGCGCGAATTACCCCTCAACTCCTGAGGTGGGCGACCGATGACGCGGGCAATCGAGGTCCACCTACCATGAATGATCGGAGCATCGCCTTCCTGCAGGACATCCCGGTCGAGGTCGTCGTGGAGCTCGGGCGCACGCGCCTCACCCTGCGGAAGCTCGCCGCCCTCGACGTGGACGACGTGGTCGAGCTCGACCGCGGGGAGAACGATCCGGTCGACCTCGTGGTCGGCGGCCGTGTCATCGCGCGCGCGATGCTCGTGCGCTCCGGCGAGCAGCTCTCCCTGAAGATCGTGGACATGGGCGAGACCGCCGAGCGGAACGCCGGGTGATTCCCCTCCTGCTCCTGGTGGCGCAGGCGAACGCCGGGCCCCTCCCGGAAGCCGCGTCGAACCCGAGAGACGGCGCCGTCTATGCGCGCCTCTTCGGCGACGAGGACGCTCCGGAGCTCGCCGCCGCGGCTCCGGCTCCGACCCCGAGCGCCTCCCCCTGGCGCCTCGCCGGGCCCGCCCTGCTGCTGTTCGCGGGGGCCGGCGCCACCTGGATGCTGAAGCGGCGCGTGGAGATCGCGGGCGGCCTGCCCATCACGATCCTTTCCCGCCAGGCCCTCGGCGACCGCAGCTCCCTCGTGCTCATCGAGGTCGTGGACGCGGACGGCGAGCGGCGCCGCCTCCTCCTCGGCACCGGCGGCGGCCCCCCCTCCCTCGTGGCCGACCTCGGGGTCTCGATGCCCGAAGAAGCGGCCCCGAACATCGCGACGCAGGTGCTCGCCGAGCGCCGCGCCGCCTCCCCGCCCGAGTTCCTGCGGGAAGCGATGCGTCGAGGGCTGCCATGAGCCTGCTCCTCGTCCTCTGCAGCGCCCTGGCCCACGCCCAGGACATCGTCGCCACCGCGCCCGCCACCATCGAGCCCGCCGCGCGGCTCGTCGAGGCCCTCGGCGCCGGCTCGGCCCTCGGCGCGGGCGGCGACGTGCCGGCCAGCACCGCCGTGCGGCTCCTCCTCTTCCTCACCGGGCTCTCGTTCCTCCCGGCGATGGTCATCGTGATGACGCCGTTCGTGCGGTTCGTCATCGTGTTCTCGCTGCTCCGGCAGGCGCTCGGGCTGCAACAGTCCCCACCGAACCAGGTGATCGTCGGCCTCTCGCTCTTCCTCACGCTGCTCGTGATGCAGCCGGTCTTCAAGACCTCATGGGAGACCGGCGTCTCCCCGCTCCTCGACGGCGACCTCCCCTCCGAGCAGGCGCTCGAGGCCTCCCTCGACCCCTTCCGCACCTTCATGCTCGGCAACACGCGCCGCGACGACATGGCGGTCATCCTCGAGGTGGCCGGCATCGCGCGCCCCGAGACGCTCGAGGAGATCCCGACGCCCGCCATCGCGAGCGCCTTCGTGCTCTCGGAGCTGCGCTCGGCCTTCATCATCTGCGTGTACGTCTTCGTGCCCTTCCTCGTCATCGACCTCGTGGTCGCCACCATCCTGCTCGGCATGGGCATGATGATGTTGCCACCGGTGCTCGTCTCCCTCCCGATCAAGCTCTTGATCTTCGTACTGATGGACGGCTGGGCCCTGTTGGTGCACGACCTCGTCGCCGGGGTGGCCCGATGACAATCACCGAAGCCACGCACCTCGGCCGCGAGGCCCTCTGGACCGTGCTCCTCGTCGCCGGCCCCGCGCTCCTCGTCACCCTCGTCGTCGGCACGATCCTCTCGCTCCTCCAGGCCGTCACCCAGGTGCACGAGCAGACGCTCAGCTTCCTCCCGAAGCTCCTCGCCGTCGCGCTCGTGTTCGCCGTGGGCGCCGGGTGGATGGCCGAGGAGCTGACCCGCTTCGGCGTCCGCTCCTTCGGACACGCCGCCGAGGTGACCCGGTGAGCGTGCTGGTGACCGCGTGGATGCTCGTCTTCGCGCGCGTCGCCGGGCTGCTCGCCACGATGCCGGTCCTCGGCGCCGCCGGCGTCCCCGCCCTCGCGCGCCTCGGCGCCGCCGTGCCCCTCGCCGTGCTCCTGCTCCCCGTCGGCGGCTCGGTCGTCGTCCCGGAGACCCTCTCCGCCCTCCTCGGCGCCCTCATCCTCGAGATGCTCCTGGGCACCGCGATGGGCTTCTGCATGCAGGTCGCGTTCAGCGCCCTCGGCGTCGCGGCGGACCTCACGAGCTCGCAGGCGGGCCTCTCGATGGGCGCGATGTTCGACCCGGTGTCCATGTCCCAGCCCGGCGCCCTCGGCGCGCTCGCGAACTGGCTCGGCACCGGCGTCTTCCTCGGCGCGGGCCTCCACCTCAACTGCATCCAGGCGCTCGGCCAGTCCTTCCGCGACGTGCCCGTCGGCACCGTGGCGGACATCACCGCGAGCGGCGCCGCCATCGCGATGCTCGTCGGCGCCATGATCGCGACAGCCGTGCAGCTCGCCGCGCCCCTCACCCTCTTCGTGTTCGCGGTGAACCTCGCCCTCGCGCTCATCGGCCGCATGGCCCCGGGCGTCCAGATCCTCCAGACGATCGGCACCACGATCCAGGTCATCGTCGCCCTCGCCCTCCTCGGACCGACGCTCCCCAGGATGCTCGAGGCGTGGCTCGACTGGATGCCGCAGGGCCTCGACGCGCTCCTGCTCACCCTCCGCCTCGCGGCCGGCTGATGGCCGAGGGCGCCGGCGAAAAGACCCAGCAGGCCACAGAGCAGCAGGTCAAGAAGTTCCGGAAGGAGGGGCGCACCGCCACATCGAAGGAGCTGATCGCCGCGATCTCCCTGGCGACCGGCGCCGTCGGCATCGTGATGACGGGCCCGCTCCTGGCGCGCGGCCTCGCCGGGCTCGTCGGGAGCTCGTTCTCGCACGCCGCCGCCCCCTCGCTCTCGAGCGCCGACGTCCTCCCCATCGTGCTCGGCGCCCTCGTGGTCGTCGGCCCCGCGGTGCTCGGCGTGCTCGTCCCCGCCGCCGTCGTCACCACCGCTGCAGCGCTCCTCGCGAGCGGCGGCAACTTCACGACGGACGCGATCGAGCCGAAGCTCGAGCGCCTCGACCCCTTCGCCGGCGCCGGCAACGTCCTCTTCTCCATCAGGCCCTGGACCGGCATGCTCAAGGGCATCGCCGCCACGATCCTCGTCGGCTGGGCGGCATGGTCGGGTGTGTCCCCCTTCCTCGACTGGATTCCGGCCGCCCCGAGCTGGTCACCGGCCACGCAGGCCCACGCGCTCGTCGAGATCGCGTCCGCCGTGCTCGCCCGCACCGTGCCCGCCGCGTTCGTGCTCGGCGCGGCCGACTACGGGTGGCAGTGGTACCACCTGAACCAGGAGATGATGATGACGCACCAGGAGGTGCGCGACGAGAACAAGGAGAGCGACGGCGACCCGCAGGTAAAGGCCCAGCGGCGGCGCCGCGCGCGCCAGATCGCGATGAACCATCAGCTCCGCGACGTCGCTACCGCCGACGTCATCGTGACCAACCCCACCCACTACGCCGTCGCCTTGCGCTACCGCAAGGAAGAGAACGCCGCGCCGGTCGTCGTGGCCCGCGGGGTGGACCACTTCGCCCTCCAGATCCGCGCCGCCGCGACGCGCGCCGACGTGGCGATCGTCGAGAACCGCCCCCTCGCCCGCGCCCTCCACGCGCGCACCCGCCCCGGCCAGGCGATCCCGGCCGACCTGTTCGGGCCCGTCGCCCGCGTGCTCGCCGCGGTGTATCGCCGTCGCAAGCCGAAGCGCTGATGCCCGCCCGGTAGCTGCGCCATTCGAGGAGGCGCAGCTGCTCCAGGAGGCGCCGCTACTCCAGCAGGCCGAAGATCAGCGAGAGGAACTCGCGCGTGTCGATCGGCTTGCTCACGTAGGCGTCGAAGCCGGCGGCGAGGAGGCGCTCGCGGTCGCCGGGCATCGCGAGGGCGGTCACGGCGACGACCTTGAGCGTGGTGGTCCGCGGGTCGGCGCGGATCCGGTCGAGCAGGGCCTCGCCGCCCCCGCCGGGGATCTGGATGTCGAGCAGCGCGATGTCGGGCACGCCGTGCTCGAGGCGCTCGAGGGCCTGGTGCACGCCGCCGGCCTCCCAGACCTCGTGCCCGCCATAGACGAGCAGATCCCGGAGGAGGCTGCGATTGATGACGTTGTCCTCGACAACCAACACGGTACGGCGAGGCATTACTCGGTGACCTCCGTCGTGAGTCGACGTAACACGGTCGAAAGCAGGCGCTCGGCGCGCGTCGCATCCGACGGAAACAAGGCAGTGGCGATCTGGATGGGCGGCTGCCCGCAGACCTCGGTGACGATCCGCGAGAGGCGCGCCTCGATCGACTGGGTGGCCCGCTTGGGCACCCCCTCGACGACCAGCACTACGACATCTTCCTCGGGCATCGCCAGGAAGTCGCCGCTGCGCAGCTTGGGGCCCACCGCGCGCATGTCGAAGCCGTCCACGTTGCCGACCGTGGAGAGCCGCGCCGCGACCACGACGACGAGGCGGATCCCGCGCTCGGCCCGGATGAGCGCGCCGCGCAGGTGCGCCACGAGCTTCTGCCGCGAGGGCAGCGGCGTCGGCGCGTCGACCACGGTGGGCTCCTGGCCGTGGAGCACCGCCGCGCGCACGGCCGCCGCGAGCCGATCCGCGTCGAGGGCGTAGGGGCGCTCGAGGGAGACGGGGAACGGGGCGGGTGGGCCGTCGGGGCGGGAGAGAGGGTGAGCACCGGCTTGGTGACGACGGAGGGGTGGAGCAGATCGGAAGAGCGTCGTGTAGGGAAAGAGTGTGTCAGTACGTGTAGATCTCGGTGGTCGCCGTATCATTA
>CAJBVW010000009.1 GCA_903959175.1 uncultured Pseudomonadota bacterium
CTCATCCCCCGACTCCGGTCCTCGCGCCCCGCGCCCAGGGCCGCCCACACGCGCGGCGCCCCCGCAGCGCCGCGCTCGCCCGCCCGCCGGTCGCCGGTCGCCGAACGCCGCCCCGACCGTGACCTCCACCAACCACGTCACCGCGCCGCGCCCGCCCGCGCCAACGCGGCCGCCGTGGCCGCATCTTCGAGCGCGAGGCGCACCCGCGTCGCACGCACGAGCGGCGCCGACGCCGTCCGCTCCGCGATTCGGCGCAACGCCCGCGGCGTGATCGCCAGCGCATCCGCGAGCTCCGCGGCGTCCACCTCCCCGGCACGCGCCACCTCGGCGGCCACGATGCGCGCCGCCACGTGCTCCGACGTGTGCCCGTCCAGCACCGGCCCGCACGCCGCCGCCGCCGCGACCGCCGCCACCAGCCGCGCGGCGCCGGCCGCGTGCACCGCTTCGTCGGTGGCCGGCCGGATCGGCGCCTCGGGGAGCCCGACGTGCGGGAACGCCGCCCGCAGCCGAAAGCGCGGCATCACCTCGGAGAGACACAGGCCGAGCCCCGGCACCACCCGCGCCCCCACGAGCTCGGCGAAGCACGAACCCGTCGTGAGCGCCGGATGTTCGAGCAGCCCGTGGTGCGCCGGCTGGGTGAGGAAGTACCGCACCAGCGTCTCGAGGTGCGCGCGGTCCCGGATCGCCGAGCGATGCGCCGGGTTCAGGTCCGCGCGGCACACTGACCGCAGCGCGAGCAGGAGCGACCGCGAGATCGGCCCGATCCGTGCTTCTTCGCAATAGATCGCAATATGGAGGTGATCGTCCACCAACGCGAACAGCACCACCCTTCCGGGCGCCACCCGCCCGAGCGCGTGGAGCACGCGACGGCGCCCCGCCTCGTCCGGCGCGAGGGGCAGCCGGCCGACTGAGCTGAAGGTGAGCTGTACGAGCATCATCGCGGGCAAGGCTGCGCACTGATCGGCGTACGCCAAGAGCCTGCCGACGTTTTTTCTGCGTGGGCGTCTCCCCCGCACGCTTGAGCGCACCGGCGCCGCACCGCCCCCGCACCCCCACGCACCGCCCCCTTCCCCCTCGCCACCCCCCCGACCGCCGGCATACCCTCCCCGCGGAGGACCGCATGCTCACCCTCATCCTGACCCTCGCCGCCTGCGACGCCGACAAGGCGGACGACACCGCCGGCGACACCGCGCCCGCCGACACCGACACCGACACCGACACCGACACCGACACCGACACCGACACCGACACCGACACCGACACCGACACCGATTCGGACACCGACACGGACACCGGCGTCGACGGCGACCCCGCCACCTTCACCTTCGTGCTCGACGGCGCCGCCGCGGCCGACACCCTCCAGCTCGACTGGCTCACCGGCGACTTCACCGCCGGCGCCGCGCTCGCCAGCGCCCCGATCGTCGGCACCACCGCCACGCTCACGCTCGCCGTCCCGACCATGGCCGAGCTCGTCGAGTCTCCCGACGATCCCGGCCTCTACTACGGCTTCGCCCTGCCCTACCTCTTCACCGACGCCGGCGGCGACGCCACCCACGCCGACGAGCTCATCGAGGGCGCCGGCCGCGTGTGGCCGCTCTTCCTCACCGGCGACATCCCCCTCGCGTACGCCGCGCTCGGCTTCCACTCCGGGTGGAACGCCATCGAGCTCGGCGAGGGCGAGATCCCCTCCAGCTTCGACATCACCGCCGTGCCCGTCCCCACCAACCTCCACCCCGTCCTCGACGCGAGCCTCTCCGGAACGTCCGCAATCGACGCCGGCAACCTGCGCCTCACCCTCGTGTCCTCCCTCGCCATCGACGGCGGCGACGTCGGCACGCGCATCTACGACGAGGCCTTCGATCCGAGCGGCTTCACCCTCGCCGTCAGCGGCGCGCCCCCCGACGACCACGTCAACCCCATCGACGGCACCGGCCTCGACGGCGCCATCGAGGTGCCGGTCGCCTACGTCGACGCCGACGGGGACCTCACCCCCACCGATGCCGAGTACGTCGGCCCCGTGTGCGCGGCCGGCGAGGTCGCGGCGCTCTTCTGGATCGCCCAGCCCACGACCGTGCAAGGCGCGCTCTCCCTCGCGGCGGGCGGCCTGAACGCGGGCTGGAGCCCCATCAAGACCGACCCGAAGGAGGACTTCGTGTTCCTCACCGACGCTGAGGCCACCGCGCTCGTGGTCGCCGGGGGCTGCTCCCTCGAGTAGGTCGGCATCGGAGGGGCGTGCCCCCGGCGGCGGCCGCCGGGGTCGGGCCCTTCCGGGCGCGCTTCGCTTGGTCGTCCGGGCCAGGGCGCCCGGACGGACCGGCCGCGCCAAAGCCCGCGGCCGCCCTACAGGCCCCTCACGCGGCCCCGCGGGGTTCGCCGCCTCCTACCCCGCCTTGATCTCGGTCCAGATCTGGTCCCACGCGGCGGAGGCGCCCGCGAGGTCCGACTGGAACTCGAGGAGCTTCATCTGCTCGTCGCTGGGGTAGGCCACGGGGACCTTCATCTTGGCGGTGGCGGCCGCGTTCGGCGAGCCGTAGCCGGTGAAGTCGGAGATGGCGGCGCCGACCTCGGGGCGCAGGATGTAGTCGAGGAAGGCGTGCGCCGCGCGCTTGTTGGGGGCGCCCTTCGGCATCACCATCGAGTCGCACCAGATCACGCCGCCCTCCTTCGGGAGGATCCAGTCGATCTGGTCGTTCTCGACCTTGGCCTGGAGGGTGTCGCCGTTCCAGAGCTGGGCGATCCACACGTCCCCCGCGACGAGCTGGCCCTTGACCGGCGCGCTCACGTAGGACTGGAGGAGGGCCTTGGCGACGAGGGCGTCCGCCTTGGCGGCGGCGAGCTCCTCGGGCACCACCGAGTTCACCGACTTGCCCCGGAACTTCAGCCATGCGCCGATCACGTCGCGCATGTCGTCCATCATCGTGAGCTTGCCCTTGTACTGGGGGTCGTGGAACACGGCCCACGAGTCCGGCACGGCCTTGACCTTGTCCTTGCGGAAGGCGATGCCGGTCATGCCCCACTGCCACGGCACGGAGTGGGCGTCCGTCGGGTCGAAGGCGGTCTTGCGGAACTGCGGCGCGACGTTGCCGAGGTTCGTCAGGTACTTCGGGCGGAGCGGCTCGAGCAGGCCGATCGCGAGCAGCACCTGGACCGCGTAGCCGGAGGGGCACACGAGGTCGTAGCCGGTGGCGCCCGCCTGGAGCTTCCCGATGAGCTCCTCGTTCGACTCGAACGTGTCGTAGGTGACCTTGATCCCGGTCTCCTTCTCGAAGTTCGCGATCGTGTCCTCGGCGATGTAGTCCGACCAGTTGCAGATCTTGAGCTCCTTCTCCATCTCGCCGAGGTCCGGCGGGCCCGCGGGCTGCGCGTCCACCGCGGCCGCACCCTCGGGGGGCTTGGCGGGCGCCTCGGGCTCGGAGCCCCCGCACGCCTGGAGCACCGCCGCGATGCTCGGGAGCGCCAGGCCGAGCGCCAGCGCGTTGCGGACGAAGCTGCGGCGGTCGATGCGGCCGTCGGCGAGCCCCTCAGCGAGGTCGAGCTGGGCGAGGGCGACGATCTTCTTGGAATCGGACACGGGGAGCTCCGGGATCAGGAGGGCGAAAGTCAGGAGGGCTTGGGCGACCGCGTGAGGCGGTCGGAGACGTAGATGAGCGTGGTGGTCACGACGAGCACGATCGTGCTGATCGCGTTGATGCTCGGCTCGATGTTCTTCCGCACCATGCCGTAGACGACGATCGGGAGCGTCGCCGTGCCGGGACCCGACACGAGCGAGGTGATGACGAAGTCGTCGAAGGACATCGTGAACGCGAGGAGCGCGCCCGAGAGGATCCCGGGCCAGAGCTGCGGGACGGTCACGCGCCAGAAGGTGGTCCACTCGTCGGCGCCGAGGATCATCGCCGCTTCCTCGAGGGATTGGTCCATGCCCTCGAGGCGCGCGCGCACCACCACCGTCACGTACGAGATGTTGAACGCCACATGCGCCAGGATGATCGTCCCCGTACCGAGCGGGATGCCCATCGCGACGAACAGCAGCAGCAGCGAGATGCCGCACACGATCTCCGGCGTCACGACCGGCACGTACACGAGGCCCTCGAGCACCGTGCGCGCCGTGAGCCGGTGCCGCGCGAGGCCCATCGCGAGGAGTGTGCCGAGCACGGTCGAGATCACGGTCGAGGCGCCGCCGACGAGCAGGCTGCGCTGGAGCGCCACGAGGATGTCGTCGCGCTCGAGCAGGCGCGTGTACCAGTGCAACGTGAAGCCCGACCACTCGGTCGAGAACTTCGAGTCGTTGAAGGAGAAGATCACCAGCACGAGCATCGGCGCGTGCAGGAAGAAGTAGACCATGCCGGTGACGGCGATGATCCACGCGGGCAGGCGACGCGTGGTGGTCACAGGCCACCTCCCGGCGCCTTGTCGCGCATCCGCAGGTAGAGCGTCACCGCCACGAGCACCCCCGACATCACGACAAAGCTCGCGGCCGCCCCGAAGGGCCAGTTGCGCGCGGTGGTGAACTGGTTCTGGACGAGGTTCCCGATCATCATCTGCTTGGCGCCGCCGAGCAGATCGGAGGTCAGGTAGGAGCCGAGCGCCGGGATGAAGGTGAGCAGCGAGCCCGCCGCCACGCCCGGGAGCGAGAGCGGCCAGATGACCTTCCAGAAGCGCGCCGCGGGGCGGGCGCCGAGGACCTCCGCCGCTTCGAGCAAGGTGGGATCGAGCTTCTCGAGGGAGGTGTAGATGGGGAGCACCATGAACGGCAGGAAGCCGTAGACGAGCCCCGCCATGACCGCACCCGGGGTGTAGAGCAGCTCGAGCGGCTCCTGGATGAGGCCCGTCTTGAGCAGCAGCGTGTTGATGAGGCCGCTGTCGCGCATGAGGAAGATCATCGCGAAGGTGCGGACGAGGTAGCTGGTCCACAGCGGCACGATCACGAGGAAGACCAGCACGTTCTTCCAGCGCCCCGCGTTCGCGAGGGTCCACGCCACCGGGTAGCCGACGAGCAAGCAGAACAGCGTCGCGCCGAGCGACCACGCGAGCGTACGCGCGAGGATGCTGAGGTAGAGCGGGTCCGCGAAGCGGACGTAGTGCTCCGCCGTGAAGCGCCACTCGATGCCGCCGTACGTGCCGCGCGCCATCCACGAGGAGCCGAACATCATCGCGAGCGGGACGATGAAGAACACCACGAGGAACAGGAGCGTCGGCGCCACCTGCGACCACCCCGCCCAGGACTCCCGCCGGTTGATCACCCGGAAGATCGAGCGCCGCACGCGCATGAAGGCGGAGGGGGGAGGGCGCGGATCGCGCTGGATCCGGGGCGTTACGGGTTTAGGGCAACCGCGGGCTGAGCCCCCGTCCCAAGAAGAAGAGGAGCCCGAAGCTGCGGGATCGCCGCCGCTCATGTGGGGTCCGCCTCGAGGACCTGCACGTCCTCCGCGTGCCACCACACACGCACGGCGTCACCCGGCTTGTAGGCCATCGGCCGTCGCAATTGGCCCTCGTTGCGCGTGGCGACCACGAGCTCGCCGCCGCCGGCCACGGCCACGCGGACGTGGAGCATCTCGCCGCGGTAGATGACGTGGGAGATGGTCGCGGGGAGGGAGTTGTCCCCCTCTACGGCGGCGTCGCCATCGGGCAGAAGGAGGCGCTCGGGCCGGAGCGCTACGTGGATGCGCGTCCCGACGACACCGCCCGGCGGCGTCGGCACGGTGAAGGTGCCCGCGGGGTGGCGCACGGTGAGGCGGCCGCCGGCGTCCGCGACGATGTCCCCCTCGAGGAAGTTGGACTCGCCGATGAAGCGCGCGACGAAGGGGGTGCGCGGGCGCTCGTAGATCTCGGCGGGGGAGCCGACCTGGGCGATGCGGGCGTCCGCCATGACGGCGATGCGGTCCGACATCGTGAGCGCCTCCTCCTGGTCGTGCGTCACGTAAACGAACGTGATGCCGAGGCGCTTGTTGAGCTCCTTGAGCTCCTGCTGCATCTGCTTGCGGAGCTTCAGGTCGAGGGCGCCGAGGGGCTCGTCGAGCAGGAGGATCGGGGGCTCGACGACGAGGGCGCGCGCCAACGCGACGCGCTGGCGTTGGCCACCCGAGAGCGCGGGGGGGAGGCGGTCGCCGAAGGTCGTGCCGTCGAGCTGGACGAGGTCCATCGCCTTCTTGACGCGGTCGCCGATCTGGGCGCGCGGGACGCCGCGCTGCTCGAGGCCGAACGCGATGTTGCGGGCCACGGTGAGGTGCGGGAAGAGCGCGTAGCTCTGGAACACCATGCCGAGGTCGCGCTCGTAGGGGCGCAGGTGGTTGACCAGCTTGCCGTTGAGGCGCACCTCACCGCCGCCCTCGTCCGGCTGCTCGAAGCCCGCGATCATGCGGAGCGTGGTGCTCTTTCCGCAGCCCGAGGGGCCGAGGAGCGAGAAGAACTCGCCCGGGCGGATGGAGAACGAGATGTCCTTGACCGCTGCGCGCGACCCGTAGGTCTTGCGGACGCGGGTGAACTCGACGGCGAAGCTGGGCGTGCTCAAGGGGCGGGTGCCCTCCGACGGCGGATGATGCCACGGATGGCGGCGGAAGGATCGCCGCGTGCGCCGCGCGTCGCGGATAGGGGTCGGGGATGTCCGACCTGCGCGTGCGCACCTTCGGCGGCTGGGCCGATGTCGACGCGCTGCTCGCCGCGTACGGCGGCGCCGTGAGCGCGGGGCCGTCACCGTCCGTAGAGATCTTTTCGCCGCCCACCGGCCTCTCCGGCCAGACGGGCATCCGCATGCGCGAGGCGCTGCTCGCGGGGGACGCCCGCACGGCGGCCTCGCTCGCGCACACGCTGGACGAGCCCCACCGCATCGAGCTCCTCCTCGGCGCCGCCCTGCGGGACGCGCGCGGGGGCTGGGCCGCCGCACGGCTGTTCCTCGCGGCGGACGCCTACGGCGCGGCGCTGGCCCGCTGGTGGCCGGTATGCCGCCTCCTCGCCGAGCCCGGCGCGGACCACACCCTCGACGAGCTCGCCGCTGCCTACGTCGCGGAGGGGCGCGCGCCCGACGTGTGGCCCCGCACCGGCGCCCCCGCCCCGCGTATCGCCCTCGACGGACCCTTCGCCGATATCGCCGTCGCCGCCGCCCTCGCCGCCTGCGTGTCGGGGGGCGCCCTGCTCGACGCGCTGGCCGACCGACCGCTGTTCCCGGCGGTGGCCCACTACTACTGGCGGGGCACGCTCCACGCCCTCGGCGTGCGCCCGCTCCTCGTCCTCGCGGCCTCGCCGACGATCCTCCCCGGCGCGCACGGGGGCCTGTAAACACGCCCGCGGACCGGCGTTCCGGGAGCACATCCCGAGGCCACCTTACTCGCGTTCATCCACCTCTTCAGCTTCTTCTCCGCCCCCGCCGACGAGCCCCCCGTGCGCGCCACCCTGGCCGACGGGCAGGTGCTCATGGGGAAGGTCCACACGCGCGTCCTCCGCCTCACGACGGGCGCCGGGTGGTTCGACAGCCGCGCCCTGGACAGCGCGAAGGCCGCGCAGAGGTGACATCGGCCTCGATGGGGGCCGTCAGGGGGGGGCACCCGATCGACGCTCCGCGATTCCGCGTGCCGGATCCGCTTGCCCAAGCGGGAATAGGTCGGTAGGTTCGGCTGACTCCGAACGCTCACCCGACGTGCGGCCGGTGACTTTTCGTGACCGCGCGCCCGCGCGGAGGGCAGAGCGATGGACATCCTCATCCTCGACGAGACGCGCGCAGATTACCTGGCGGTTGAACGCCACCTCGCCCGTCGTGACGCGGCGATAAACTGCCACTGGGCCTCCGACTGGGCCAGCATCGAGGCCGCGCTCGCGGCCCAACGGTGGGCGGTGATCCTCACGGACTACACGTTCCCGGGGATCCGCTTCCTCGACCTCCTCCTGCTCGTCCAGGCCCGCCAGCCGGACGTGCCGATCATCCTCGTCTCGGGCAGCCTGGGCGAGGAGACCGCGGTCGACCTCTACCGCCAGGGCGTCTGGGACTTCGCGCTCAAGGACAACCTCGGCCGGCTCCAGACGATCATGGACCGCAGCCTGCGCGAGGCGAGCGAGCGCGTGGCCCGCCGCCGCGCCGAGGCCTCGCTCCGCCTCGTGGACGCCGCGATGAACGCCTCGGATCGCGCGGTGATGATCACGGACGTGCAGGGCTACGTCGAGTGGGTCAACGGCGCCTTCACCCGCCTGACCGGCTACGCGCTGGACGACCTCCACGCCCGGAACGCGCGCCTCCTCCGCTCGGGCCTCGAGCCGAACGCCGTCGACACCCTGCGGTGGACCACCCTCGAGGAGGGCCGCCCCTGGCACGGCGAGCTGATCAACCGTCGCAAGGACGGCTCGCTCTACCACGACGAGATGACGATCACGCCCGTCCGAGATCCGTCGGGCATCCTCAAGAACATCGTGTCGGTGCATCAGGACGTCACGGAGCGCAAGGCGATGGAGGCCGCGCTCCTCCAGAGCCAGCAGGCCCTCCAGGCCCACAAGGACCACCTCGAGGAGGTCGTCGCCTCCCGCACCGCCGAGGCCGAGCGCCTCTCGCGGGTCAAGAGCGAGTTCCTCGCCAACATGAGCCACGAGATCCGCACGCCGCTCAACGCGATGCTCGGCATGGCCCAGGTGGGTTGGCGCCAATGCAAGGACACCGGCGACCGCCGCACCTTCACCCGCATCCTCGACTCGGGGCAACACCTCGTGCGCGTGCTGGACGACATCCTCGACTTCTCCAAGATCGACATGGGGAAGCTGCACCTCGACAGCGCCCCGGTCGACCTCCCCGCCCTCCTCGGCGCCGCCGCGGACATGTTCAGCGAGAGCGCGCGCGCGCGCGGCCTCGCGCTCGAGGTCGACGTCGACCCCGCGCTCCCCCGCTGGATCCTCGGAGACGGCCTCCGCCTCTCCCAGGTGGTGGTGAACATCCTCTCCAACGCCGTCAAGTTCACCGAGCGCGGCGGTGTCACCCTCAGCGCGGACGGCGCCTCCGGCAACCTCGAGCTCCGCGTCGTCGACACCGGCGTCGGCATGACGGACGCCCAGGTCCAGCGGATCTTCCAGCCCTTCG
Source organism: uncultured Pseudomonadota bacterium (assembly GCA_903959175.1). GTDB lineage: Bacteria > Myxococcota_A > UBA796 > UBA796 > SXON01 > CAJBVW01. The sequence goes on from CAJBVW010000009.1 coordinate 9,053, forward strand.
AACAGGCGGACACCTCCACCACCCGGCGCTTCGGCGGCAGCGGCCTCGGCCTCGCCATCACCGCGCGCCTCGTCGAGCTCATGGGCGGCAGCATCGCGGTGATCAGCGCGCCGGGCGCCGGCAGCACCTTCTCCATCACCGTCCCGCTCACCGCCGCCCCGGTGCCCGTCGAGGCCGCCGAGGACGCGGCCGTCCCGCGTGGCCGCGCGGCGCGCCCCCAACGCGGCGGTCGCCTGAAGGGCGTGCACATCCTCGCCGCGGAGGACAACGAGACCAACCGCATCCTCCTCGGCGAGATCCTCCGCCTCGAAGGCGCGCAGCTCACCCTCGCGAACGACGGCGCCGCCGCCTGCGAGCTCGTGGCGCGGCATGGAGAGGCCACGTTCGACGTGGTCCTGACCGACATCCAGATGCCCGTGATGGACGGCTACGGCCTCGCCCGCTCCCTGCGCACCACGGCCCCGACCCTACCGGTCATCGGCCTGACCGCGCACGCCATGGAGGAGGAACGCCAGCGCTGCCTCGCCGCCGGCATGCTCTCCCACGTCTCCAAGCCCATCGATCTCGACGCCCTCGTCGCGACCGTTCTCCGCTACGCCCGCGCCCCGCGGGCCGCCGATCACCAGCCCGCGTCCAGCGCGTAGAGGTCGGTCAGCGGCGTGAGGTGCCCGACGAGGTGGTTGCTCCAGTCGAGCTCCCAGGCCACGACGCCGTCGGGAGTGACCTCCTGCACGACGCCGTCGGTGCCGAAGTCGATCAGGGTGTTCCCGTTGGGCAGGCGCGTCGCCTCGCCCGCGTAGCGGCCGTAGTAGCCGGGGGCTTCGTACGTCCAGACCTGCGTGGCGGTGGCGGTGTCCGCGTCGAGCGCGAGCTCCCGGATCCGCTGGACGTCGGGCTCGCCGGGCACGTGCGTCGTGAGGAGCAGAGTGCCCGCGTCGGTGAACGTGGCGTAGTGTTGCAGCTCCAACCGGATGTCCGCGGGGCTGAACGCGTAGCCGCCCGGGTACTCGCCGAGCTCCCACGCCATCGCGCCGGAGTCGAGGTCGAGGCCGACCACGGTCGAGGTCTGGAACATCGACCAGGTCACGAGGTTTGTCGCCTCGTCCCACTTGACGGTGTTGGGCGCGCAGTCCCAGTACTCGCCGCGCCACAGGTTCATCCAGGGCGCGCAGCTCCAGATGCGGGTGCGCGTGCCGTCCGGGTAGAGGCGCTCGAGGTGGTAGTCGTAGGCGGTCTCCGCGTTGTCGAAGATCAGGCTCCCGTCGGGCAGCTCGTCGTAGGTGAAGCCGATGCCGTCGATCTCGGTCTCCTCCTCCTGGCCGAGCGAGAGGGTCGCGCGGACGACGCCCCCGGGGATCGAATCGGAGACGTAGTAGGTCGTCGCGTCCCAGAGCAGATGGGCGCCCGAGCGGGAGACGCGCGGGAAGAGCGTCAGGCGACGGTCGGAGACGGCGCGGTACCACACGACGCGGCCCGAACGGTCCAGGATGACCACGTAGCAGGGGCCGAAGAAGGCGTTTTCGCCGCTGTCTACGCTGGTGAGGAGGTAGGGCGAGGGGTCGGCCGCGAGGGGGTCGGCGAGGGTGAGCGAGGGGGTGACGAGGCCGCGGGGGAGGGCGTCCGTGGCGTCGGTCGCGGTGAGCTCGGTGCCGCCGGCGTGGAGGGTGACGGTCACGGCGGTCGAGGCGGGGAGTCCGAGCACGACCTCGCTGGCGACCCCGGCCTCGCGGGCGCGTACGGGCGAGGCGAAGGTCTCGCCGTCGACGTCCCAGGAGAGCGAGGTCTCGCCGGCGACGAGCTGGTCCCACGTCGCGACGAGGATCGTGGCGACCTCGGGGTGGACCGCGAGGGTGAGCGCATCGGCGCTCACGACGGGGACGGTGTCGGCATCCGTGTCGGTGTCGGTGTCCGAATCGGTGTCGGTGTCGGTGTCGGTGTCCGAATCGGTGTCGGCGTCCGCCGC
>CAJBVW010000010.1 GCA_903959175.1 uncultured Pseudomonadota bacterium
CACGAGCTCGCGGCTCCCGAAGCCCACGACGAAGGGGGTGCCCCATCGCCCGCCGCTGTCCGCGCGCGGGGGAGGGCGACGGAGGGAGCACCGCAACGCGCGCGGATGGCGGCGAGGCGCACGCGTTCTACGCCGGTACGCTTGCCCGGGGTCGAGGTAGGTGAGCGCACCCTTCGCGGCCCGCACTCTTCTGTGCTCGCTTCACGAAAAGTGGCGAACGAGGTGGCGTACTGGCGGAGAACGCCTCAATATCCCCCTAAAACACTCTTCTAGCCCCATTACCCGTCTCGCCATGGCGGCTATGCGGCGACGGCTCCCGGCCTCTCAACCTCGCCCTGCGTCGGCTAGGCAGCGAACCCCGCCCCAGCCTCCCTCGCGCCCCACTTGCGGCTAGCCAGCAGGCCATCCGTCCACCTGAAAATAAAAATCAAGGCCCGGTCAAAATCTGTCCGACCCACCGCGACGGCGCCGGCTAACCGGTCTGCATGTCGCTCTCGTCGGGATTGTTCGATCGGTTCGTGCAGGAGCTCCGCCTGCGGAACTATCGGCCGAACACCATCCGTACCTACCGCTCCGCGCTCCTCGGCTACGTGCGGTGGCTGGGGCCCGTGCATCCGCGCGACGCGTCGCTGGAGCACCTCCAGGGCTACCTGTTGTTCCTGCTCGATGGCGGCCGGTCCCGATCCATGGTCGATCAGGTGCTGTCGTCGTTGAAGTTCCTGTACATCTCCCTGTACAAACGGCATACCGAGGCGGACTTCGACATCCCGCGGCCGCGGCGGGAGTTCACGCTACCGAACGTGCTCACGCGGGAGCAGGTGCTCGCCCTCGCGGACGCCGTGCCGAACCGCCGGCACCGCCTCGCGGTCCTGTTGTTGTATGCCGCAGGCCTGCGCGTCTCCGAGCTCGTGTCGGCAAACGTGGGCGATGTCGATCTGGGGGCGTTGGCGCTGCACATCCGCTGCGGAAAGGGCGCCCAGGACCGGATCACCGTGCTCAGCGCCCGCCTGGAGGAGGATCTGCGGTGGATCTCCTCGGATCGCCCCGTAGGCGCGCCGCTCATCCCCAATCGGGAAGGGGAGCGATGGTCCGCGCGCAGCGTTCAGCACGTGGTCGAGCGTGCGGCCGCGCAGACAGGCGTTCGCGCGAGCTGTCACACCCTGCGTCACTCGTTCGCCACGCACCTCCTCGAGGACGGGACCGACATCCGCTTCATCCAGACGCTGCTCGGCCACGCCCGGCTGGAGACCACCACGCGCTACACCCACGTCCGGAACGCCGCGGTCATGCGGATTCGGAGCCCGCTGTGACCCCCGGCCGCACCCTTCTCCGCGCACCGCCTGGTGCGCCAGCCGCGCTCCCGTGGCTGCAGCGATCACCGCACCGTCGTGCTCTCTCCCTCTCTGCCCATCGCCCGCACCTCGGCCAGCGTCGTGGCCCCGTTGCACAGCACCCGTCGCGCACGGAGAAGCGCGCCAGGAGCCAGCACCTCGAAATTTCGCGCGGCGGACGGGCTGGTGAACAACACGTCGAACACGCCGGCGAGCACGTCTTGGGCCTCGGCGGGAAGCGCGGGCGGGCACACGGTCCTGTACAGGACCCACACCACCGCGTCCCCGCGCACACGGAGCACCTCGTCGCCGCCCAGGTCGGAGGTGGCGCAAATGACAGGCCCTGGACGTGCCGCCTCGGCAAGCGCAGCTCCGCCGCCCTCGACCGCGCGGTGAACCGGCAGCCCCACCGCGTGGAGGGCCTGGACCGTGGCCGGAGCAAGCGCGACGACCCGCCAGGTAGGATCCAGGCCGATCGCGAGGAGGGGAGCCACGGCCCGCGGGCTCGCGACGAGCAGGTCGGCGCCGGGCAGATCGGGGCGTTGAGACCGCACCGCCTCGAAGGCGAGGCACGGCGCGACCAGCGCGTGTGCACCGAGCCTCCCCACGAGCGCGCGGGCCTCTTCGAGCGGCCGCGTCACGAGGAGCGGCACCGGCGTCCCGTCGGTTCGCTCGGGTGTCACGGTTACGGCCGCACCACCCGGTACGCGTGGGACCAGTCGTTGCGCAGGAAGCCGGGCGCGCACCAGAGCCGGCACAGCGGCTCGATCGCGCGCGCTCCGGTCACCACCCCGACATCCTCGGCGTCCCATCCGAACTGGTCGAGGATGGTGACCGCCTGGGCCTTGGCGTCGGCGTCGTTCCCGCAGATGAACATGGTCGCGCGCCCGCCCTGGAAGGCAGGGTTGACCATGAACGCGCTGCCGACACAACTGAAGGCCTTCACGAAGCGCGCCGCGGGCACGTGCGCCTGCAGCCGCTCCATGAGGGACTCGTTCGGCCCGGTGAAATACTCGAGGATCCCGTTCACCGGGGGGCCCGGCGCGATGGGGTTCGTGGCGTCGAGGATGACCTTGCCGGCCAGCCGGTCGTGCCCTGCCAGGTCGAGCGCCTCGGTGGCGACGGCGCCGCCGACCGCCAGGACCAGGATGTCCGCGGCGGCCGCGTCCGCGAAGCTGCCGCTGTCGACGCCCGCGCCCGCGCCCTCGAGCCACTGCCCGAGCTTCCCCGGGGTGCGGCTGCCGATCGTGACCGCGTACCCGTGCTTTCGGAAGCCCGCCGCGAGCACCTGCCCGACCGCCCCGGAACCCAGCACGCCGACTGTCTGCTTCGCCATGTCGCCCTCCAGCGCCGGTCCCGTGGCTCGGGATCCTCTCGCGCCACAGGATCCTATCGGTCCTCCCCGTCCGACGCTACGCCGGCGCGGCCGAGCCCGTGTCCTGCGCGGTGTCGGCGGACGCCGCGTAGAACCAGTACAGCTGCGTGATCGAGATCGCGTTGAGCACGTGCCACACCGCGTGGCCGGTCACGAGGTGGTTGTCCGGACGACACGCGACGCGCGTGATGTCCAACAGCCAGATCGTGAAGGAAACCAGGAAGATGCCGACGCCCGCGAACAGATGGCGATGGGCGGGTGTGGGCGCGCGGCGCCACATCCGGCCCTCCCACGCGATGCCGGCCGCCAGCTGGACGGCGAAGAGCGGGATCCCCGCCGGCGGCACCAGGAGGAGCGAGAGCGTGCTCACGACGGTGGCTCCGCCCTAGAGGGCGGCCGTCCGGCCCGCGCGGCGTGCGTCCCGGCGAGCCACGCGGCTGCCAGCACGTACGCAGCGGAGGACCACGCGTTCGAGGGCTCGGCCACCCACGCGCACACCCGCGCCTCGCAGAAGGCGACGGTACCCGGTTCGAGCGCATCCCAGGGGCAGCTCATGGGGGGGCGCGAGCCTATCCGTTCGCCCATCGTTGTGATCGGGCGGCGCGCGATGCCCGCGCGTTCGCGCACATCCTCCCCTCGCACCGCCGCACCCGGCGCCCTCGCCCGGATAGTATCCCCGCCCGGATCCCGAGCCCGTACATGATGCGCAAGGCCCTCCTCCTCGTCGGCACGCTGGTCGTGCTCCTGATCGCCACGGTCGTCCTGGTGCCCGTCCTCTTCAAGGACCGCATCCTCGCCGCCGTGCTGGCCGAGCTCGAGCGCCATGTCGACGCCACCGTCACGATCGACGCCGCGGACGTGACGCTCCTCGCGCGCTTCCCCGACCTCGAGCTCACGATCGACGGCCTCACGGTCACCGGCCGTGGCGCGTTCGACGGCGTGCGCCTGGCCCGGGTGGGTGAGGCCCGGGCGGCCCTCGACCTCGCGAGCGTGGTCGGCGGGGGCACGGTGCGCGTTCGGTCGCTTCGGCTCGATGACGTCGACATCCACGTCCTCGTCGACGATCAGGGCCGCGCCAACACGGACCTCGCGACGGCGTCCGCGACATCCCCCGACACCTCCACCTCGACCTTCGCGCTGGACCTCGAGGACTACACGGTGACCAACCTCGGTCTCACCTACGAGGACCGCCAGGGCGGCACCCGCGTAACGGTCGATGACCTCGACGCCTCCGGTCGCATCGGCCTCTCCGGGCCCACGACCACCTTCGCTACGAAGACCACCATCGCCGCCCTCACGGTCAACGACCTCCTCCAGGGCGTGGCCGTCGCGGCTGACCTCGCGCTCACGGTTGACACCGCGACCGGCGCCGTCACCCTCGGCGAGAACACCCTCGCCCTCAACGCGCTCCCGCTCGCCTTCCGCGGCACCGTCGTCCCGCAGGGAGACAACCTCCAGCTCGACCTGTCCTTCTCCGCTACGGAGACCAGCTTCGGCGCGATCTTCTCGCTCCTCCCGGCGGCTGCGACCAGGGATGTCGCCGGGCTCGTCACGAGCGGCACCTTGGCGCTCCAGGGCTCGGTCAAGGGCGTCTACCGCGCCGACGCCGCCGACGATCTCCCGGGGTTCGACCTCACGCTCCAGGTGGCAGACGGGGCCTTCCGCTACCCCTCGCTCCCCACGTCGGTCGACGGCATCCAGCTCGACATCGGCGTGCGTCACCCCCAGGGCAGCCTCGACCTCGCCGAGATCGACGTGCCGCGCTTCGCGATGGCCGTCGGCGGCAGCCCGCTCACCGGGAGCCTGCGCCTGCGCACCCCGATCTCCGACCCCGACGTGGCGGCGAAGCTCGTCGGCCAGGTCGACCTCGGGTTGCTCCAGAAGGCGCTTCCCCCCTCGGCCGTCACCTACGAGGGCCGCGCGGACATCGACCTCGACGTGGCCGGCCGCGTCTCCCAGTTCACCGCCGAGGCCGCTGAGGACGTGAAGGCGAGCGGTACGCTCCGCCTCGACGGCTTCCGCTACACCGACCCCGCCCAGCCCGCGCCCGTGGTGGTCGATCGCCTGCTCCTCACGCTCGACCCGCGCCGCGCCGACCTCGCCGAGCTCTCCATGCGCCTCGGCGCGTCCGACCTCCGCGCGACCGGCACCGTCGACAACGCCATCGCCTGGGCCCTCACGGACGCCACGCTCGTGGGGCGGATGGACGTGGTCTCCACCTTCCTCGACCTCGACGCGCTCGCCGGAGACGCCGCCGTGCCCCGGTCGACCGCCCCGCCGGCCCCCGCCACGCCCCCGACCGCCCCCGGCGCCTCCCCGTCGGGCACCGACGCTTCGAGCGTCGTCGTCGTCCCCACGGACCTCGACTTCACGCTCACCGCACGCGCGGCCCGGGTCCGCTACGGTGGCCACGACGGCACCGACGCCGTCGGCACCTTCACCGTGAAGGACGGCGCCGTCCGCATCGACTCGCTCCGTATGGGCCTCCTCGGCGGCACCGTCGCCGTGTCCGGCCGGTACGCAGCCCCGACGGACACGCAAGCCGACGTCGACCTCCGCATCGACGTCGTCGACTTCGACGTGGGCGAGACCGTCGCCGCCTTCCGCATCCTCGAGGAGATCGTGCCCGTCGCGCGTGGCGCCCGCGGCCGGTTCCGCTCCGGGTTCCGGATGCAGGCCCGCCTGGGCCGCGATCTCGCCCCCGACCTGCAGACCTTCCTCTCGAACGGCACGCTCCGCACGCAGAAGCTCACGCTCGAGCCCGCGCTGCTCTCGGAGGTGGCGGAGCGCCTCGGCAACCGCACGCTCCGCACGCTCGACCTGAACGACACCACGCTCGCCTTCGACATGAAGCAGGGGCGGATCGCCCTGACCCCCACCTCGGTCAAGCTGGGCGGCGCCTCGGCGCGGCTCGGCGGCTCGGCGGGCGCGGTCGACCGCACGTTGGACCTCGATCTCGACCTCGCGCTCCCCGTCGGCGAGGTGAAGGCGACCGAGCTCCTCGGCAAGCTCGGCGTCGTGAAGGGGGGCACGGCGAACGTGAAGGTCGATATCGGCGGCACCTACGACAAGCCCACCTTCAAGCTCGACCTCGGAGACGTGGTCGGCGCGCTCGAGGACCAGATCGCCGCTGTCGTCGACACCGTGACCGACCGCCTCCTCGCCGAGGCCACGGCCCAGGGAGACGCGCTCGTCGCCGAGGCCGAACGTCAGGCCACGAAGCTGAAGGCCGAGGTGAAGCGCCAGGCCGACGGGCTCAAGGCCCAGGCGAAGAAGCAGGCGGACAAGCTCGCTTCCGAGGCGAAGGGAAACCCGCTCGCCGAGGTCGCCGCGAAGGAGGCCAGGAAGCGGCTCCTCGCCGAGGCGGACAAGCAGATCGACCGGTTGAACGCCGAGGCCGACAAGAAGGCCGACGCCGCGGTCGACGCCGCGAAGCGCGAGCGGACCAAGCTTCTGAAGGACGCGGAGGCCAAGGCCAAGGGGCGGTGACGGTCGCGCCGACCGCGCCCCAAGCGCCCCGCGCCGACCGTGTCCGCGCTGACCGTGTGAGCGCCGGAGCCGCGCATCGTCGGCCCCCGAGGGGCGGGCCGACCCGACCTACAACGACACCCCGTCCCGCGCGTACAGCAGGATCTCCGCCCGAAGCTCCTCCCACTGGGCGAGCTCCGGCTTCCACCCGGTGACGAGGTCCCGCGGGCGCACGCGGCTGTGGAGCCCCACGCGGGCCTCGGCGGAGCCGCACAGCAAGTCGATGGCGATCGGGTTGTCCACGAACTCGTAGGTCTCGGTGCGCCACTGGAAGTGGGCGGGGGAGGCGCGCAGCGCGGCCTCGAGCACGACGAGGCCGAGCAGGAAGCTCTCGAGGCGGTCCGCGTCGGTCACGGTGATCTCGGTCCCGTGGCACACCCGCCCCGCGAACTTCTGGAAGCGCGGCTCGAAGGTGGCCGGGCGGAAGGCGGCGCCCTCCAGCTCGTTGTCGATGGCACCCTGTCGGCACAGACGGGTGAACCCGGCCGCGTCCAGCCAGGGGGCGCCGACGAGGTGGAAGGGGCGCGTGGTCCCGCGGCCCTCGGAGAGGTTGGTGCCCTCGATGAGGCACATGCCCGGGTACAGCACGGCGGTGTCGAGCGTCGGCATGTTGGGGGAGGGGAACACCCAGGGGAGCCCGGTGCCGTCGAAGCGGCGGGTGGCGTCCCACCCCTCGCACCTCACGACGTCCACCTTCGCGGTGATGCCGAGCACGTCGCGGAAGTAGAGGGCGAGCTCGCCCATCGTTAGGCCGTGCCGCACGGGCAGCGGGTACGCGCTCACGAAGCTCTCGAAGCCGGGCTGGACGAGGTTGCCCTCGATGGTCACGCCGTCGATGGGGTTGGGGCGATCGAGCACGAGGATGCGCGTGCCGGTGGTCGCCGCGACCTCCATCAGGTACCCGAGCGTAGCCTGGTACGTGTAATAGCGGCTGCCGATGTCCTGGATGTCGAACAGGACGATGTCGAGGTCCGCCAGGAGCGCGGGATCCGGCCGGAGGGACGCCGCGGAGTCCCCGTAGAGGGAGACGACGGCGGGCCCCTCGTCCCCGACGGAGATCATGTCCTGCGCGGTGGCGTGGAGGCCGTGCTCGGGCGCGAACACCCGGCGGACCGGGATCTCCGCGGCGGCGAGGCGGTCGAGGAGGTGGTCCAGGTTCGCGTCGACGGCGGTGTGGTTGCAGCAGACGCCGACGCGCAGGCCGCGGAGGCGGGACACGTCGTCGAAGAGGACCTCGAGGCCAGAGCGCATACCGATCTCCACCGTGGGAGCAGCCGGATATCCCGCGGCGGGGGCCGGAACACGCGCCGGTAGGGTGGCTTCGGGCACGGAATCGTCCTAGGGGAACGAATGCCCGCGATCCCGCTCCGCATCACCCGCACCTGGGACGGCGCCGCCGCCCCCGCCGACGAGCACGTGACCGTCACGGTCACCGACAGCCCGGACGGCCTCCGCGTCGCCGTCGACGCCCCCGCGCACGGCGATCCACCGCCGTGCACACCCGAGGGCGGGCCAGCCCCCGTCGGCGCCACCTGGGCGCTCTGGGACCACGAAGTCGTCGAACTCTTCGTGCTCGGCGCGGACGACCGCTACACCGAGCTCGAGCTCGGCCCGCACGGCCACCACCTGCTCCTCCGGCTGCACGGGCGCCGAAACCTCGTCGACCGCCTGCTCCCCGTCGACGCGACGTGGCGCACGGCAGGCGGGCGTTGGCAGGCCGAGGCCGTACTGCCGGCGGGGGTCCTCCCACCCCGCCCCTGGCGCGTCAACGCGTACGCCATCCACGGCACCGGGGCGGCGCGGCGCTACCTCGCGTGGGCGCCCGTCCCGGGGCCCCAGCCGGACTTCCACCGGCTCGAGCACTTCCTCCCCCTCCCGACGGGCGAGGCCGAAGCCTAGTTCGCGGCCGAGGCCCGGAGCGCCTTCGCGCGCTCGATCGTCCGGGGCAGGTCGTTGAGGTACCGGCTGTAGGCGTCCATGTCGCGGTCCAGCCCCGCCAACGCGATGGCGAGCGCGGAGTGGCCCTCGGAGCGGTCCTCCGGCTCGGGCATGGCGAGGGCGTGGCGCCACGCATGGTGCAGGGAGGGGTGGTGGTGGTCCTGCGTCAGGTGCAGGAGCAGCGAGCGCTGCGGCCAGCTCGGCAGCTGCAGGTAGGCCACGGCCAGCACCGGCACGTCGCTCGGGAGCAGGCCGTCGCGCGCGACCTCCACGTCCTCGGAGACGCCGTGCAGCACGGCCTGGAAGCCGCGGCGCCCCGCCGGGCTCAGGTGCCCCTGGAGCGCGAAGCCGGGGGGCGAGCGCAGCATCGTGTCGATGGAGGGGACGGTCGGGCGGTTCGGGTCGGTGAAGGGGTAGATCCCCGCGCGTTCGATCGCGGAGAGCACGGTGGGCGCCCCGGCGATGCGGCACGCGGCGAGCTCGTCGAGCGTGACGCCGACGCATCGCATCAGTAGGTAGCGTTGGTCTCCGACGACCGACCACGCGCGGGGCTCGTGCGGCGCGAAGACGAGGCCGCCGAGGCGTGACGAGCCGTCCGCGAGGGGCAGGGTGTCGTAGAAGTGGTAGCGCAGGCCCGCGGAAGTGGGGCCGATCCGAGCGAGCAGCCGCGGAGCCCACTCGTTGGGCTCCCGCGCGTGGATCGCCAACTCGAAGCGCGCCGCCCCGAACCGCTGAGGGAACCTCGGGTGCGAGAGGCCGGAGGTCACGTAGGTGTAGCCACCCTCGGGCGCAGCGAACGACAACACGTCCACGCCGCCGCCGAGGTGGAGCGGCGGGGAGGCTACGTAGGCTCTCGCCATCGGGGCGCGGATCAGCTCGGACAGCGCGTCACGCCGCTG
>CAJBVW010000011.1 GCA_903959175.1 uncultured Pseudomonadota bacterium
GGCCGGGACCGAACCAAGCGAAGCGCGCCCGGAGCAGCCCGACGCCCGCGTCCGCGCGGGCGGCGCGCCCGAATTCGGTGCCTATCTCCCAGCACCTCCCCGAGCCCCCCCGTGCCCCACGACGACACCCAGGCCCCCCTCCGCGCCGACGTCCGCCTGCTCGGGGAGACGCTCGGCGCCGTGCTCCGCGCGTGCGGGGAGCCGGGCCTGTACGAGGCCGTCGAGGACGTGCGCGCCCGCTCGAAGGCCGCGCGGGGAGGAGACGCCGCCGCCGGCCTGGCCCTCGAAGCGCGGTTGGCGGCCTTGCCCCCGAAGCGCGCCCACGAGGTCGCCAAGGCCTTCGCCCACTTCCTCGACCTCGCCAACGTGGCCGAGCAGCACCACCGCATCCGACGCCGCCGCGCGTGGCTCGCCGCCGGGGCCGCGCCGCAGCGGGCCTCGCCGGAGGAGTCGTTCGGGCGCCTGCTCGCCGCCGGGGTGGCGCCGGACACGTTGTGGGCCACGGTCGACGCGCTGTCCATCGAGCTGGTGCTCACCGCGCACCCCACGCAGTCGCAGCGGCGCACGCTCGGCAAGAAGTACGCGGAGGTGGCGCGGCTCTTGGACGAGCGGGACCGGGTCACGATGGTGACGCACGAACGGGAGGCGTGGGACGCCGCGCTCGCGCGCCTGGTCCGCGCCGCGTGGGAGACGCCCGACGTGCGCCGCGCGCGCCCCACCCCCGAGGACGAGGCCCGCACCGGGCTGGTCGCCATCGAGCAGGTGCTCTGGGACGCCGTGCCCGCGCTGCTCCGCCGCGTCGACGCCGCCCGCCGCGCCCTCGGCGGGCCCGCGCTCCCCGACGACGCCGCCCCCGTGCGCTTCGGCTCGTGGATGGGCGGCGATCGCGACGGCAACCCGAACGTCAACCCGGAGACGACGCGCCGCGTCACGCTCCTCGGCCGGTGGATGGCGGCGGAGCTCTACCACCGCGAGGTGGACGCCCTCCGCGACGACCTCTCAATCGGCCGCGCGAGCGAGGAGCTCTGCGCCGCCGTCGGCCCCCAATGCGCGTGGGAGCCCTACCGCGCGCTCCTCAAGCCCCTCCGCGACCGCCTCGCCGCCACCCGCGCGTGGGCCGCCGCCGCCCTCGACGCGCCGCTCCCGCCGCCGCCCGACGCGATCCTCTCCCTCGCCGAGCTACGCGCCCCGCTGCTGCTCTGCCGCCGGTCCCTGCACGCGACCGGTGACGACGCCCTCGCCGACGGCCGCCTGCGCGACCTGCTCTGGCGCGTCGCCGCCTTCGGCCTCACGCTCGTGCGGCTGGACCTCCGCCAGGAGTCGTCGCGCCACACCGAGGCCCTCGACCACGTCACCCGCGCCGTGGGCCTGGGCGCCTACGCGGAGTGGGACGAGCCCGCGCGCGTCGCCTTCCTCGCCGGCGAGCTCGACGGCACACGCCCCCTCGTCCCGCCCGACCTCTGGGACGACCCCACCGTGCCCGAGCGCGTGCGCGACGTGCTCGGCACCTTCGCCGTCGCGGCCCGCACCCCCGACGGATCGCTCGGCGCCTACGTGATCTCGATGGCACACGCCCCCTCGGACGTGCTCGCCGTCGCCCTCCTCCAGCGCGAGGCCCGCGCGCGCTTCCACCCCCACGGCGCCCCCGACGGCCCGCCGATGCGCGTGGTGCCGCTCTTCGAGACGCTCGCGGACCTCGAGCGTGCCGGCGAGGTCGTGGCCGCGCTCCTCGCGATCCCGTGGTTCCGCGCGCGCGTCGCCGCGGCCGGGGGGCGGCACGAGGTGATGATCGGGTACTCCGACTCCGCGAAGGACGCCGGTCAGCTCGCGGCCACCTGGGCGCTCTACCGGGCGCAGGAGGCGGTCGTGGCGGCGAGCCGGGCGGCGGGGTTGCGGGTGACGCTCTTCCACGGGCGGGGCGGCACGGTGGGGCGCGGCGGCGGGCCCACCCACGCGGCGATCCGCGCGCAACCGCCGGGCTCGGTGGACGGCGCGCTCCGCGTGACCGAGCAGGGAGAGGCGATCCAGGCGCGCTTCGGCCTCCCCGGCATCGCCGTGCGCACGCTCGAGGTCTACACGACCGCCGTGCTCGAGGCGACGCTCCTCCCGCCCGCCCCGCCGCGCCCGGAGTGGCGTGCCACAATGGACCGCCTCGCCGCCACCGCGCGTGACGCCTACCGCGCCGTCGTCTACGAGGATCCGGCCTTCGTCCCCTACTTCCGCGCGTCCACCCCCGTCGACGAGCTCGCGCGGCTGAACATCGGGAGCCGCCCCGCGCGCCGGGGCTCCCCGTCCGGCGGGGTGGAGACGCTCCGCGCCATCCCCTGGCAATTCGCCTGGACCCAGGTGCGCCTCCTGCTCCCCGCGTGGCTCGGCACCGTCGAGGCGCTCGACGCGGAGATCGCCGCCGGGGGCGCCGCCGGGCTCCGCGGCATGGACGCGGAGTGGCCCTTCTTCGCCACCACCCTCGATCTGTTGGAGATGGTGCTCGCCAAGGCCCTCCCCGACGTGCAGGCCCGCTACGAGGCCCTCCTCGTGCCGCCGCCGATCCCCCCGCTCGGCCTCGACCTCCGCCGCCGCTTCGTCGCCACGCGCACGACGCTCCTCGCCCTCCGCGGCCGCACGGCGCTCCTGGAGGACGCCCCGGTGCTCCGCCGCTCGATCGCGGTGCGCAACCCCTACGTCGACCCGCTCAACGTGCTCCAGGCGGTGCTGTTGAAGCGGGCGCGCGAACACGTTGACGGTCCCGACGCGCACACCCTCGACGAGGCGCTGCTCACCACGCTCACGGGGGTGGCGGCGGGGATGCGGAACACGGGGTGAGGGGGCGGCGCGGGCTCCCGTGGTCGGGCCCGACCCGGACGCACGCGGCGGGCGGCGGGACGTCCGGGCGATGTTTCACCGTTGAACCGTGCCGCGTAGCAGATGAAACACGCCCACCGTGTTCCCCGTGGAACGCGCCCGTGTCCACGCGGCTTTCCTCGCTGGTATCCCCCTTGCTGACGTACCCGGCGTACGCTCCCCTCCCACCGAGGACACCCCGATGACCGACCCCCTCTTCGCCCGCTCGACCCCCAACCCCGCCGGCTACCGCGACATCGCCCTCGCGGACGCCCGGCCGCACCTCGCCGCCGTGCGCTTCATCGACGTGCGCGAGCTCGACGAGTGGAACGGCCCGCTCGGGCACGCTGCGGGCGCTGAGCTCGTACCGCTCACGACGATCCCCGACGCCGCCCGGGTCTGGGACAAAGCCGCCACCTACGTGATCGTGTGCCGCTCAGGCGCGCGCTCCGGCCGCGCCGCCGCCGCGCTCGCGCAGGCCGGCTTCACGACGGTCTACAACCTCACCGGCGGGATGATGGGCTGGACCGACGCCGGCCTCCCCGTCGTCCGCGCGTAGGCCGCTCCCTCCCCGTCCACCCACGTCCACCCCCGAAACACGGAGGCAACATGCTGATCCACCCCTTCTTCGACGCCCGCACCTGGACGCTCACCTACGTCGTGTGGGACCCCACCACCCGTGACGCCGTCATCATCGACCCGGTGCTGGACTTCGACCCCGCGAACGGCCGCATCTGGCGCGAGTCGCTCGATCGGGTCGAGGCCTACCTCGCGGCGGAGGGGCTCACCCTCCGGGCCATCTTCGAGACGCATGCCCACGCCGACCACCTCACCGGCGCCCAGGTCCTCAAGGAGAAGTACGGCGCACCCGTCGTGATCGGCAAGGCGATCACCGCCGTACAGGAGGTGTTCGCCCCCGTCTTCGACCTCGCGATCCCCACCGACGGCAGCCAGTTCGACACGCTCCTCGACGACGGCGACCGCTACGAGGCCGGCGCCCTCACGGTCGAGGCCCTCCACACGCCCGGCCACACCCCGGCGTGCATGAGCTTCAAGATCGGCGACGTCGTCTTCACCGGCGACGCGCTCTTCATGCCCGACTACGGCGTCGGCCGCTGCGACTTCCCCGCGGGCAGCGCCGAGGCGCTCTACGACTCCGTGCACGGCAAGCTCTACGCGCTCCCGGCGTCCACCCGCGTGTTCGTCGGCCACGACTACCAGCCCGGGGGCCGCGCCGTCGCGTGGGAGACCACCATCGGCGCATCGATGGAGGGGAACGTCCACATCAAGGCGTCCACGACGAAGGCGGACTTCGTCGCCTTCCGCACCGCGCGTGACGCGACGCTCGCGGCGCCGCGGCTCCTCTTCCCGAGCGTCCAGGTCAACATCGACGCCGGCCGGCTCCCCGCGCCGCACGCGAACGGCAAGCGGTACCTCCTCACGCCGCTCAAGGTCTGAGCGCCGCCCGCGCCGCTTCGGCGCTCCCCCTCAGACCCCCGCGCGCCGCCGCATCCGCCAGAAGGTGGTGCGGCTGACGCCGATCATCTCCGCCGCGCGCGTGACGTCGCCTCCGCACGCGGCGAGCGCGCGCTCGATGCGTTGGGCCTCGCCGTCCTCGCGGGCGGGGCGCGGGGCCGGGGTCGGGGTGGCGCGCGCCTCGCGGAACTCGGGCGGGAGGCCGTCGAGCGTGAGCTCCTCGCCGCGGCTCACGGCGAAGGCGTACTCCACGACGTTCTGGAGCTCGCGCACGTTCCCCGGCCACGCGTGGTCGAGCAGCGCGCGCATGGCGTCCGGCGCGATGCGGCTGATGTGCCGCGGGCCGCGCACGTTGTAGCGGGCGAGGAAGTGGTGGAGGAGGAGCTCGACGTCGACGCGGCGCTCGCGGAGCGACGGGAGGAAGAGCGGCACCACGCGCAGGCGGTAGAGGAGGTCCTCGCGGAAGCGCCCGGCGCGCACCTCCTCCCGCAGGGCGCGGTGGGTGGCGGCGATGACGCGCACGTCCACCTTTTGGGGCTCGGTCCCGCCGACGGGGACGAAGGTGCGCTCCTGGAGCACCCGGAGCAATTTCGCCTGGAGATCCATGGGGATCTCGGCGATCTCGTCCAGGAACAAGGTCCCGCCGTCCGCCTGGGCGAAGATGCCGAGCCGGGTCGCGACCGCGCCGGTGAAGGCCCCCTTCACGTGGCCGAACAGCTCGCTCTCGAGGAGCGTGGGCGTGAGCGACGCGCAGTTCACCGCGACGAAGGCCCGGGTCCTCCGGCCGCTCTCCAGGTGGATCGCGCGCGCGACGAGCTCCTTGCCCGTGCCGCTCTCGCCCCGGACGAGCACGGTGGTGTCGGTCTCGGCGACGTTCCGGATCGTGTCGAAGGTAAGGAGCATCGCCGGGTCCCGCGAGACGAGACCGTGGAAGGAGACGGCGTCCCCCGCCGCGACGGGGTTGGCGGGCACATCGGGCGCGCGGCCGTCGTGCGCGAGCAGGTGGATGGCGCCGCGCATCCCCTCGGGGCCCGCGAAGAAGCGCGTGTACTGGCGCACGAGGACCGTCGAGCCGTCGGGCCGGGGCAGGCGGACGAGGCTGCCGAAGGGGCGGGGCGCGCCGTCGTCGTCGCAGAGCAGGCCGGTCGGGCAGGCGCGGCCGTGCACGGTCGCCGCGCCGGTGCCGAGGAGGCGCTCGGCCTCGGGCGACCAGTGGAGCACGCGCCGCTCGCCGTCCACGACGATGACGCCCGCGTTGGGGACGAGCGCGGCGAGCGCGGCGAAGGCGTCGGCGACGCCCACGCGGCGCAGCCAGACATCGAGGCTCGCCGGGGGCGGCTTGGGGTCGAGGTGTTTCATGGATGTTTCACGGTGTAACGTGCGACGCGGCCCTCTCGCCTTCCCTCCAAATGGATTCAGGTACTTGCGGTCTGGATCGGGGCTTGCAGCTGCCTGGAGGCGGAGATTCACGCATGTACGTGCTTGCCGTCGCGCTCTCGGTGCTGATCGGCGTGGCCCTCGGGCTCCTGGGCGGGGGGGGATCGATCCTCACCACGCCGATCCTGCTCTACGCGATGCACCTGCCCGCGAAGGAGGCGATCGCCACCTCCCTCGTCGTCGTCGGCACCACCTCGGCCGCCGCCGTGATCTCGCACGCGCGCGCCGGGAACGTGGAGTGGAAGACGGGGCTGCTCTTCGGCGGGGCCGGGATGGCCGGCGCCTTCGGCGGTGGGCTGATCGCCGGGTACATCCCGGATCAGGTGCTGCTCCTCCTCTTCGCGGCGATGATGCTCGCGACCTCGGTGGCGATGTTCCGCGGTCGGAAGGAGGGCGGCCCGACCCAGGCGCAGGCCGTCTGGAAGATCGTGCTCGACGGCCTCGTGGTCGGCGTCGTCACCGGGCTCGTGGGCGCGGGCGGCGGCTTCCTCGTGGTGCCGGCCCTGACCCTGCTCGGAGGGCTGCCCATGCGGAAGGCCGTCGGCACCTCACTCCTCGTCATCACGCTCAAAAGTTTCGCCGGCTATGCTGGCCACGCCGCGCACGTACACATCGACTTCGAGCTCGCCGCCACCGTGTCCGCTGCGGCGGTCGTCGGCTCCGTCTTCGGCGGGCTCCTCGCTCAGCGCATCCCCCCCGAGACCCTCCGCAAGGGCTTCGCCGGCTTCGTCCTCGTCATGGCGATCTTCGTCATCTCCCAGCAGGTGTGAACATGTCCGCTGACTTCACCCCCTTCTCCGCGCTCCTCGGCGGCGCGCTCATCGGCCTCGCGGCCTCCGTCATGCTCCTCGGCGCCGGCCGCGTCGCCGGGATCAGCGGCATCTTCGGCGGGCTCCTCGCGCCACGCGCGGGGGATGTCGCCTGGCGCCTCGCCTTCGTGGGCGGCCTCCTCGCGGCCGGCGTCGGCGCGGTCCTCTTCGCCCCGAGCGCCTTCGCGTCCGACCTCGTGCGCCCGCCCCTCGTCCTCGCCCTCGCGGGCGTGCTCGTCGGCTACGGCACGCAGCTCGGGAACGGCTGCACGAGCGGCCACGGCGTGTGCGGGCTCTCCCGGCTCTCCCCCCGCTCCCTGGCGAGCGTGGTGACCTTCATGCTCACGGGCGCCCTCGCCGCCGTCGTGACCAACCACCTGCTCGGAGGCGCGTGACCGTGAAGAACACCCTCCTCTCCGGCCTCGCCGGCCTCCTCTTCGGCGCGGGCCTCCTCGTCGCCGGCATGACCCGCCCGGACAAGGTCGTCGCCTTCCTCGACGTGTCCGGCGACTGGGACCCGAGCCTCGCGTTCGTCATGATCGGCGCCATCGCCGTCCACTTCGTGGCCTACCGCTTCGTGCCGAAGCTCGGATCTCCCTTCCTCGGCGGGCGCTTCGCCCTCCCCACCCGCCGCGACGTCGACGCACGCCTGCTCCTCGGCGCCGCCCTCTTCGGGATCGGGTGGGGGATCGGCGGGTATTGTCCGGGCCCCGCGCTCGTCTCCGTCGTCAACGGCACGTCGGACGCGCTCGTGTTCTTCGGCGGACTGGTCGCGGGGATGTTGGCGTTCAACGTGACGGAGCGGGCCGCGGCGCCGGCGGAGTAGCCCCACCGCGACAACATGCCGCATCGGCAACGTGCGCCCAGCCGGTCATGAGAGGACTCCCACCGTGAGGCCCATGCTCTCCCTCTTCCTGCTCGTCGCGTGCGGCACCCCCGACCTCGCCGTCTCCATCCCGTTCGCCGCGACCGTCGACGGCGCGCCCTTCGCCTGCGGCGAGACCTACGACGGCATCGGCACCACCGGGGTCTCCATCGAGGCCCTCGACTTCCGCTTCTACGTCTACGACGTGGCGCTCGTGACGGAAGAGGGCGATGTCGTCCCCGTCGCCCTCGAGCAGGACGGCCGCCGGCAGTACGAAGATGTCGCGCTGATCGACCTTGAAGACGGCTCCGCCGGCTGCGAGACCGGCAGCCCCGACCAGCACGCCGCCCTCACCGGCACCGTGCCCGACGGCGACTACCACGGCCTCTCCTTCCAGCTCGGCGTCCCGGCCGACCTGAACCACCTCGACGCCGCCACCGCCCCCGCGCCGCTCAACGACGCCGGCCTCTGGTGGGCGTGGACCTCGGGCTACAAGTACGCCCGCATCGACGTCGCGACGCCGAACAACCCGTCGTTCTTCTTCCACCTCGGCGCCACCGACTGCTCCGGCGACGCCGAGGCCGGCTACGCCTGCGCCCTCGACAACCTGGCGCCCGTCACGCTCGACGAGTTCCACCTCGGCGAGGCCACCGCCACCATCGATCTCGCCGCCTTCTACGCCGGCAGCGACCTCGAGGCCGCGCCCGACTTCGTGACCGACTTCGTCTCCGGCTGCATGGCCTTCGCGGGGGACCCCGAGTGCGAGCCGCTGTTCGAGCGCCTCGGCATGCCGTGGGAGGGCGTGACCGACCCGCCCGAGCAGACCTTCTTCACCGTGACGGACGCCCAATGATCCTCCTCGCCCTCCTCGCGTGCTCCGGCCCCGACGGCGACGACACCGCGGCCCCCGTCGTCGGCGACCCCGACTACGTCCGCGACCCCGCCCTCGACGTCGACCTCACCAGCGCCTCCGGCGGCGCCGAGAGCCACAACGCCGGCCAGGCCTGCATGCACTGCCACCAGGCCCACGGGCCCGGGCCCGGCCGGTTCACGCTCGCCGGCAGCGCGTACCGGGCGGACGGGACGCCCGCGGCCGAAGGCAGCATCCAGGCGTGGACGCCGATGATGGACGGGGGCACGTTGGTTGCGGAGGTCCCCATCGACGCCCTCGGCAACTACTACACGACGGAGGCCCTCGGCCTGCCCGACGCCGTCATCCAGCCGGTCGTGCTCGACGCGACCGGCGCCGTCGTGGGCCAGATGCCGTGGCCGACGGAGTCCGGCTCCTGCAACCAGTGCCACACCCCGGTCAAGCGCGTGCTCGTCCCGTGATCGCGCCCCTCCTCGGGCTGCTCGCGTGCGCCGGCGGGGACGACACCGGCGCGGAGGCGAGCCGCTGGCTCCTCCCGTTGCCGGACTGGCTGCCCGAGCCCGCCGTGCCCGAGGACAACCCGGCGACCCCCGAGGGCTTCGCCTACGGGCGCCACCTCTTCTACGACCCCGCGCTCTCCGGCAACGGCACGCAGTCCTGCGCCGACTGCCACGAGCCCGCCCGCGCGTTCACCGACGGCGAGATCACCCCCGTCGGCTCGACCGGGGACACCATCCCCCGCAACGGCCTCGCCCTCGTCAACGTCGCGTGGAACGGCACGTACACCTGGCCGAACCCGCTGCTGACCACGCTCGAGGACCAGCTCCTCGTCCCGATGTTCGCCGAGCACCCGGTCGAGCTCGGCATGACCGGCAACCTCGACGCCATCCGCGCCCGCCTCGAGGCCGAGCCCCGCTACGCCGAGCTCGGCGCCGCCGCCTTCCCCGACGCCGACCCCTTCGCCGACGAGAACCTCGTGCGAGCGCTCGCGACGTTCACCCGCGGCCTCATCTCCTCCGACAGCCCGTACGACCGCTACCAGTACGGGGGCGACGCCGTCGCGATGAGCGGTGAGGCGCGGCGCGGCATGTCCCTGTTCTTCGCCGAGAAGACGGAGTGCTACCACTGCCACGGCGGGGTCAACTTCTCGGTGTCGTTCGTCAGCGCAGAGACGACGACCCTGCCCGAGGCCTTCTTCAACACCGGCCTCTACAACGTCGGCGGCACCGGGGACTACCCCGCGCCCAACACCGGCCTCTACGAGTTCACCGGGGACCCCGAGGACATGGGGCGCTTCCGGACGCCCACCCTCCGCAACATCGCGCTCACCGCGCCCTACATGCACGACGGCAGCGTCGCGACCCTCGATGACGTGATCGAGCACTACAACCGCGGCGGGCGCTTGATCGAAGAGGGCCCGAACGCGGGGGACGGCGCCGAGAACCCGTACCAACACTCGCTGGTACGGCCGATGAACCTGACGGACACCGAGAAGGCCGAGCTGCGCGCCTTCCTCGAGAGCCTGACGGACGAGACCTTCCTCACCAACACCGACTACGCCGACCCCTGGGCGGAGGGCGACACCGCGCCGTAGTCACGGGGTGACCGTCAGGACGATCGCAGCTTCGACCGGCGGATCCAACGGGTCGCCGTCGGCGTACTCGAGCGTCACGGAGAGGGTGACCGCGCCCGGCGTGGGGAGCGCGACGTCGAACGTGGTCTCGCCGGTGAGGAAGGCCTCCTCGCCGTCGACGCGCACCACGAGGAAGCCCACGGGCACGCCCTCGTTGTGCTTGGGCGCCACGAGCGCGAAGCCCTCGACGAGCACGGAGACCGGGTGGGTGCCGACGGGGAGCGTGTCGCCGTCGAGGGGCGCGAGGAAGGAGAGGGCGGGCGCCGCGACGGGCGCGACGCAGCCGAGGGCGGCGAGCAGGATCACGGCTGGCTCGGGTAGACGACGAGCAGGGCGGCGGAGACGCGGACCTCGGCGTCCGCGGAGCGCCCGATGCCGCCGATGGGCGGGGCGAGGTCGACGCGGACGGTCGCGCGGGCGGCGGGCGAGGGGCGCAGGATGGCGCCGAGCCCGAGCTCGGGGCGCACCGACGTGGGGGTGAGGGCGACGCCGAGGGTGCCCGTGCCGTCGAGCCACGGGCGGAGCCGCAGCGCCTCGGTCAGGGCGACCGTGCCCGAGAGGGACGCCGAGGGCGGCGCGTACTGGCCGCCGACGGCGAGGGCGACGGCGCCGTCGCCGTGGTTGAGCTCGAGCGCGGCGCTGGCGCCGACGGACCACGCCTCCGCCCGCACCGTCGCGAGCGCGCCCGGCTCGGTAGCCCCGAGGGGCACGGTCGCGTCGAGCCCGAAGGAGGGGCGCAGCCGCGCGCCCTCGGTCCAGGCGGGCAGCACGAGGACCTGCGCGGAGAGGTCCCCCGGGCCGGCGGCGACCTCGGTGTCGGCCCCGGCGCGCACGGCGGCGACGCCGAAGGGCACGCTCACTCCGACCTGCACCGGACCGGCCACGCGGGCCAGCCCGGCCACGGCGAGCGAGGCGGCGTGCCGATCGTAGGAGTCCTCCGACAGCATCCGCCCGTCCCACGCCCAGCCCCCGAGGCGCTCCGTGCCGCCGAGGGTGAGGCCGGCGCCCCAGCGCTCGCACCCGCCAAGCACGAGCGGCAGCGCCGTGGTCGAGGGGAGGCAGCACGAGCCGGCGTGGGCGCGGGCCGCGAGGAGCACCAGGAGCGTCATTCCACCGCCACGACGAGGTGGAAGGCCTCGGGGTCGCCCTCGGCCGCCACGGTGCCCTCGACGTTCCAGAGCCCCGGCATCGTGAAGCGCACGGGGCAGCCGTACGTGCCCGGCGCGCCCTCCTCGCACCACTCCGCGTCCGGGGCGTGCGCCATGTCGTCCATACCGCTGATGAGGAGGACGTCGAGGGCCTCGCCGGGGACGCCCTCCGCGGTGCGCACCGTGAGCGCGAGGGTGCCCTCCCCCGCGGGCCACGCGGCGTCCGCGACCGTGACCGTCCAGGTGGCGCCCTCGGTCGTCCCCGAGGTCACGGGGCCCTCCGGGGCGCAGGCGGCGAGCAGGAGGACGATCCCGTGGAGCCCGAGCGGGCGCCACCACGCGGCGCGAGGGCGCGGCGCCCTCACCGGCGCACCGGGTTCTTCGAGAGCTTCCGCTGGAGGGACCGGCGGTGGATCCCGAGGAGCTGCGCCGCGTGCGTGACGTTGCCCTCGCAGTGCTCCATCACGCGCTGGATGTGCTCCCACTCGACGCGCGCGAGGGAGGGCACGGTGAGCGGCGGGGCCTCGCCGTCGGCGCCGCGGGTGAGCGCGGCGAGCACGGCGTCGGGGGTGGCCGGCTTGGGCACGAAGTCGACCGCCCCGAGGCGCACGGCCTCCACCGCGGTGGCGATGCTGCCGTAGCCGGTGAGCACGACGACGCGCGTGCCGCCGTCGAGCGCGCGCAGCTCGCGCACCACGTCGAGGCCGCTCCCGTCGGGCAGCTTGAGGTCGACCACCGCCAGCTCGGGGGGGTCCAGCCGGGCGGCGGTGAGCGCGTCCTCGACGGTGCCGGCGGCGGTCACGGCGTAGCCCCGGCGCTCGAAGGCGCGCGTGAGCCGCTCGCGCAGGGGGTCGTCGTCCTCGACGAGCAGGAGGGTGGGGCGCTCGTCCGTCACGCGGCGGCCCCGGGGAGGGTCAAGCGCACGCGCGTGCCGCCGGGGCCCGACGCGATGCCGAAGGTGCCGCCGAGGTCCTCCGCGAGGCGCCGCGCGAGGAACACGCCGAGCCCCATCCCCTCGCCGGGCGGGCGCGTCGTGAAGAAGGGCTCCCCCACCTTCGCGAGGTCCGCCGTGGGGATCCCGGAGCCGGCGTCCCGCACCTCGACCACCATCCACCCGCCCTCGGGCGCGGCCTCGACCGTGACCCGCGCGGGCGCGGGCGCGGCGCGGAGCGCGTTGTCCACGAGGCCGGCGAGGACGCGGTCGACGGCGCCGGCGGGCGCGCGGATCGAGGCGCCGGCGGGCGCGGAGAGGTCGAGCCGCGCGGCGTCGGCCGGGAAGCGCTCCGCGAGGCGCCGCAGCGTGTCCGCGAGCGCGACGGGCGCGACCGTCTCGCCGGGGTGGACCCCCGCCTCGGTCGACATGCGCGCGAGGATGCCGCGGCACCGCTCGATCTCGCGGCGGATGAGCGCGAGGTCCTGCCGGCCCTCCGCGTCGAGCTCCGCCACTGCTTCGAGCTCGGCCGCCGCGACCGCGATCGTCGTGAGCGGCGAGCCCATCTCGTGCGCCGCCCCCGCCGCGAGCGTGGAGAGCGAGGCGAGGCGCGCCGCCCGCGCGGTGTCCGCCTGCGCCCGCGAGAGATCGTCCTCCCGCGCCCGCAGGTCGGACGCGAGCCGCGCCACCACCCCGGCGATGGCGACGCCCGCGGCCGCGAACCCGATCCACATGCCGAGGAGGTGCGCGCGCATGGCGGCGGGGTCGTGGACCAGGGCGGTGTCGGGCGGATCGAGGAGGAAGAGCACCCCGAAGCACGCGACGGCGGCGCCGGCCGTGCCCCATGTCCACGCCGGTCCGAGCACCACCGCCGCCAGCGCCACGTGCACGACATACAGCACGGTGAAGGGGTTGGTCGGCCCGCCCGTGAGCGCGAGCAGCACGGTGAGGGCGACGAGGTCGGCGAGGAGCGTGAGCGGCAGCAGCAGCGCGGGGGCGCGCCGGAGCCGGCCCAGCGCGACGTTCGAGAGCGCCACGGCGGACACGACGACGCCGAGCCACCGGAGCGGGAGGTCGAGCTGGAGCCCGAGCGCCGCGACCAGGAGCACGCCCGCCTGCGCGCCCACCGCCCACCAGCGCAGGCGGACGAGCCAGCGGAGCGCGAGATCGGGCGGAGAGGGCGTCACCGGCGCGGTCTATCCGCCCGCCTCCCCGGTGCCGGGCGCTGCGACATCATGCCGCGCCGCGCCGCAGGAGCCGCCGCACCGCCCACCCCGCCGTGAGCGGCACGACGACGAAGAGGAGGCCGAGGCGCAGGGTCAAGGTGCCCAGCCCGAGCACCACGGCGACGGGGTCGGGCGTGGCGTCGGGCGTGATCAGCCCGCCGTCCGCGCTCGCGGCGGTGAACGCCACCGAGAACCCCGCGTAGCACGCCAGGAAGGCGAGCAGGAGCCCTGGGACGACGGCGGCGCGCAGACGCTTCACGGCGCCACCTCCGGGCCCGAGGTCAGGAAGGCGAACAGCAGCGCGTTGCCGATAGGCCCGCCCGTTCGGAAGCGAACACGCTCGCCACCGACGGGCAGGCCGAAGAGATCGGCCGTGCGGTAGACGCGCGTGAAGGCGTCGGGGGGGCCGAAGGCGCGCAGCGGCGCGAGGGCGAAGCCGTTGCGGGCGTCGAGCCGCTGGATGACGAGGCCGGAGGCGGGGTCCGTCTGGACCTCCCGCACGCCGCGCGCCCAGCGGGCGAGCACGGCGGAGTGGTCCGCGCCGGTCACCCGCCCGTGCACCGCGATGGCCCCGGCGACCGCGGCGACGTCGGACGTCGGCGGGGAGCGGATCGTCGCTGACCCGGCTCACCCACACCGACCGCGTCGGCTTCCACGCCGCCGAGTGGGGCGTCACCTTCCTCCAACCGCTGGACCGCCCCACCGTGCTCGTCGAGGGCTGGCGCGAGTCGAAGGGGGTCCTTGGGCGACCGACGAGGGGCGCGGTGCCCGGGGCCGCGGCGGCCCCGACCACGCCCCGTTGGGCCCGCCATCGGGTGCTTGCCCGCGAAACTGTGGCTGGTGGGCGTGCGGGTGGGTGGGGAGGCCGAGGGCCCGAGCGGTGGCCGAGGTTCGGTAGACCGAGGCCGGGGGCATCCACTCACCGTCCCCTTCGTGGTCGCCCGCTCGCCACCGAGAGTAATTCTCCGACGGGGGTTGACCCTCCGCCGGTGACGGAAGTCGTCCGCCAGCCTGACGGCC
>CAJBVW010000012.1 GCA_903959175.1 uncultured Pseudomonadota bacterium
ACCGGCTCCAACGCCGCCCGAACCGTGCGTAGGTGAACGCGTTCGTTTTCCGTCACTCGCCGCCCCCCAGCTTCGTGATTTCTTCTCTACGAGCGTTGTATTCACCGGCCCACTGGGACATCGCGGTCTGCTGGGCGTTGAACGTGCCGGCCTCGGACTCGCACTCGCCGAGCGCGGTGTTGCGGCGCGCGAGCGCCTCCGCCTTGATGCGCTGGATCTCGCCTTTGAGGGTCATCTCCGCGTCGTATTTCTCCTGCAGCGACTCGATGTTCTTGCCGATCGTCGCCTCCTGGTTGGCCTGGAGCGCGAGGGCCTGGTCGATCACCGCGATCTGCTCGTCGGACGCCGCGGTCGAGTCCTTCTTCCGCTGGGTGGTCTCCTTCTTCACCTCGTCCTGCTTGTTGGCGACCTGCGTTCCGCCGTCGCTCTTGCCGGCGTCGGCGTTGCCCTCGTAGCGGTCGCTGTGCTTGCTGACCTTCTGGATGATGTCCATGACCACGCCGGCGAGCGACGAGTCGCTGCCCTTGGTGTCGTCCTTCGCGGTGGAGAGCACCTGCTTGCGCTTCTGCTCCTCGGGCTTGCCCTTGAGGATCGGGGCCCTCGTTTTCTTGCTCGCCGCGTGCAGCGGCTTGCCCTGCTGCTCGGCGAGGCCCTTGGTCTGCGCGGCGAGGCCGTCGACCGCCAGCTCGGCGGAGTAGGCGCGGCGTGCCTGATCGTGCTCGGCCTGCACCCGGGCGAACGCCTCCTTGGCCTTCTCCTGGTGCTCCACCATCTCCAGGATGTCGGCGGGAGGCGTCTTCACGAGGAGGTCGCGCACCTTGAGCTCGCGCAGCTCGTGGGCCTTGCCGATGGCGGTCACGTCGGCGGCGTCTTCGGGAGCGCCGGTGAGCCCCTCGATCTGGTCGTTCACCATCCCGCCGAGGGTGGCAGGCTCGCCGTCGGCGCCGGTTCGCGCGGGGAATGCGTCCACCAGCCCGATGCCCTCGGTCACCATCGCGAGCACGTCGAGCACGCCCTGCTCGGGCGTGCCGTTGTAGTCGAACCAGGACAGGAAGCTCTCGCCCTTCTCGAAGAAGTCCTTGTAGGACGAGCCGACGCCGCCGGTGGCGTTGCCGGAGCTCACATCGCGGATGTACGCGAGGTTCTGCTCGGAGGACTCGGCGGCGTCGCGTTCCGTCTTCGTCTGCTCGATTTCGCCGGTGAGCCGGGTCGCGTCGTCCTTCTTGCCCTCCATGCTCTTCTGGGTTTCGTCCAGCTTCTTCTGGAGCGCCAGCACCTCGGCGTCCGTCTCGCCCGCCGCCTTCGACGAGGCGTTCCGCTTGGTGGCGAGCTCGGACTGATCCTTCTTGAGGCCCTCGAGCGTCTTGTCGGTGCCGCCGTACGTGGCCTTCTCGTCGGCGGTCCTGATCTTGCCGTCGAGCTTCGCCGCCGACGCCCGCTTCTTCTCGGCGCGATCGCGTAGCTTCTCGGGATCCTCCTTGTTCGGGTCGAGCTTGTCGGCCTCGGCGTTCTTTTTGGTGAGCTCGTTCTTGGCGACTTCCGCCTTGCTCGCCTGCTCGGCGTAGCGCTCGCCGGCGTCGGCGAAGGACTTCGGTCGCGTCACGCTGTCGAACGGGTGGGTCTTGGTGCTGCCGTCGGCGTGCGTCACCACCACGCCGTCCGGCCCTACGCTCACCACGCGCCCGACGACGTTCTTGCCGTCGAGCTCCACGGTGACGGATTTGCCCGCATGCCCGTCGAGCGTGCGCTTGGACTTCTCGGCATTGGTCGCGGTGGCCTCGACCCTCGCCTCGAGCGCCTCTGCGTCCTTGCGGATCTGGCGGGCCTTGTCCACGTCGACGGCCCGCTTGTCCAGCTCGGCCGCGGTGTCGGTGTGGGCCTTCTGCTTGGCGCGGAGCTCGTCTGCCTGCTTCTTCTGGTTGTCGGCCTCCTGCTTGCCGTCGACGTGCTTCTTCGCCTCGTCCAGCGCCTGCTGATCCGCGTCCTTCACGGCCTTGGCCTTCTTGGACTTCTTCTTGGCGTCCTCCAGCTTCTTCGCTTCGTCGCCCGCCTGCTTCTTCAGCTTCTTAGCTTCGTTCTCGGCGGCTTTCTTGGCATTCTCCTTCTCCGCGAGCTTCTTCTCTGTCGCTTCGAGATCATCGGCCTGCTGCGTCCGTTTGTCGGACTTGGCTGCGGCTCTCTCCGAGCCGCCGCTTGCCTGGTCCTTCAAGAACTGCGCCTTCTTGATCTCGACCCGCATGCCGGCGTAGGAGCCCTTGATGGCGTTCTTGGACGCCTCGAGGTCGCGCTTGGCGCCGGAGAGCTTCTGACGGATGGCGTCGACCTCGGTCGTGCTTGCGCCGTTCTCCTTCGCGGTCTTCAGCTCGGCCTTGAGATCGACGATCCTGGCGTGCGTGTCGGAGACCTTGTCGACGGCGGCCTTGTGCTTCTCCCTGGCCTTCTCCATGCGCTTGTCCAGCTCCTCGCGCATCGGCGCGAGGCCGTCCGCCGCGGCGCCGCGCGGATCGGAGAAGAGCTTGCCCGCCTCGGTGAACGTCTTCCCGATACGTCCAAACTCGGTCTTCATGTCCGAGGCGGTCTGGCCGATCGCGCGCACCGGGCTCGCGACGATCACCCCCACGATCTTGAGCCCCATGACGAGCGCGCGCTTGACCCGGGCGGGCGTGTCGCCGCTCCCCTTCTTCGCGTCGTCCCCGTCCTGGGTCTTCTTCTTCGCTTCCGCCTCGTCCTTGGCTTTCTGGACCTTGTCCTTTATCTTCTCGGTGGCGCCCTCGAGCTTCTGGTTGCCGTCCTCCACCTGCTCCTTGACCTTCTTGGCGTCGTCGACGCCCTTCTTCTCGCCGTCGCCCTCTTGGCCGTCTGCCTTCTTGGTGTCGGGTGTCACCACCTTGGACACGCCGTCCTTGATCTTGCTGGCGGTGGCGTCGCCGAGCTTGGCGCCGGTCTTCTCGCCGAAGCCCTTCGCGTCCTCGCCGACGGCGCCGAGCTGTGTCGCGTACATCTCGGCGGGCACCAGCAGCGCCGCCGCGACGCGGAACACCGCCGCGAGCGCGGAGAGCGCGAGGACGATGAGCCCAAGCACGGTGTTGATGCGCGCGAGGATGCCGCCCGCGCGCACGAGCCAACCGCCCGCGGTGAGCAGCGGCCCGCCCACGCCGCCGAAGCACAGCAGCGCGAGGCCGGCGAGGATGAAGAAGCCGCCGATGACGTAGCAGAGCGCGGAGAGCGTCCCAATGAGGGTGGCGCATGCGTCGAGGATGTCGCGCAGCCCCCCGAACAGGTCGGCGAGGCCGGCGCAGAACACGCCCACGCCGTCGCTGAAGTCCTTCTGCTCGAAGGCCTTGGCGAAGTTGGAGCCGGCGGAGCCGAGGGCGCTGATACCCTTGCCCTTGCCCATCTCCCCCAAGCCGAGCTTGTCGAGAGCCCCTTGGCCTTCCTTGTTGGACCAGAAGTCGTCCGACCACGGCTTGCTCTGGATGAGGCCGATCGCCGGGCCGATGAACGGCGCCTTGAACGGCCCCTTCAACGTTACCTTCACGAGCGCGGTGAGCCCCTTGTCGGCCACAGCGCCCAGCGTGTCGAGGATCAGCGTGTCCTTGAACTGATCGGTGAAGGACTGGCCGAAGCTCCCGACGAAGTTCTCCGAGAACTGGTCCCACACCTCGCCGCCGCGCCGGGTGCCGAGCCCGCCGGCGGCCGTCTCGTTGCCGAGGCCCTTCTGGTGTTTCCGCTCGAACACGATCCTGGCGAAGGCGTCGTCCGACCCCTTCATCCGGTCGAGGTTCGGGGTCTTGGGCATGTCCTCGACCTTGGCGTCCATCAACGCCGCGAGGCCCCCCCCACCGGCCCCCCCGCCGTCGACACCCTGGACCTTGCCCTTGCCGGCCTTGCCCGCGTCCTTCACGCCGGCCGAGGGCTCGATCTTGCCCTTCTCGGACTCCGCCTTGGCGAGTTCGGCCTTGGCAGCGGCGGCTTCGGCGGCGACCCGGGCGTCCTTCTTCGCCTCGGCGGCGATGGCGGCGAACGTGGTGGTGGTGGACGCCCAGAACCCGCGTCCCGACATCTCCTCGTTGAAGGCGGCCATGAGCTCGCCGCTGTCGTCCTTGCCCTCCTTCGCCCCCTGCCACATGTCGCAGAGCTGCTGGTAGGGCTCCGACTTCTTGACTTGCGCCATCGCCTTGCCGGCGTCGGGCTTCTCGCCGATGAGCGTGACGCCGTTGTACTCGCAGAGATCGTCGAAGCCGTCGACCTCGGAGAGCGCGCCGGCGACGCCGTCCACGCCCTTCTTGTAGTCGGCGATCTTCTTGGCGTGGCTCTCGGTGGCGTTCGTCGAGGCGGAACCCGTGCCTCCGCCGGCGGGCGCGCCGAGCCCGCCGGTGCGCTGCTCGTTGAGCTGCTTGTACTGACCCAGGAGATCCTGCAGGTCCTTGCCGGTGATGTCGCCTTCGGCGGCCATGTGGCCATCCGGCAGGCCCACCTCGAGCGGCTGGATCGCCTGCCCGGCCGCGAAGCGATCGGCTGCGAGGTGCGCCTCGGCCTCGGCGAATCGCCCGGCGTCGACGCCTTCGGCCGCGGGCAGCACGTCCTGCGCGAGGTGCACCATCTCATGGGCGAGGAGCGCCTGCCCGTCGAGCGTGGTGGGATCGTAGGCGGCGGGATCGAGGAGGACGGCGCCCCCCTCCATCACGCCCCGCACGCCGAGCGCCTGGGTGCGCGCCGCGGCGCCCTCGTCCGCACGCACCTGCACGCCGGAGGGAAGCGAGAGCTGCCGCGCGAGATCGGCCACGAGCTGCGCGGTGCGCACGGCGCGGCCGGCGTCGACGTCGCGCACACCCCCGATGCGGGTGGGGGCCGCGTCGACGTCCACCGGGGCGAGCGACGCGAGCAGCCCGGTGATCGGGTCGGGCCCCGCGAGCTCGCGGAGGGTGGCCTCGGCGGAGGCAACGAAGCCTGGGTAGGGGGCGAAACCCGCCTGGACGGCGGACAGCTCGCCGGAGGTCGGAGGGCCGGCGATGCGCAGCAGCATGCCGAGATCGGGCGAGGTGGTGGAGGCGACGGCGGAGTGGGCGCGGTCGAGGGCGGCGACGGCGCCCGCGAGCTCTCTCGGATCGGCCCCCGAGACGCGGGCGCGCTCGAGCTCGGCGCGGAGCGCGTCGATACGCTGCTCCGCGCGGGCTTCGAGGAGATGACGGAGCCCCTCGCGCACGAGCTCCGGCGGGGGCTCGGTGGGCGTGGCGGGTAGCTGGTCTCGGATCCAGCCCACGAGCGCGCGGCCGCGGCCGTCGATCGCCTCGGGCGGCTCCATCTGCCAGCCGTCGGCCACGAGCCGCGCGCCCTCGCGCCCCTTCGCCTCGGCCTCCACCTCCACCGGATCGCCCGGCATCGTCACCGCATCGCCTTTCGCGCCGCGCCCCAGCGCGTTCTGGAGCACATGGGTGATCTCGTGGGCGAGAAGCTCCGCGCCCTGGGGCGTGGTGAGGTCCACGTCCTCTCCCATCCAGATCTCGTTGCCGATGGTGAAGGCGCGGGCGTTGATCTCCTCCGACGAGCGGCGGGCGACGCCGTCCTCATGGATGCGCGTGCTCGGAATGGGGCGCCCGTGCACCTCCTGCAGGAATGCGCGCTCCTCCCGGTCGAGCGCGCGGCCCGAGCCGGTCTGGTTCATCAGCTTGTCGAACCAGGCGTTCATCGCCTCGGGATCGTTGAAGTCCGGCCCCCGCGCGGCGCGCGCCACCGCCTCGGCCGCCCCTTCACGCCCGAGGTCGGCGCCCGCGATCTCCCCGATGCTGACGGTCTCGTCAACGCCCGCGGCCTCGCTCGCGCCAAGATCCATCCCGCCGACGTCCACGCCGGGCGCCGCCTCGATCGGGCCGCCAACGCCCGCACGCTCGCGCTCCGCCGCGATCACGCGGTACCAGGCCGTCGCGAAGCGTTGCCACTCGCCCGTCGCGCGCCAAGGCAGGTAGGCGGAGAAGTCCTCCCCCGTCACCGCGGAGAGGTGGAGCAGGTCGGCGAGGTACAGCCCCGCCGCGTCGGCCGAGCGCCCGGACACGAGCTCGGAGACCTGATTGTTTCCAAGCTTCGCCTGCACTTCCTCCACGAGCGTGGTGGGTGCGGTGGCGCCGCCGCGCCGCTGCGCGGGCGCCTCGCGCAGGGTCTGCCGGGCGAGGGGCTTCCGTTCGAGGGTACGTTCCTTGGCCATTCCTTAGGTCTACCGGAACCTCCGCGGTCGGGCCACCCCTCGAAGCATGATCCGGCGCTCACGGATAGGAACGGATAGGAAAAATGAACCCCGCATCCTCCCATCCGCGCACCTGACCCTCCCCCCCGTCAAGCCCGCCGCCCGTCGCGGAGAGGGCGCGGCTACCGGGTGAACGGAGCCGGAAGCGGGGCCTTCTCCGTGCCTCGTCCACGGCTCCGCCCCCGGTCCCGCGTGTTCACGCCTTCCGGTCGTCGCCCACGGGGTCGAGCCCAGGCGGGCCGGTCGCCCGTCGGAGCCCGTCGAGGATGCGCCGCGTGGCCCGCGGGTTGAGCACCACGCAGCGCAACGCGAGCGGGCCGCCGCAGCCGGGGCACGCGAAGCCGTCTACCCGGAACACCCGCTCCAACAGGTCGCTCCAGCTCGGGCGCTCGCCCGCGAGCCGCATACGTGGCCCCCTCGCGCGGGGCCCAACTCACCGGCAGCTCCGCCCCCGCGCGCGCTCCCCCACGATGGGATCCGCGGCGGCCGCGGCCCAGGCCGCCCGCGCCTGGGCGCAGTCTCGGCCGCGGGCGGCGGCGTCTCCGGACAGCAGCCAGATCGACGCGACACGCGGATGTTCGTTGTGCGCTGTGACCCAGGCGCGCGCGTCCTCCGCGAGGCGCAGGGGCTCGCGACCACTGCGGGCCCGGAGCTCGAGGGAGAGCAGCTCGGCCTCGGTCCGGAGGGCGGTAGAGGCCGCCGCGGCGCGGAAGGCGTCCACGTCCGCGAGGAGGCGCGCCGGGGCCTCTCCCGCCTCGAACCCGGTGAGCAGCGCGGCGAAGGCGCGGGCCTCGGTGGCGTCGGGGCGGGCCGGCGCCGGGTCCGGCGCGGGGGTGGCGGTCGGGGAGGCGCCCGACGGGGGGACGTCGGCCGGGGCCG
>CAJBVW010000013.1 GCA_903959175.1 uncultured Pseudomonadota bacterium
CCTCCCCGCCTCCCCGCCTCCGCGCCGCCCCCCCGTCACCCCCCCCTCGCGCGAGGGGGCGTCACCCGGAGGGCCGACCCCGCGCGGGGGCTCGGTCGGGCGGCGTCCGCGCCGGCCGATAGCACCCGGTCGGCGAAGCCGACGCGCCCGTCCACCCCCGGCCCTTCCGCACATCCCGCTCCCGTCCCGCTTGCGCTCCCGCCGACACGGGGGCATCGTGGCGCGCGACCCGAGGCCCCCCGTGAGCGTGTTCTCCCTCGTCCTGCTGGCCCTGCCCCCCACCTTCGCGGCGGCGCCGGCCTCGGCCGACACGCGGGGCGCCGACGAGACGGCCCCGGTGCCCGCCGATCGCCTCGGTCCCAGCGCGATCATCAACGGGGAGGACGCCACCCGCGACGACTACCCGATGACCGGCGGCATGCTCCTCGACGCCGACCTCTCGATGTCGGGCACGGACTACCACCTGCGGATGCTCGTGTGCTCGTCCACGCTGATCGCGCCGGATGTGGTGCTGCTCGCCGCCCACTGCGTCGACCCCGACGTGCTCACCGGCGGCTTCGGCACGCTCGAGAACACCGACATCCGGTGGACGCGCGAGGCCGACCTCACCGCCTTCGACGGCAGCTCGCGTAGCACCCCCGACTGGCCGGACGACGCCGTGCAGGCCGCGGACTGGGTCGCGCATCCGGACTGGGACTACTCCAGCCTCGGCATGGGCCTCTCCGAGAACCGCGACATCGCGCTGCTGTTCCTCGACGAGCCCGTGCTGGACGTGCCCTACGCCTACCTCGCGACGCAGTCGGAGGCCGAGCAGATCGAGGAGGGGCTGGTGGTAGACGTGGTGGGCTGGGGCCAGCAGGAGGCCACCGCGAGCCAGTGGGAGGCGCCCCCGGCCGGCACCTACGCCATCAAGCAGATGGGCGAGTCCTACCTGAACGAGGTGAATCGCTACGAGATGCAGGTCGGCGGCGCGCGGGCGGACGTGCGCAAGTGCCACGGCGACTCCGGCGGGCCCACGTTCCTCTCGATCACGACGGACACCGCGGACAGCACGCGGCTCATCGGCGTGACCTCGCACGCGTACGACACGAGCGACTGCAACGAGGTCGGCGGCGTCGACACACGCGTGGACCACTACCTCACATGGATCGAGGAGGAGCTTCAGGCCCGCTGCGCGGACGGCTCCCGCGCGTGGTGCGAGCAGACCGGCATCCCCGACCCGACTTTCGTGCCGGTCGAGGAGGTGGTGGACGAGGGCGACGACGAGGTCGAGGGTCCCGGCGGTTGCGGCTGCGACACGACGGCTCCCGGCGCGCTCGGCGGGCTCTTGATGCAGGGGCTCGCGGTCGCGGCGCTCGTGCGGCGGCGGCGGGCGTAGTGCCGCCGGCGGAGGTCGGGTGAGCCGCGCCCACGTCGTGGAGGACGGCGATCTGCTCGCGCTCCACTTCGAGAGCGAGAAGGTGCAGACCCGCGTGCTCCGCAGCGACCCGGACCGCCTCGTGCTCGCCTACACGCGCACGATGATGGGCTTCCTGCTGGTCGCCCACGCACCTCGATGTATCACCATGATCGGCCTTGGCGGTGGATCGTTGGTGCGGGCGTGCCGGCGGGCGCTCCCCGAGGCGGACTTCACCGCGGTGGAAGTATCGGCCGACGTGGTGGCCCTTCGCGAGGTGTTCGGCGTCCCGCCGGACGGGCCGCGCTTCCGCGTGCGCCTCGGCGACGGCGCTGCGTATCTGGATGATACATCGCTGGTGCCCGTGGATGTGTTGCTCGTGGACGGCTTCGACCCCTCTGGCCAGCCGCCCGCCCTGTGCAGCCCGGCGTTCTACGCGGTGTGCGCGGCCCGCCTCGCCCCCGGCGGCGTGCTCGTGGTCAACCTCAACGCGGACGCCACCGGCTACGGCGACTACGTCCGGCGCGTCCGGGACGCGTTCCCCGACGGCCTCGTGGTCGTCGAGACGGACGACCGCGAGAACAAGATCGTCTTCGCGCTGCGCGGCGCCGCGCTCCCGCCGGTGGAGACGCTCCACGCGCGGGCCGCCACGCACGATCCCGACGGCGCGCTGGGCCTCGCGGAGACGGCGGCGGCGATCGCATGGCGGGCGCGGAAGCGGGGGTAGGCGGTGCGTTCGCGGGGCGCGACTCCCCAGGGAGGCGGCGTCCCGAGGGGAGGGCGGCTCAGCGCCAGTCGTACCGGGGCGGGTCCTTCGGCTCGGCGAAGGGGCCGGTCGCGAGGTCGAAGAGGTAGCCCTCGTCGAGCAGCAGCTCGTAGTCGAAGATCGCGACGCCGCTCGCCCCGGCGGCCCGCGCCGCCTCGATACATGCCAACACATCGCCCTCGCCGCCGTCCATCTCGGCGGTGATCCCCGCGACGACATGGCGGCCGTTGGCGTGCGCGACGTGGTCCGCGATGAGGGTGGCGAAGTCGAGACGGTCGCCGGGAGTGGCGGTGACGGGCCAGTAGATCATGGGGATGTTCGCGTCGATCACGCCCTCGGACGCGAAGGCGCGGCTGTCCTGGTAGTAGTCGTCGCGGCCCTCGGACACGCTCGACCAGCCCCAGTCGTTCGTGTAGACGCCCCAGACGGACGCGGTCACCGGCACGTCGCTCACCGCGTAGACGCCCGCCACGGCCTCGACCACCTGCGCGCGCTGCCAGTCCTCCCAGCCGGAGCCGTCGTACGCGCCCTCGCTCACGTCGTCGTGGGAGTAGGCGGCGCCGGGGTAGCGCACCAGATCGAGGTGCACGCCGTCGACGTCGTAGCGGTTGACGATGTCGGCCGCGACGTCCGCGAGGCGCTCCTGCACGCCCGGGTTGGCGGGGCTCATCCAGACGTAGCTGGAGTTGAGCGCCATGGGCGTGCCGCTGGTGTCGGCCACGAGCCAGTCCGGGTGGGCGAGGTAGGCGTGGCGCGGGGTGGACTCGGGCGGCGGCGTGGTGCCGGCCCAGAGGGGGAAGGCGTTGATGTACGCGTGGACGTCGAGGCCCTCGGCGTGCCCGGCCTCGATCGCGACGGCGAGGGGGTCCCAGCCGGGATCGCGGCCGAGGGTGCCGGTGAGCCGCGCGGCCCAGGGCTCGTAGGAGGACTGGTAGTAGGCGTCCGCGTTGCCGCGCACCTGGAAGAACACGGTGTTGAAGCCGGCCGCGGCGCTGTTCACCATGATCTCGCGTACGTCGGCGTCGCTGGAGTAGGTCCAGCGGTCGACCCACACGGCGCGCAGCTCGCCCTCGTACTCCGGGAGCGCGCCCGTGTCGGATGTATCATCTGTATCAGACGTGTCGTCCGTGTCGGTGTCGCTGGTCGTACCGCCGGAATCGGTGTCGGCGCCGGTGGGCTTGCCCTCCCGGAGCTCGCCGGAGGGGGCGTCGATGAGGCAGGCCGAGAGGAGGAGCAGGAGCATCGGCGCCCGCTATCAAGAAGTGCGGCGGATGGTTATCGGGAAGACGTGTTGCTGCTCCTCGCCTGCGCCTCGCCGCCCCCGCCGCCCGACGTCGTGCTGGTCAGCCTCGACACCACCCGCGCGGACGTGATCGACGCCGAGACCACCCCCACCCTCTGGGCCCTCGCCGCGCGCGGCGCCCGCTTCGAGTGGGCCTTCGCCCACGCGCCGACCACGCTCTCGTCCCACGCCTCCGTGTTCACCGGCCAGGATCCGCACGGCCACTCGGTCCCGCGCAACGGCTACCCCCTCACGCCCGACCACCCCGTGCTCGCCGAGGCGATGGCCGCCGCCGGCTACGACACGATCGGCGTGATCGGGGCGAGCGCCCTCGCGCGGCCGATGGGGATGGACCGCGGCTTCCGCCTCTGGGACGAGGCCCTCTCGCACACGCACGAGAAGCGCCACGAGGCCCGCGCCGCCGAGGTGACCGACCGCGCCCTCGCGAAGCTCGGCGAGCGGAGGGCCGAAAAACCGGCGTTCCTCTTTGTCCACTACTACGACGCGCACGCGCCCTACGACGCCCCCGCCCCGTGGACCACCCGCTGGTCGGACCCCGCCTACGGCGGCCCCTTCGACGGCACCCGCCGCGCCATGACCGCCCTGGCGGACGCCTCCCGCGCCGGCGCCGCGCTCCCCGCCGACATCGCCGAGGCCCGCGCGCGCTACCGGGGCGAGGTCTCCTACATGGACGCCGAGCTCGGCCGCCTCCTCGCGACGCTGAAGGACCCCTACGTCGTCGTCTTCGGTGACCACGGCGAGGCCCTGGGGGACGTTGCCGACCGCGCCTGGGGCCACGGCCCCGACGTCGACGTGCCCGCGACCCACGTGCCGCTCCTCGTCGCGGGCCCCGGGGTGGCCGCGCGCGTGGTCCACACGCCCGTGGCGCTGTCCAACGTGGCCGCCACCGTGCTCGGGTTGGCGCATGTGTCGGGGAGCCTCGGAACCGGCCGTGACCTCGCGCCGCTGTGGACGGGCGGGGCCTGGGCGCCGGCGCCGGTGTTCCTGGAGGCGACGCAGCCGCACGCGGTTCCGCGCATGAAGCAGTGGAACAACCTCGTGTTCGAGCGCGGGGTGGTGAGCGGCGGCTGGATGATGCTCACCGCGCCGTGGCTGAACGAGCCGCCGACGCTGAGCCGTGTGTTCGCCGATGTGTCGCCAGATGTGTCGCCAGATGTGTCGCCAGATGTGTCGCCAGATGTGTCGCCAGATGTATCAGG
>CAJBVW010000014.1 GCA_903959175.1 uncultured Pseudomonadota bacterium
ACCGATACCGATACCGATACCGATACCGATACCGATACCGATACCGATACCGATACCGATACCGACTCCGACACCGATCCACTCGACGCCGACGGCGACGGCGTCCCCGACAGCGACGATTGCGACGACACGAACCCAGCGATCTACCCCGGGGCGCCGGAGACCTGCGACGGCACCGACGAGGACTGCGACGGCGTCATCGACAACGACCCGACCGACGCGATCACCGGCTACGCGGACACCGACGGCGACGGGTACGGCGACGCCAGCAGCGCGACCGTAGGCTGCGACCTCCCCGAGGGCTACGTCACCGATGATCAGGACTGCGACGACGCTTCGGCCACCTTGCACCCCTACGATGCCGATGGGGACGGCACCGCCGAGGGGTGTGGGTGGATCACGGTCGAGGCCGGCGACCTCCACACCTGCGCCATCGACAGCGACGGCACGCCGATGTGTTGGGGGGACGACACCTACGGCCAGGCCACCGCTCCCGCCACGTCGCTGACGGGCATCAGCGCGGGGGACGACTTCTCCTGCGGGGTGGACAGCAGCGGCGCCATGAGCTGCTGGGGGTGGACCGGCTATTCGCTCGGCGTGGCGCGCACCGGCGCGTACACGTCCGTCTCGGCGGGCACCTACCTCGGCGCCGCGATCGACACGGCGGGGGACCTCATCGTCTGGGGCATCTCCGGCACGCTCGGCACGACCTACACCGGGCCGTGGTTGGAGGCCGAGGCCGGCGAATACGGCGCCTGCGCGCTCGCGACGTCCGGCGCGCTCACCTGCTACACGGATCTCCGCACCACCTGCTACGCACCCGGCGTCTACACAGCGCTCTCGGTCGGCGACGCGCACGCGTGCATGCTCGATGCGTCCGGAACGCCGGAGTGTTGCGGGTCGGACAACTACGGGCGGGCCTCCCCGCCCGCGGGGCCGTTCGTCGCGGTCGCGGCGGGGGGGCGCCACAGCTGCGGGCTCGACGCCGCCGGCATCGTGGAGTGTTGGGGGGACGACACCTACGGCCAGAGCACGCCCCCGTCCGACACCTTCGTCGCCATCAGCGCCGGCGGCCTGCACACCTGCGGCGTCACCGAGGCCGGCGCGCTGCTGTGCTGGGGCGACGACACCTACGGGCAGTCCACGGTGCCTTGACCGGCGCCGCGAGATCGGGCGGCGCGCGCGATGGGAAAAGCGCGCGATGGGGAAAAGGGTGTGCGGCCCACGATCCGATGACCACGGGGCCGATTGGGGTTAGCCGCGATGTGATACCTGTTTGCCCCGTCGCGTCGTGCGGCGCGTTGACTTCGGAGCCGCTCATGATCACTCTCTTCCGCTTCGCACCCGCGCTCCTGGCGCTGCTGGCTGCGCCGGCCTGGGCCGGCGATCTCACGGTGGTCTCCTCGACCAGCGCGCCCGTCGTGGTCCTCCGCGGGGGGCAGATCGTGGGCACCACCCCATTCACGCTGCCCAACCTGCCCGAAGGGCCGGTGGAGCTCGGGTTTCGTGAGGCGCCGCTGAGCGCCACCGCGTTCACCCAGCAGGTCGCCGTGCCCGAGGTCGGTGGGGTTCGGGTCGAGGTCAACCTCCCCGAGCGCATCGCCACCACGTCCGCCGCCGTCGTCGCGCCCGCAGTCGTCGCGCCCGTCGTCGCGCCCGCCGTCGTCGCGCCTGCCGTCGCTGCCCCCGCCGTCGTCGCGCCTGTCGCCGCGGCTCCGCAAGCTCCGGCCGCACCGCCCGTCCCGGCTCCGGCCCCCGCCGCGCCCGCGGGCGACATCTACGTCACCTCCACGCCGCCCGGCGCGGCCATCTTCCTCGACGGGGCCCCCGTCGACGCCCAGACGCCGTTCGTGGTCCGCGGTGTCGCGCTCGGCAAGCACACGGTCGAGGCGCGGTCGAAGTGCGCCCGCGGGGCCGGAAACGTGACGGTCGTCAACAAGACCATCGCCCGCGCGGATCTCGCGCTCGTCGAGCGTCCCGGTTCGCTCTCGGTGACCACGAGCGTGACCGGCAGCCGCGTCCTCATGGACGGCGTGGACGTGGGCAAGGCCCCGCTCACGCTCAAGGAGGTGGCCTGCGGAAAGCACGCCTTCGCCATCCGGGCACCCGGCTACCTGGAGAGCACGCGCGACGTTTCGGTGCACGGCTACGAGACCCTGAACCTCATCGTGACCACCAGCGCCACCCCGGCGCCCCCGAGCGGGGCGGCAACGGGCCGCACCGTGCAGATGCTCCTGCGCAAGGAGGAGTTCGGCACGCTGGTGCTCGACGTCACGCCGCTGGAGACCGCCCTCACGGTAGACGGCATCGAGATCGGGACCGGCCCCCGCACGATCGAGAAGATCGCGACCGGCCCGCACGCGGTGTCGGGGCGGCTCGACGGCTACACCTCGATGACGGTCGACATCACGGTCGAGCCCGACCTGGTCACCCCCGTGGTGCTGTCGCTCTCGAGCGTTGCGCCGCTCCCGACGGTCGAGGAGCAGGCCGAGCACCGCGTAGAGCGCAAGCCGGTGAGCGGCCGGCTCATCGGCCGCGTCGCGCTGAACGTGGGCGCATCGGCCGTCGGCCTGGGCGCGAGCGCCTACAGCATCACCCGGTTCGTCGCCGCAACCGACGCGTACACCCGCTACAACGCCGAGCCCTCGGACGAGCTGGCCCAAGGCATCTACGACAGCGAGGTCGTCCCGTCCCGGATCCAGGCCTACGTCGGCGGCGGCATCGGCATCCTCGGCATCCTGACCGCCTCCGGCCTCTGGGTAACGACCGAGTTCTGAGCGCCCAGCCCACCCCTTCGCGTTCGAGAGTCCCGCACATGAATCGCACGATCCTTCCCCTGCTCCTCGCCGTCGCCGCCGGCTGCTTCCCCAACGACCGAAAGGACGTCGGCGAGGACTCGTTGCCGTCCGCGGACACCGACACGGACACAGACACCGACGCAGACGCCGACGCGGACTCCGACGCCGACTCGGACACCGACGCGGATTCCGACACCGACGCGGGCACCGACGACGCGGACGGCGACGGCTACCGTAGCTTCGTCGACTGCGACGACGCCGATCCGGCGGTCAACCCCGGCGCGGACGAAGTGTGCGGCGACGGCGTCGACAACGACTGCCGCGCGGACGACATCTGCGGCTGGGACGGCCTCGACGCGGACGACGCCGACGCGATTTTGTACGGCGAAGGCTCGTCGTCTGATCGCACCGACACCAACGCCTCGACGTACTTCGGCTACGCGGTCCAGAGCGCGGGCGACGTGACCGGAGACGGCGCGCCCGACCTGCTCATCGGGGCGCCGGGGCAAATGTACTACTACGAGTACAACAGCTCGGGAACATTCTTGCATGCGTACTATCTCGGCGGCGCGAGCTACCTGATGCCGGGTGGCAGCTACGCCGGGCTCACCGCGACCGCCGACTTCCGTGCGATCACCACCGCATGGAGCACTGATACGCAGCCCAACTACAACTTAGGCACCCGCGCAGCCGGCGCGGGGGACACCAACGGCGATGGCTACGCCGATTTCGCCGTGTTGGATCCGCAAGCGTACGCCACCACCCCGACGGCCCCGTGCTACGCGTCCGTCGGCGCAATCTACCTGAAGCGCGGCCCCTCCACGGCGGACATCCGCCCGGCCAGCGCCGCCCTCACCGTGTCCTCCGACGCGACCACCCGGATCATCGACCTCGCCGCGGGCGGCGATCTGACGGGTGACACCGCGGGCGACATCGTGGCGGTCGCCCAGGAGTACACCGTCAGCGGCAGCGGCACGAGCGCCACCTGCGCCTTCTCCGGCTTCAGCGTGCGCGTGTACTCGGGGGCCGGGAGCGGCGCGGTGTCGGTAGGCAGCTACGCCACGCGCGTCAGCTTCCCCTACAACACGGGCTCCTCCACGCCCTCGAACCGCACGATCGCAGTGGGTGACGTAAACGGGGACGGCACCGGAGATCTGCTCGTCGGATTCTATGACAACACCGCTGACACCGCCGGGGTCTACCTGTGGCTGGGGCCCCTTTCCGGCTCGGAGAGCGCGGCCACCGCCGACCTCTACTTACGCGACACCTACGGGTCGCCCGACGGTTCCTCGGGGCCGGAATCGATTGCCGTTGTAGACGATGTGACCGGAGATGGCGCACCCGACATCGTGCTCGGAGGGCAGGCCGACTACAACCTCTTCGGCACCTATCAGTCCGGCGCCTACGTGTTCGACGGCACGCTGCGCGGCACCCGCGACCTGTGGGCAAGCGCCTACGCATACTTGTACGGCGGCACCGACACCCGCGTGGGCTACGCCGGCAGCGCGCTCGGCGCGGGTGACCTCGACGGGGACGGCACGACCGACCTCGCTGTCGGCATCGGGAGCGCGAACCCCGGGTCTTCTGCCTCCCCCAGCTCCAACGACGGCGCCGTCACCATCGTTCCTGGCCCGGTGGCACCCGGCGTGACCGCGCTGTCGTCGTACCCGACCCTGTGGGGGTTGAGCGGGGGCTTCGGCAGCACGCTCGCCGTCGCGGACTTCGACAGCGACGGCCAGGACGACCTCGCCGTGGGCGCGCCCTCCGCCTACGGGTCGGTTGGATTGGTGTACCTGTTCCACGGCCGCGCGGAGTGACGCGCCGGGTGCGCCCCCGCCTGCACGTCTCGCTCTTGCTCCTGTCCGTCGGATGCGCCCCGAAGCTCGCCGCCCCCGTCGCCCCGCCCGTCGCCGCCACCCCCGCCCCGCCCGCCGCCTGCACGCTCCTCACCGTCAACGACACCTACCGGATCGAGCCCCAGGCGGACGGCACGGGCGGCATGGCCCGCCTCCGCACCCTCCGCACGCGCACGGAGGCCGCCTACGGCGACGTCCTCGTGCTCCACGCCGGGGACTTCCTCGCGCCGTCGCTCCTCTCCCGCACCTACAAGGGCGCGCAGATGGTCGAGGCCCTCTCCGCGCTGGACGGGGACCCCGCGGCGGAGGACCCTCGCCTCTACGTCACCTTCGGCAACCACGAGTTCGACGCGGGCAAGAAGGCCGACGGCGTCGCGCTCGACGCGCTGATCGGCACCTCCGGCTTCCGCTGGCTGGCCGCCAACATCAACTGGATCCCGACGGACTCCGGCGCGCCGTGGATCGAGGATCCCCACCTCCTCGCGTCCGACCAACTGAGCTGTGGCGGGCTCCGCGTCGGCATCTTCGGCCTCACCACCAATCGGAAGTCCGCCGACTTCATCGCGTCCTTCGCGGATCCCGTCGCGACCGCCCGCGCGCAGACCGCCGCGCTCCGGGAGGCCGGGGTGGACGTCGTCGTCGCGCTGACCCACCAGTCGATGGACGAGGATCTCGCGCTCCTCACCGCCCTCGGTGACGCCGGGCCCGACCTCGTCGTGGGCGGCCACGAGCACGACCACCAGACGGGGGACGTGGGGCCGCGCCGCGTCTATAAGGCCGACGCCGACGGCC
This sequence comes from uncultured Pseudomonadota bacterium, assembly GCA_903959175.1. Lineage (GTDB taxonomy): Bacteria > Myxococcota_A > UBA796 > UBA796 > SXON01 > CAJBVW01. The sequence continues at coordinate 5,447 of CAJBVW010000014.1, forward strand.
GCACCGCGTGGCGCATCACGCTCGGTCGCGACGGCTCCGGCGCGCTCACCCGCGAGGAGGAGCTCCTCGTACTCGACGCCTCGGTCCCCGAGGATCCGCTCGTGAAGGGCATCGTGGACGCGCGGATCGCCGCCCACGACCTCGCCTTCTGCGCGAAGGCCGGCGCCCCCACCGGCTGCCTCGCCGCCCCCGTCGGCCGCGCCAAGGTGCCGCTCATCGGCGCCGAGCTCGAGATCCGCCGCTTCGAGACCAACCTCGGGGACTGGATCGCCGACATCGCGCGCGCCGCCTACCCGGACGCCCAGGTCGCCTTCCTCAACGCGGGTGGGCTCCGCCTCAACCGCGACCTCGCCGCCGGCCCCGTGAACCGCCAGGACGTCGAGGAGATCTTCGCCTACCCGTCGCCCCTCGTCCGCGTGGAGATCGACGGCGCCACGCTCCAGAAGGTGCTCGGCCGCGCGGTGCAGGAGTGGAGCGGCAACGGGCACTGGCTCCAGGTGAGCGGCTTCGCCTGGAAGCACGACCCCGTCGCCGGCACCGGCTCTCACCTCACCTGGGCCGCGACCGGAAAGCCCATCCTCCCCACGGATCGAATCATCGCCGTCGTCCCGTCCTTCCTCGCGGATCCGACGACCGGACAGGACGGCTACACGATGCTCCCGGCCGCGAAGGGCCCGCCGGGGCCGGACCTGAAGGCGCTCGTCCTCACCGCGCTGGCCGCCGCTCCGGACGGCATCGCCCCCGCGGCGGAGGGCCGGATCTGCAACTCCCAGCGGCCGGGGCCCTGCCTGGCGAAGTAGCTCAGCGCCTCCGACGCGCGATCGTCGTGAGCGCCGCGAGCACGAACACGCCGGAGACGCCGCCGGTGCCGGACGCGCAGCCACAGGCGGTCAGCGCGACCTTCTCGGGGGACTCGGCGATCGGGTCCACCGGGTCGGGCTGGGCCGCGACGTCGCTGGGCGTGAACGCGTAGGACCAGGCGAACACCTCTTCGTTGCGCGCGGCGCCGGGGAC
>CAJBVW010000015.1 GCA_903959175.1 uncultured Pseudomonadota bacterium
CGGCGAGGCCCACGTCTACTACGTCGACGCCCAGCCGGCGCACACGCCGGTCGCGGAGGTCGAGGCCTTCGAGGCGTGATCCGGCGCCCCGGCCTCACCCGGCGTCCCGGTCGCGGCGCCGCGTCCTTCCCGTGCTCAGCGGTAGTAGATCGCCGCCCGGCAGTCGCCGTTCGTGTACGCGAGCGAGCGCTCGAGCACGTCGCACCCCACGCCGTAGCCGGAGTTGTCCGTGCCGCCGGCGATGGCCGTCTGGCCGTACCCGCCGTCATCATCGAGGTTGAAGGAACGGATGCGGCCGTACGGCCCCTCCTGTTCCTCGTACCAGAAGTTGCGGCAGCCGCCGTCCGACGAGATCTCGGGGTTGGCGTCACACGCGAAGTTGGCGTCGAGGCGCACGGTGCTCTGACGGGCGGGGTTCCACGCGTCGAGATGAAGATCGAGTTCGTACGCGGATGTCTCGAGGTTCACAAACGCGCCGTACGCGCGGTCGCTGGTGCGGTTGTCCGCGGCGAACGCCCACGACGCCCAATCGGTGCCATCGGTGACACGGATCTCGGCCGCGGCGGGGTCGGGGATGTGCGCGAAGCAGGACGCCGCGCCGGGGTCGCAGGCGGAGAGATCTTCCGCGAGCACGTCGTCCACGTCGCGCCAATTCACGGTGTCGTCCGCGTCGAACCACCACCACAACGTCCACCCGCCGCCGTCGGTCTCCATGTCACAGCGGACGTCGAAGGCGGGGTTCCGCCCGTCTCCGTCCGGATCGATGGTGAAGACGCCCGAGGCCGCGGAGGGGTCGAGCGCGAGGGCGTCGGCGCAGCTCGTCGGCGTGCGAACGGGCGGCGTGGTGTCGGTGTCCGAGTCCGCATCGGTGTCCGAGTCCGCATCGGTGTCCGAGTCCGTATCGGTGTCCGTGTCCGTGTCCGTGTCCGTATCGGTGTCCGTGTCCGTGTCCATGTCGGGTCCGTGTCGGCATCGGACATGTCGCCCTTGGCGGGGGGGGCCCCTTCGAGGGTGATGGTGCCGGGCGCACAGCCGATCGCGAGGACGGGGAGGAGCGGAAGGATGAGGCGCACACGGTCTCCGGGGCGCGGGGAGGATCGCACGCCGCGCGGGCGCGCGGAAGGGGGCGGCGCACCGGACGCCCCTCGCGTCCGCCGCCGGGCCGCGTTTCATTCGGTTCTCCGGTGCCGGTTCTCCGGTGCCGGTTCTCACCGTGCCGGCGAGCGCCCGCGCATCCGCGTGGCGCCCGCGCGCGCTGGCGGGTAACGGGGCGCCCCGAGGTGTTCAGTGCACGCTTTCCTCCTTCCGATCGCCTTGACCGTCCTGCTCTCCGGCTGCGTCCCTCGCGCGATCATCGCGTACGACATGCCCGCCGAGCTCACCGTACCCGGCGACGTTCGTTCGCTCGCGCTCGTCGACCGCAAGGGCTCCGATCTCTCCGCCGCGGCGAGGCTCGCGCTCCAGGAAGAGATCCAGGGCGGGGCGCGGTACACGATCGCCGAGCCCGCCGCGGCGCAGAGCGCCCTCGGGCGCGTGCAGGGCATCGTCGGACAGCCCCTCCCCGCCGACGCCATCGCGGCGCTCCGCAAGGCCGCGGGTGCGGACGGCATTGTGGCCGTCGACCAGGTCGAGACCCTCGAGTCCTGGAGCTACGCCCAGCACACCGAGACCCGCACCCACACCGAGACGCGCACCCCCTCCAACTGCCCGTCCTGCCCGGCCGTCGCTACCGACGTCACCGAGGAGGTCCCGATGATCGACGCGACGGTGAGCGTCACGGTGAACGTGGGCTACCAACTCTACGGTGCGAACGGCGAGGTCGTCGACGCCTGGACCGAGAGCGCCACGGAGGCGCTCACCGGCTCCGCGGAGACCGAGGCCGATGCCCGCCGCGAGGTGGGCGACACGAAGTCCGTCGCCGAGGATCTGGCATCCGCGACCGCGTTCGAGGCGGCCCGCCACATCGCGCCGTGGAGCACGAGCGTGGACCGCAAGTGGTACGCCGCGGGCGGGCCCGAGGTCACCGCCGGCGCCAAGCTGGCGAAGGCCGACAACTGGGCGGGTGCGGAGAAAGCCTGGCGAAAGGGCCGTAAGACCGCCGCGGGAGACGCGAAGGGTCGCGTGATCTACGACCTCGCCGTCGCCGCCGAGCGCCGCGGGGACATCGCGACGGCGCTCAAGCTCGTCAAGGAGGCGAAGCCCTTCCTCAGCAACCCGAAGCGCGCCGACGAGTACCAGGCCGCCCTCCGCGACCGGAAGCGCCAGGCCTCGACGCTCGCCGCGCAGATGGCGCCGCCGCCCGAAGGGGACTGAGGGCGCGGGCGGCGCGCGCACCCCGCGCGCGCCATCACCGCCCGGCAACTCCGGCGCTATTCCCGAGGCATCACGTTGGCGAAGTAGGTCCGTCCGGGCAGGGAGATGTCAACTCGGAAGCGAGTCTTGTCGTTATCTTGGGCTTCCCCACCTCCGTCCCGGCGTTGGCGCTGGCGATCGAGAGCAGGAGCAGCATCAACACCTCGGGCGGAGGCTATTATACACGGTCAAGCGTTGCAAGTGCTCCGTCTGAGCCGGAGCGCGCGGTCGGGGCGCCTGGGTCGGTGTGTCCGAGCTGCCCTCCCGCCCCCATCGCCACCCGCCCCTCGCCGGGATAGTCGGGCGCGCCCGGCTTTGGAGGCCCTATGCTCGTGCTCCCCGGTGGTCCTGCGCGCTCCGCGTTCCGCCTCGCGAAGCTCCTCGGTGCGGCGCGGTCAGTCGCCCCCGGTCTGACCGGCCTGCGCGCCGGCTGGCTCCACTTCGTCGAGGGGCACGACGGGGACGCCGCCTCCCTCGCCGTCCTCGGCCGCCTCCTCGACTACGAGGTCGAGCCCGCCGCCGCCCTCGATCGCGTCGACGTCGTCGTGGTCCCGCGCCCGGGCACCCTCTCGCCGTGGTCCACCAAGGCCACCGACATCGCGCGCGCCTGCGGCGTGGTCCTCGGCCGCGTCGAGCGCGGCGTGGGCTGGACCCTCCTCGGCGCCGTCTCCGCCGACGAGCGCCTCGCGCTCCTCCCGCTCCTCCACGACCGCATGACCGAGGCCGTCCTCCCCGCCGCCGCCGACGCCGCCGTGCTCTTCCGCCACGAGGCGCCCCGCACCTTCGCGCGCGTCCCCGTGCTGCAGGGCGGTCGCGACGCGCTGGTCGCCGCCGACCGTCGCCTCGGCCTCGCGCTCGCCCCGGACGAGGTCGACTACCTCGTCACCGCCTTCGCCGGCCTCGGCCGCGACCCCACGGACGTCGAGCTGATGATGTTCGCTCAGGCGAACAGCGAGCATTGCCGGCACAAGATCTTCAACGCGAGCTGGACCCTCGACGGGCAGCCGGTCGACCGCTCCCTCTTCAAGATGGTCCGCCACACCCACGCGACCTCCCCGGGCGGCGTGCTCTCCGCGTACAGCGACAACGCGGCGGTGGTCGAGGGCTATCGCGTCGCGCGCTTCTTCCCGGACGCCGACGGCGTGTACCGCGCCCACACCGAGAACGCGCACCTGCTGATGAAGGTGGAGACCCACAACCACCCCACCGGCATCTCCCCGCACTCCGGCGCGGCCACCGGCGCCGGCGGCGAGATCCGCGACGAGGGCGCCACCGGCCGCGGCGCGAAGCCCCGCGCGGGGTTGTCCGGCTTCACCGTGAGCGACCTGCACCTCCCCGGCGCGGAGCGGCCCTGGGAGTCGTCCGTCGGCACCTCGCCGCGCATGGCCACCGCGCTCGACATCATGATCGACGGCCCGCTCGGCGGCGCCGCCTTCAACAACGAGTTCGGCCGGCCCAACCTCAACGGCTACTTCCGCACCTTCTGCGTCGCCGTCGAGACCGACGCCGGCCCCGAGCTCCGCGGCTTCCACAAGCCGGTGATGGTCGCGGGCGGCTACGGCAACCTGCGCGACGGCCACGTGCTCAAGGAGCGCGTCCCCGAAAACGCCGCGATCATCGTGCTCGGCGGCCCGGCGATGCTCATCGGCCTTGGCGGCGGCGCGGCGTCGAGCGTCGGCACCGGCGAGCTCGCCAACGCGGACCTCGACTTCGCCAGCGTCCAGCGCGCGAACCCCGAGATGCAGCGCCGCGCGCAGGAGGTCATCGACCGATGCTGGGCGTTGGGCCTGGACAATCCGATCCGCTCCGTCCACGACGTCGGCGCGGGCGGCCTCTCCAACGCGCTCCCCGAGCTCGTGAACGACGCCGGTCGCGGCGCCCGCTTCGACCTGAAGCTCGTCCCGAGCGACGAGCCCGGCCTCTCGCCCCTCGAGCTCTGGTGCAACGAGGCCCAGGAGCGCTACGTTCTCGCCGTCGCCCCGGAGGACGTGCCCCGCTTCGCCGCGATCTGCGCCCGCGAGCGCGCTGTGTGGGCCGTCGTCGGCCACGCCACGCCCGAGGGCTGGCTCCGCGTGGAGGACGGTCGCTCCGCCGCCGCCGCCGCCGCCGCCCCCCCCATCGATCTGCCGCTCGACCTCCTCCTCGGCAAGCCGCCAAAGATGCACCGCGACGCCCGCCGCGGCGGCCCCGCCCGGGACATCTCTCCCCTCGGTGCCGTCGACGCAAAGGACGCGTTGTACCGCCTCCTCGCGCTCCCCACCGTCGCGAGCAAGGAGTTCCTCCTCACCATCGGCGACCGCTCCGTCACCGGCACCGTCGTGCGCGACCAGATGGTCGGGCCGTGGCAGGTCCCCGTGGCGGACGTGGCGGTCACCGTCACCGACTACGTCGGCTACCAGGGCGAGGCCATGGCGATGGGCGAGCGCCCCCCCGTCGCCCTCCTCTCCGGCCCCGCGAGCGGCCGCCTCGCCGTCACCGAGGCCCTGACCAACCTCCTCGCGGCGGACGTGGGAGACCTCTCCCGCGTCGTCCTCTCCGCCAACTGGATGTGCGCCGCCAGCCACCCCGGCGAGGACGGCCGCCTCGTCGACACCGTCCACGCCGTCGCGATGGAGCTCTGCCCGGCGCTCGGCATCGCCATCCCCGTCGGCAAGGACTCGATGTCCATGCGCGCCGGCTGGACCGACGCCGCGGGCGACCACAAGGTCGTCTCGCCGCTCACCCTCGTCGTCACCGCCTTCGCGCCCGTGCGCGACGTGCGCCGCACGCTCACGCCGCAGCTCCGCACCGACGTCGCGAGCGTCCTCGTACACGTCGACCTCTCCGGCTTCCGCGGCCGCCTCGGCGGCTCGGCCCTCGCCCAGGTGTACGGCCGCATCGGGACCACCCCCGCCGACCTCGACGATCCCGCCGCGCTGATCGGCCTCTGGACCGTCGTGAACGCGTGGCGTGACCGCGTCCTCGCCTGGCACGACGTGTCGGACGGCGGCCTCGCCGTCACCCTCGTGGAGATGATGTTCGCCGGCCACACCGGCGTGGACGTGACGGTCGCCGGCCCCGCCGACGCCCTCTACGCCGAGGAGCCCGGTGGCGTGCTCCAGGTCGCCGAGGCCGACGCCGACGGCCTCCTCGCCGCCCTCGCCGCCGCCGGCGTCCCCGCCCGCCGTCTCGGTGCCGTCGCGACCGACGATCACTTGACCGTCCGCGGCCCCGACAGCGTCCTCCTCCGCGAGGATCGCGTCGCCCTCCACCGCGCCTGGGGCGAGACCAGCTTCCGCATCCAGGCCCTCCGCGACGACCCGACGTGCGCCCAGGAGGCCTACGACGCCCTGCTCGACCGCGCCGACCCGGGCATCACCCCCGTCGTCACCTTCGACCCCGGCGCCCCGGCGCTGATCGGCGCCGCGCGCCCCCGCGTCGCGATCCTCCGCGAGCAGGGCGTCAACGGCCAGCTCGAGATGGCCGCCGCGTTCGACCGCGCCGGCTTCGATGCGATCGACGTGCACATGTCCGACATCCACGAGGGCCGGGACGATCTGTCGACCTACCGCGGCGTCGTCGCGTGCGGCGGCTTCTCCTACGGCGACGTGCTGGGCGCCGGCGGCGGATGGGCCAAGGCGATCCTCTTCAACCCGCGCACGCGGGACCACTTCGCCCGCTTCTTCGCCCGCCCCGACACCTTCTCGCTCGGCGTGTGCAACGGCTGCCAGATGATGGCGCAGCTCCGCGAGCTCGTGCCCGGTGCCGAGGCGTGGCCGCGCTTCGTCCGCAACCGCTCCGAGCAGTTCGAGGCGCGCGTCGCGATGGTGCGGATCGAACAGAGCCCGAGCCTCTTCTTCGCGGGCATGGCGGGCAGCCAGCTCCCCGTCGCCGTCGCCCACGGCGAGGGCCGCGCCCTCTACGCCCCCGGCGTCGCCGAGGCCCTCGTGGCGGCGCGCTTCGTCGACCGTCGCGGCGCGCTCGCGACGCGCTACCCCGACAACCCCAACGGCTCCCCGGCGGGCATCACGTCGGTCACGACGACGGACGGCCGCGCGACCCTCATCATGCCGCACCCGGAGCGCGTCTTCCGCACCGTCACCAACTCGTGGCACCCGCCCGGCTGGGGCGAGGACGGCCCGTGGATGCGCATGTTCCGCAACGCGCGGGCGTGGGTGGGGTAGGCTCGACGGGTCGGAGCTTCAATGGTCCTCCTCGCCTTGTTCGCCTGCGCCGACCCGCCCGTCGAGGCGCCCGTCTCCGAGGAGGGGCTCACCCTCGACCAGATGACCGTCCAGGCCATCCAGCAGTTCCACGAGCCCGCCGCCGCTGACCGCGTCGCGGACCTCCGCGACTGGCTCGTCGTGAACCGCCCGGCGTGGGCCGAGGACGACTGGACCGGCGGCTACACCCTCGGCCCCATCGGCGAGGCCGACGTCTCCACCGTCGCCCACAGCGAGAACACGAACTGGGAGGAGGTCCTCGGCGCCGGCGTGCCGCTCGTCGTCCGCGGCACGGTGGACGGCTACGCGGACGCCGCGACCGAGGAAGATCAGAGCTTCGCCGACCCCTCCACCTACATCGAGTGGACGCGCACAATCACCTCCGGCACCGCCGCGGGCTTCGTCGCGGGCGAGCCGATGGAGACCGACAACGTGATCGAGAAGGGCGGCCCCTTCGGCGTCGTCATCCCCTACGAGGCCAACAAGGACTTCATCTGGTTCGACGACGTGCTCGCCGCGCGCACCTGGGTCCCCGAGGAGGGCTGGGGCGAGGACGGCAAGAACGGCATCATCTGTGGCTTCACCCTCGAGATGTGGTTCGAGGAGGACGGCGAGCTCATCTGGTACAACGCCAGCTGGACCCAGATCGCGACCGTCATCGGCGACACCTTCCCGGAGGACGTGCTCGTCGGCCAATTCATCGACGGCACCATCGACTACATGCTCGGGACCGAGGCGTTCGTGATGGGGGAGTACGTCCCCGAGGAGTAGGCGCCGCCTACTTCCCCATGCGCCACAACACCACGACGATCCCGATGATCGCCAGCACCATCTCGGGCCGGAAGCCGAGCTCGATGCCCGCCACGCCCGCCGCCACGATCAGGCCGTTGTTCATCATGTGCATGACGATCGGCACGACCAGCGAGCCGCTGCGCACCCGCGCGAAGCCGAAGAGCAGGCCGAGGAGCGCGGTGGGGACGATGCGGTAGAGGGAGAGGTGGAACAGGCCGAACGCCACAGCGGTCAGGACGATGGCGAACGCCGGGTGCAGCGACTTGCGCAGCAGGCCGAGGATGGCGCCGCGGAAGAGCATCTCCTCGCAGAGGCCCGGCGCGACGGCGACGAGGAAGAACAGCGTCGCGGTCGGCAGGTCCGGGATCATCCCGGAGAGCATCTTCAGCATCTCCGGCGACATCGGCATCACGGCGCTCTGGGCGGCCTCGACCGTGAGGCCGATCAGCGGGCAGAGGAGCCCGGCGAGCACGCCCCAGGCGAGGTCGCGGGGGCGCGGCGCGTGGAGGGCGAGGGTCTCGCGGAGGTTCAGGCCGAAGAAGGCCGGGGCGAGCAGGCCGATCGGCAGGAACAGCCCGAACTGGGAGAGCGCCATGCCCCAGGCGAAGTCGGCCTGCTGGGCGGGAGACGCCACGAACCAGAGCGTTGCTAGCCCGAGCGCGAAGACGGCGAGGGCGTCGGGGACGAAGTCGCCGCGGAGGCGCCGGTGCCCGCCGCCGCGGTCGCCGAGGAGCACCTCTTCCCGCGACAGCCAGCGCGTGGTCGCGGTCAGCGCCGCGCCCGCGTACACCGTGCTCGCGACGAGGGCGATCAGCAGGGGGACCGGCTGGACCGTGCCGAGGAGGACCTCCTTGAGCGCGACCGAGAGGTTGGAGATGGGGATCAACGCCACCATCGGCGTGAGCGTCGCGTCGGGGAGCAGCGCGACGGCGGCGAGGCCGGCGGGCACCACGAGGGCCGGGAAGGCGTAGACCTGCCCCGACTTGAAGTCGCTCACGCGGGCGGCGGCGGCGGTGAGGATCGCGGCGAGCGTCGCGGCGAGCGGCAGGAAGAGCACGAGCGAGACGAAGTAGGCGCGCACGGGCAGAGCGGTGCCGCCGGTCATCGACGCGCCGAGGGAGGTCAGCGAGGTCACGTAGAGCGACGTCAGCGAGACGAACGCGGCGGCGAGCACGAGCGTCAACACGACGATGAACTTGGCGACGGCGATGTCACGGCGGTTCGCGGCGGTCGAGAGGAGGGTCTCGATGGTGCGCCGCTCCTTCTCGCCAGTCACGACGTCGAGCGCGGTGTAGATGCCGCCGCTGGCCACGAGCATCATCAGCAGGGCGGGGACGGCGCTCGCCGCGAGGCGGAGCGTGCGGTCCGCGGCGGAGATGGTGTCGTCGCTGGTGGTCACGACGGTGCGCGCGGGATCCACGGCGCCGGCGGCCACGAAGGTGGCGGTACGCTCGGCCTCGCCCGCGCGGGTGGCCAGGGCCTCGGCGCGCTTGCGGGCGGTCATGCCGGAGCGGGCGCCGGGGTCGTAGCGGACCTCCGCGTGGAACGGCGCGCCGGGCGGCGAGAGGACGAGGGTGGCGTTGGGGCCCTTCGTGGCCGTGGAAGCGTCGTCTCGCGGAGGTGCATTGGCCGCCGCGACGAGCACGGTGTTTGCGTCGGCGTAGGGGGTCAGCCGCGCGAGGTCTCCCTCGACCGCGAGGGTGACCGGGGCGGCGTCCGCGCTGCTCGACGCGCTGCGCTGCACCTGCGCGAGGCCGACACCGACGAGCGGGAAGAGGAGCCCCTGCCCGAGCACGAGCACGAGCACGGTGACGCGGTCGCGGAGGTGGTGCCGGAGCTCCCCCGCGACCAGCGCGCCGATGGTGGAGCGCGCGCTCAGGAGGCGGCCCGGACGTGCGCGAGGAAGGCCTCGGGGAACGTCGACGTCCCCGTCTGGGCCTGGACCTCGGCGAGGGTGCCGTCCGCGAGGACCCGGCCGCGGTGGATGATGACCGCGCGGTCGCACAAGCGCTCGACCTCGCCGAGGATGTGCGTGGAGTAGACCACGCAGCGCCCGTGATCCCGGGCGTCCTCGAGAAAGCGCATGAGCTCTTCGGTGACGAGCACGTCGAGGCCGGAGGTGGGCTCGTCGAGCACGAGCACCGGCGGATCGTGCACGAGCGCACGGGCGATGTTCACCTTCTGCTTCATGCCGGTGGAGAGCCGCTCGCACGGCACCTCGGCGAAGCGGGCGATGTCGAACTGCTCCAGCAGCGCGGCCACGCGGGCCTTCAGGTTCGGCACGCCCTGGAGGCGCCCGATGTAGACGAGCATCTCGCGCGCGGTGAGGCGGCCGTACAGCCCGGTGTTCGCCGAGAGGTAGCCGATGGAGCGCCGCACCCCGACGGGATCCGTGCGGATGTCGTGCCCGCACACCGTGGCGGTGCCGGTGTCGGGGGACACGAGCGTCGCGAGCATGCGCATGGTCGTCGTCTTGCCGGCGCCGTTCGGCCCGAGCAGGGCGAGGATCTCGCCGGGGCGGGCTGCGAACGACACGCCGGACACCGCCGCGACGGGGCTCCCGTCGGGACCGATGAACGACTTACCGAGGCTCGAGACCTGGATCATCTTCCCTCCTTCGTGGCCGGCGCCCCGACGCGCCAGCCTTCGCCCGACGCCACGCGCGCCGCGAGCAGCACCGGGATCGCCACGAGCAGCAGGTTCAGGCCCACCGCGATGGGCGCCCAGGGCCAGATGTCCCGGCCCGCAATGGCCTCGCGCATCACGAGCACGAGGTTGGTCACCGGCACGAGGCCGAAGCCGAGCTCGGGGCCGATCCCCTCGAGCGCACCGACGACCCCGGCGCCCATCCCCACGATGAGGAAGCCGCTGGCGATGTTCTGCGCCTGCTTGAAGTCGCGCGCGCGGATGACGGCGAGCATCTCCCAGGCGTTGAGGACCAGCGCCGCGAGCACCGAGCACCCGAGCACGCCGAGCCAGGTGCCGAAGCCCACGTCGACCACGAGCTTCTGGTCGACCTCGAGCAGGTTGAGGAGCTGCCAGAGCGAGAGCAGGAAGGCGCCGCAGTTCACGACCGTCGCGACCGTGACGATGAAGAACACGCAGGCGAGCTTGCCAGCGAAGACGACGGAGGGCGACGCCGCGCACACGAGCGTCGTCTCAAGCGTGCCGCGCTCGCGCTCACCCACGGCGGCCTCGACCGCGGGGTAGAAGCCGGCGATCATCCCGTTGAGCACCAGCACGAAGGGCACCATCATGGAGAGCGCCCAGCCGACGAGCGAGGACGCGTCGTCCTCCTGGACGGTCACGGTCACCTTCGCGTGCTCGGGGGCGAGCCCCGCGGTCGCGGCGGCGGCGGCCACGCGGGCGGTGCGCACCTCGGTCAGCGCGGCGTCGACGTGGGAGCGGGCGCGGGAGGACACGGGCAGGTCGGAGCGCCACCGGGTCTGCACGTCGAGGCCACCGTCGGGCCCGGGGGTGACGCCCACGATGGCGACGATGCGCCCGGCCGCGAGCGCGCCCTCCGCGTCGTCGACCGTGACGACGTCGAGCGCCTCGACGGCCGCGAGCGCGGCGAGAACGTCCGGCGGGGCCTCCCCCACGACGGCGACCGGGGCGGTCTCGCCGACGAGCTGGCCGGATTGGTACTCGACCCACAGGTTCGTGGCCCACACGAGGCCCGGGTAGAGCAGCAGCGGGTAGAGGACCGAGAGCAGGAAGGCGTTCGGATCGCGGAGGGTCTCGCGCAGCTCCTTGAGGAACACCGCCAGCACGGCCCCGATCATGTGGGCGTAGCGGTGCGGGGAGAGGGCGCGCGCGAGACGGTCCGGGGCATTCTGGAGTGCCTAACGTGAGGCTCGTCGGGGCGCGCCGATCGCGTGCGCCGCGGAACGATCTCGGGAGACGTTACATCGCGCGGATGCTGTCCCTCGGCGAGGACGCCGCGCGCCTCTACCTCTGGAAACCGCCCGGCATCCCGGTCTTTCCGCCGCACGCCGACCCCGCTGGGGACTGCCTCCTCGCGCGCCTGCTCGCCGTCCACCCGGATCGCGCGGTGGGCTGGCCGGCGGGCTTCGAGGGGGGGCTGGCCCACCGCCTCGACACCGCCACCTCCGGGCTGGTGATCGCCGCGCGCGCGCCGGCGGACCTCGCCCCGCTCCGCGCCGACTTCGCCTCGGGCGCCCTCCGCAAGCTCTACCTCTTCCGCTCCGAGGGCCTCCCCGACGTGGGTCCGCCGCCCTTCGACGAGCAGGTCCGCACCGAGCCCATCGCCCACCACCCCAACCGCAAGGACCGCATGGTCACGCGCCGCGGCCCGCGCACCACGCACCGCGGCAAGTGGTACGACGCCTGGACCCGCTTCACGCGCCGGGGGGACGGCTGGTGGCAGGCCGAGATCCGCACCGGCGTCATGCACCAGATCCGCGTGCACGCGGCGGCCGCTGGCCTCCCTCTCACGGGGGACACGCTGTACGGCGGCACGCCCGGCGCGTTCGCGCTCCACCACGTCTGCGTGGTAGGACCCGGCTGGGCGTCCCCCCGGGCGCCGCTGCCCGAGGGCGTGAGGGGTCCGGATGTCCTGGTTCGACCGTAATCGCGGCGACGAGCCCACCGCCGACGCGTGGGCGCGCCTCGGCGCCGTGGTCGACCAGGCGAAGGTGGCGGACGCCGTGCACCTCGCGTCCGGCCTCTCTGGCTTGCGTAGGTACATCCTGCGCTTCGAGCTGCGGGGCGGCCGCGTGCGCGTCTCCGGCATCGTCGCCGAGCCGCTCCCCGAGGGCGGCGGCCCGCCCGAGCCCGCCGCGTTCGCCGCCCATGTGGGCGCCGTGGAGTCCGCCCTCAACGTCCTGCACCGCCGCTTCCCGCGGCCCTTCGTCTTCGAGCGTGGCGCCGTCGGGGTCGTGCGCGGCGGGGACACGGAGATCGGCCTCTCCTTCCGCTTCGACGAGGACGCCGACGGGTTCTCCCTCACCGAGCTCCCCCTGCCCACCGGCGCGCCCAACCCCGTCGAGCACCCCGCCTACCTCAAGGCCCTCGCCGCGTGGGACAGCCGCATCCAGCCCGTGCGCGCGCGTTGGCTCGTCCCGAGCCGTGAGGACGCGTGGACGCTCGACGGCCCCCGCCTGACCCTCACCGGACCGGCCGGCACGCGCGTCCTCGGCGCCGATCCCATCGCCCGCTACTGGCCGCGCGGCACCCGCTTCGAGTGGCTGGTCCCGAACCCCGTCGGAGAGGAGCCCCCCTTCGTCGAGCCGATCCTCACCGTCGGCCTCGGCAGCGCGATGGAGCTCGCCGTGTTCGCCGCCGTCCGCATGAAGCGGGCGGGGGTGTTCCAGGGCGAGACCAACGACGACAAGGGCGAGATCCTCTTCGCGGCGCTCCGCGAGTAGGCCGATCCCGAGGCGCTACGTCGCTGCCCGCGTGCCCTGCCCGGTGAGCGTCGCCGCCCGCATCCGGCGCGGAAGCTCGTCCGGGTGGAAGAAGGCCGGATAGAGCGACAACATCGCGTACGGGAAGATGCCGAGCGACATGGTCGCCGCGATGCCGACGTGCAGGCCGACGCCGACGAACATCCACCACTTATGCAGGTCGATCCGGTTGAACAGGGCGCGCGCCCGCCCGCCGCGCAGCCGCGTGTCCCGGAACCACCACGCGAGCAGGATCGGTCCGGCGCCGAGCTCGAAGACCATGGTGGCGGCGGAGGCGAGCTGGGTGAGGGGAAAGACCTTCTCCAACCAGGCGAAGCGCCACGCGGCGATCGAGGGGTCCTGGAGGATGAGGTAGAGGGCACCGTAGCTGCCGAAGGGCCACCACGTCACGGAGGTCTTCTGGATGCCGGCCATGAAGTACATGACGAGCACCTGGAGGACGAGGAGGTGCCGCGGCCACGCGGGGACGAGGTCCCGCGGGCCGAAGAGCCGCCCGAGGACGCCGCCGCGGAAGAGCAGCGCGTCGAGGGACCACACGCGGCCGGATCCCGAGAAGACGAGCAGACACAGCACGTTGCGAACCATAAGGTCGATTCCGCGGTCGCCCAGGGGCAACACCTGCGCGAGCTGCGCGGACACGACGAGGGCCACCGCCGCCGCGACCGGCGTGAAGAGCCCCGTCGCGAGGCACACCAGCGCGGCGACCATGACCGCCCACGCCCCGTACGCCGTCGCTTCGGTGGGAGGGAACCACTGGTACAGCTCGGGCACGGGGACGCGCGACATCACGTCGCCGAGGCCGCCGGCGGCGGGCATGCCCCAGAGGGTGAGGACGAGGCCGAGGTCCCACACCGTCCAGAAGTCGTAGAGCAGGACGATCGCGGTGAAGATTCGGACGAGCGCCAGGACGCGCGGCGACTCGGCCCGCGCCCACAGCCCCGCCCACCAGGCCCAGCGCGCCCTCATCGGGCCACCGTGCGCTGGAGCTTCGGGAGGCGCTCGGGGTCCCGCCGGCGCCCCGGCATCGTCGAGTGCGTGCTGACGAAGCCCACGCGGGCCTCGGCGGCGTCGGGGAAGTCGGTGAGCGCGAGCCGGCCGATGCGCTGCACGAAGTTGTCGTACGAGGCGCCGGGCTTGCGGGTGTTGCCGTCGTACACGCCGCGGACACGACGGTAGGCGAGCTGATCCCGCCGCCACGGCGCGTCGGGGTCGAGCGCGGCGTAGACCGGCCGCCACTCGCCTTCGGAGGGGCGCACCTCGATCACGAGCTGGTGCGGGTAGCTGTCCGGGTACGTGAACAGGCCCCAACCCTGGCCCGTGCCGGACACCCGGAACCACCCCTTGAAGGGGCCGAGGAGCGCGCTGCGCACGTCCGCGAGGGCGCGGCCGACGACGTAGGCGCGGTCGGCGAGCTCGGCGCGGGTCACCGTGACGCCGGCGCCGCCGAGGATACCCACCCAGCGGTCGAGCTCCTCCACCGCGATGGGCTGCTCGAAGTGCGAGCGCTTCACCGACTTCGGGAGGGGAGACGCCGCGACCCCGTACACGATCAGCGTCACGGCGATCAGCGCCGCGCGGACGTGGTCGCGGGGGCGGAGCCCGTCAGCCACGCGCGTAGGCCACCGTCACGATGGTGACCTCGCGCCGGCCCTTGGGCGTCTCGAACTCGACGACGTCTCCCTTCTGGCGGGTCAGGAGCGCGCGGCCGAGCGGGGAGACGTAGGAGATGTGCCGCTTCTCCGTGTCCACCTCGTCCTCGCCGAGGATGGTCCACGTCTGGGACGCGCCCTCCTCGTCCTCGAAGGTGACCGTCGCGCCGAAGAGCACGGTGTCGCCGCTGAAGGCGGAGGCGTCGACCACCTCGATGCTCTCCAGGCGCTTGCCGAGGTAGCCGAGGCGACGGTCGATCTCGCGCAGGCGCTGCTTGCCGTAGCGGTACTCGGCGTTGTCCGAGCGATCTCCGAGGCTGGCCGCGTACTGGACCTCGGCCGTGATGCGCGGCCGCTCGGTCTTGAGGAGCCAATTGTACTCCTCCACGATCTTCCGGTGGCCCGCGGGGCTGATGTACGACGGCATACGGGGTCCTAATCCGACCGGAGCCCGCTTGTTGTCCCTGCTTCTTCTGGCCTGCGCCCCCGCCACCGACGAGACCGCCTGCACCTCCTGGCCCGACGCCGCTGTCCCGCCCGACGGCACCCGCTTCGAGGCCCGCGTGGACGCCGAGTAGCGGCCCCGTCCCGCCACGGCGCTTGCCCCGGGTCCCCGGTCGTGTGAAACACGGCTTCCCGGAGGTTCGATGCTCCTGTCCCTCGCCCTCGCCCTCGTCCTGGGCTGTCAGGAGGGCGGCACCCCCCCTGCCGCCACCGAGCCCGCCGCCGCCGGGTCAAGCACCGTGTTGTCGCGCAACGAGGGGGTGCTCGTCGCCGCGCCGGGCTTCCGCGCCCGCGTCGAGGGCGCGTGGAAGGAGGCCGACTCCGTGGAGCTCTCCACCGATGCCGCCACCTTCATCAGCAAGGTCAAGGCGCCCGTCTTCGTCGACGTGCCGAACAAGCTCTCCGGCCTCGCCGCCGACACCGAGATCAAGGATCTCCGCTCCGATCCGGCGCTCGTCGAGCTCCTCCTCGGCACGGACGAGAAGGCCGCGGCGGAGGCCATCCGCGCCACCGGCGCCCGCGTCCTCATCGTCCACTCCGCGCTCCGCCCCTCGATGGACCGCTCGCGGAACGTCATCTCGCGCCTCTACAACCACGACGCGCTCGATCGTTTCCAGCTCGCCCGCGTGGAAGACGGCGCGCTCGTCTACCTCGTGGTGGACGCCCCCCTCCAGTTCGCGCCCGAGCTCGCCCAGCAGTCGATCCAGTGGCTCCGCGCGCGCCTCGCCGGTGAGAACCCGGCCAACTTCCCCGCGTTGAAGCCAGAGCGCGGCAGTTGGACGCTCGTCGCCAGCCTGCGCGGCCAGGGCCAGGAGCTCGCCTTCTCCCTCGCCGAGGGCGCCACGCTCGACAAGGCCCTCACCGAGGTCGCCACCGATCTCGAGGCCATGCACCGGCGCAGCCGCGAGCCCATCGGCTTCCCCCCGCTCGAGCACCACATGGCCGACCTCGCCATCGAGCTCCACCGCGTCACAGAACGCGCGCACGTCGTCCCGCGCGACGAGGGCGACCTCGAGGACCTCTTCGAGATGGGCATCGACGGCGCCATCCTCCTCGACCGGGCCGGTGACAAAAAGCAGAGCGGCGTGTGGCCCGGCGCGGTCGCCACCACCCGCGGCATCACCAAGGCGGACACCTTCCTCCGCGGCGTCGCCAAGGACTTCAAGTGGGACAGCATCCGCCCTTGGCGTGACCCCGAGACCGAGCTCGAGATCATCCGCACCGTCCACTACATGGAGATCCCCGGCCAGGCCGTCGTCCCGATGTACCGCGGTACGCCGCCGGTCCCGATGGACTTCGTCAACCAGACGACCGTGCGCGAGTCCATCCTCCTCGCCGGCGAGTGGTACCTCGCCAACCTCAAGGCGGACGGCGAGGTCACCTACAAGTTCTGGCCTGAAGAGAACCGCTACTCCAACGAATACAACCACGTGCGCCACACCCTCGCGACGTGGAACCTCTGGCAGGCCTGGACCCTCGACCCCCGCCCCGAGTTCCTCGAGGGCGCCATCCGCGCCCAGAACTGGACGCTCCGGTCGCTCGGCGAGAAGGACGGCATGGCCTACATGACCCACGGCGGCCAGACCAAGCTCGGCAGCGTCGTCGTCGCGCTGCTCGGCATGGTCGAGGTCGCGCGCTCCACCGGCGACCACAGCAACGACGAGTTGATGCGCAAGCTCGGCAAGTTCGTCATGTTTATGCAGGCCGACTCCGGCACGTTCCGCGGCTACTGGAACCCCAAGACCGGTGAGTTCATCAACCAGGTCAACGACATCGTCCCTGGCGAAGCCGCGCTCTCGCTCATCTACCTCTACGAGTACTTCGACGACCCCCAGTACCTCGAGGGCCTGCCGAAGTTCTTCGACTACTACAAGCCCTGGTTCAAGGAGCGCGCGGACAAGCGCTCCGACACCGGGCCGTGGCCGGCGTACACCTACGACAACGCGACGCGCCTCGAGCTCGTCCAGTTCGGCCCGTGGACCGTCATGGCCGCCGCCGCCTACACGCGCGTCCGGCCCGAGGCGAAGGACGTCGCAACCTTCGGCCTCGAGGTCGGCCGCTGGATGATCGACACCTACGAGTACACCGAGGCGAACGCCCCGTTCCCCGACTACGTCGGCGGCTACTACAAGTTCGCCGGCGAGCTCCCCGCGATGCAGGCCTTCTGCTACGCCGAGGGCACCGCCGCCGCTTACGACATGGCGCTCCGTATGGACCCCGCGCAGGCCGCCTACTTCGAGCAGCACACGCGCGAAGCAGTCCGCATGGGCTTCCAGATGCAGCACGACGGCATCGACAGCGTCTACTACACGCGGCCGCTCGAGATCATGGGCGGCATCAAGTACGCGTTGAACGAGCCGAAGGTCCGCATCGACTACGTACACCACGGCCTGTCCGCGATGTACCAGTGGCTCATGGCCTCCAAGAAGGACCCGAACCTCCCCGCGAGCGCGAAGGCCGAGCCCGACGAGGCGATGAAGGGCTTCCTGAAGCTCCAGGACATGCCCTCCTTCCGCGACCCGAACGCGCCGATCTGGCGCCCCGGGGACGGCCTCGCCTACCCGCGCCACGTCCGCCGCAGCTCGGTGCCGCCCGCGAAGCTCGACCCGATCGCGGTCAAGGCCGCGGCGCTCGCCGCCCAGAACGGGAGCGGCGAGGACGACGACGGCGGCGAGTAGCCTCGACGGTGGGTCGGCCGGCGGTCTGCGCTAGTCGGCCAGCCAGCGCGCCTCGAGCCAGTCGAGCGACACCGCGGCCTCGCGCAGCGCGCGGTCCATCGCGACGACCCGCGCGTCCGTCGTGCCCTTCGCGTAGGCGCGCCCGTAGAGCACCCAGTTCGACACCTCGTAGTGGTGCAGCAACGCCGCGAAGCGGTGCCCGCGGAAGCGCTCCAACGCCGCCACCCCGGCGTCCAGGCCGTCGCAACCGACGAGCATGGTCGCGGCGTCGAAGAGGAGCTGGCGGAGGTCCTCGAAGGCGCGCTCGGGGTCGGCCGCGACCGTCGCCAGGAGCGCCTCGAAGCCCTTGGCGGACAGGCCGGCGTCCTTCGCCACGGCCGCCATCGCCGGGACCTGGGTGTCGAGGAACGAGCTCGACTTCACGTGCCCGAGCGTCCGCCCGACGAGGTAGATGTCGAAGGCGCTCGCGATGGACTCTCCGAGGAAGAGTGCGTCCGCCGTTCCGATGTCGTGCAGGGCCTTGCGCGCGAGGTGGTGCCAGGCGGCGTGGCACACCACGTCGGCGTCGATCGTGGCGTCCTCCAGCACGTCGCTCGGCTCGGCCGCGTTCCAGAAGGTGAGGTTGAGGAACAGCACGCGCCGCCAGCTCTCGCCCGGTGGGACCACGCAAAATTCGAAGCGGTCGTCCAGGAGGCGCTGCTTGAGCGCGTCGTAGAGGCCGATGTGGCGGAAGGCGCGCTCGTCGCGGATCGCGAGCTGGTCGAGCGTGACGCGGCGGAGGGGCATCGGCGCCCCTAACCCGCGCTCCCCGCCGCTCAGGGCGCGCAGGGCTCCAGGAAGCGGGCCACGTTCGCGACGTAGGCCGCCTGGTCACCGAGGCCGCGGTAGCGGTCGCTCCAGCCCTCCCACGAACGGTCGAACACGATGTGCTGCCCGTCCGAGCGGTAGGCGACCGCCGGGGCAGCCGCGAGGGTCGCGGCCTCGCGCACGGCGCCGTCGCGCACGACCAGGGTCGCAACCGACGCGAAGCCGGGCAGCTCGGATACCCCGGCGAGCAAGGTGCCGTCGGCGTCCTCGACGGGGAGGAGCGCGCCGTCCGAGCCCTCCCGGCCGGCGTCCTCGAACTCGAGCCCGTACAGCTCGGCGACGAGGTTCAGGTCGTCCCCGTAGGACACGTCGCCGTCGGTCGGCCCGCCCGCGAGCAGCAGGCCGTTCCCGGCGTCGACGAAGTCGCGGATCGCGCGCACCTCGGCGATGTCCAGGGCGGTGCCGAAGTCCTGGTCGGTCCCGACGACCCACACCTGACTATACGCGCCGAGCACGGTGGCGTCGAGGTCCCCGTCGGTGGCGCGCTCCCGCACGTCCACGTCCCAGCCCCCGAGCGCGCCCTCGGCGGCGATCCCGTCGAAGCGCCCGATCGCTCGGCCGGCGCCGGTCGAGCCCTCCGTCGAGTAGACGAGCACGCGGTCGCACACGGCGGGGACGGTGTCCGTGTCCGTGTCCGTGTCCGTGTCCGTGTCCGTGTCCGCATCGGCGTCGGTGTCGGTGTCGGTGTCGGTGTCGGTGTCGGCGTCGGTGTCGGTGTCGGTTTCCGCATCGGTGTCGGCGGGGCCGGTGTCCGCGGTGTCGGCGACCGTGTAGACGAGCCGGAGGTCACTGCAACCGACCAGGGCGAGGGCGAGGGCGAGGGAGGGCATCGCGGTGAGTCTACCGCGGGGGAGGGGAGAGATGGCCGCCGAACGTGCTCAGTCGCCCCGCGCCCGTTCGCGACGCCACGCCGCGCCCTCTTCCGACCACGCGGCGGGGGCGGTGTCCGCGGTGTCCCCGGCGCGCGCGGTCCAGCTCCTGCCCTGGCGGCTGCGCGCGGAGGGGTGGCGGGCGAAGAAGGCGTCGGAGGCCTCGAGGGCACGGCGGGCGGTCCACGGCGCGACGGAGGGGTCCGGCGCGGGGAGCGCCTCCGGGTGGGCGAGCTTGCCGCGGGGCGCGAGCCAGTGCGCGGTACAGGCGGGGTCGACCCGCCCGCTCCACACCTCGGTGAGGTCGTGGCTGGTGGCGAGCCGCGCGAGGTGCTCGGCCGCGTCCGGCGCGCGGAGGCGCCAGCGGTCGTCCAGCACGCCGCAGTCCCAGGTGAGGACGGCGTCCATCGGGCGGGGATCGTTGCGGGCGCGAGAGGCCTCGTACACGCTCGAGAGCGCGACGCGCTCCTCGGCGAGCAGGAAGCGCGTGAGGCGCCCGGGATCGTCGGAGTCGGGGCCCGCCAGGCCCTGGTCGAGGACCACGCGGCAGCTCGCCCACCCGTCGGAGCGGCAGGTGGCGTCGAGCAGCGCGCCGAGCGTGCGCGCGGTCCAGGCGGTGTGGGGGCGATACGGCACGTCCACGTTCCGCACGCCCACGTCAGTCGCGAGGAGAGCGCGCGCCGCGCCCTCGGGTGGCTGGAAGCCCTGCGGCAACGTGAAGAGGCCCCACGCGACGGCCGCGACGCCGAGGCCCGCCAGGGTGCGTCCGAGGGGGCCCGCCGCGAGGACCGCCAGCGCGAGCGCCGCGGCGGGGTAGGCCTCCGGGCTCGGCCGCAGGAACACGCCGAGCACGAGGGGCGCGAGCGTCCAGACGACGAGCACGACGGTCGCTGCCCGCTCGGTGTCGGGCGTGGGCGCCGGTCGGGCCTTCTTGGCGCCCGGCGCCGGCTTCGCGGGGGGCGGCCGGAGCGCGCGCGCCGCCGACCACGCCTGAACGCCCCGCACCGTCGTGACCAACCAGATGCATGCTGCGACGAGGAGCACGATGTTGGCGGGCGTATCGACCAGCCCACGAACGCGTCCGAAGCTGACCCCCAGCTTCTCGAGGTCCCACGCGCCCGGCGCCGGCGCGATCGTGGTGCCGAGGTCCACGATGCCCACGGTGGCGCCCGCGCTCCAGAGCGCGAGGACCGCGAGCAGCCGCCACGGGCGCGGCCAGCGGCCGGGCCAGAGGAGCGCGGGCAGCAGGGTGGCCACCCAGATCCAGGCGTTCCCGCCCAGCGCCAGGAGGACCGCGCCCACGACGCCAACGGACGCGCCCGTGCGCGCCCGCGCGAGCGAGCGGTCGCCGCTCACGACGTAGAGCAGGAGGATCGCGAGGACGCCCTCCATCACCCCGGCGTTGTGCCGCCGCGCCAGAAAGGTGAGCCAGGGCATGGCGCCCACCAGCAACCCCGCGACCGCGCCCGCGCGGCCCCCCCCGCGGCGCCGCGCGAGCAGCCCGGCGACGAGGAGCCCGGCCGCCCACACGCCGGTGGAGACGCCGTCGAAGACGCCGAGCGTGCGGCCGAAGCCGCGGAGCGCCCCCGCGACCAGCCACGCGTACCACCCCCCGGGCTGCGTCAGGATCGCGACGCCCTCACGGGCGGCGGTGGCCCCGGACGCGAGCGCCCAGTACGCGTCCGCGACGGCGCCCAGGGGCCCCGCGTCGGAGGTCGGCAGGCGGGCGTCGACCATTCGCCACGCGACCTCGGCCGCGATGGTGACCGCGAGGGCGGCGGCGATCCAGCCCCACCCCCCGCGCGTCGATCCCGGCGTCACCGCTGCTGGCCGCCCTGCTGGCCGCCGGTCATGCCGCCCTGCTGGCCGCCGGTCATGCCGCCCTGCTGGGCGCCGCCGCTGGACATGCCGCCCTGCTGGCCGCCGGTCATGCCGCCCTGCTGGCCGCCGCTGGACATGCCGCCCTGCTGGGCGCCGCCGCTGGACATGCCGCCCTGCTGGCCGCCGCTGGACATGCCGCCCTGCTGGCCGCCGCCGGTCATCCCGCCGGTCATGCCGCCCTGCTGGCCGCCGGTCATGCCGCCCTGGCCGCCGCCGCTGGACGTGCCGCCGGTCATGCCGCTCTGCTGGCCGCCGCCGGTCATCCCGCCGGTCATGCCGCTCTGCTGGCCGCCGGTCATGCCGCTCTGCTGGCCGCCCGTCATCCCGCCCGCGCCGGTGGCACCGGCTCCGGCGCCCGTCGTCGGGGGCCCGCCCATCCCACTGGTCGAGTTCGTGCCCTTGCCGCCCGCGCTGGCGGTGGGGCTGCCCTTCCCGGTGGTAGCGGTGGACTTCGGCTCGGTGGACTCGAAGGTGCCGCCGATGGTGGAGAGGTAGCGCTTGACCACGCCGCGCTCGAGCATGCTCACCCAGGCCTCACCGCCGAGGCCCTCGCAGGCCGCGGGCAGGCGCTCCAGGCGCGCGCGCTGCGCGGCGAGCAGCGCGGCGTCGACCTTGGCGATCGCCGCGACGACCTTGTCGGGCGCGTCCTCGGCTGCGGGATCGAGCTCGTCGATCTCGGCGGCGAAGCTGGCGAGCTCCGTCTCCACGTCGAGCGAGAGGGCCTCCACCGCGAACTGGAGGCCGAGGAGGAGCCGGCGGACGCGCAGCTCCTCATCTTCTTCGAGTTCGAGCGCGGACCAGGCGGGGAGCGTGGCGCCCCCAGAAGAGAGCTGCGTGGTGCGAGCCTTCACCAGGAGCGTGCCGGGATCGGCGACCTGCCACACGCGGGTGCGCCCCTCGGCGCCAGCGGCGGTCAGCAGCTCGCGAACGAGGGCCCGCTCGCTCTCGAGGGAGGAGCCCTCGGCGGCGGCGAGGGCCTCGTATGCGACGCGGGTGCCGCCGTCGTCGCAGGAGGTGGCGAGGGCGCCGAGCAGCGTCATCAGCTCGCGCTCGATGCGGAGCTGCTCCGCCTGGCGGCGCGCGCCGCGCTTCTCCAGCAGCTCCGTCGCGCGCGTACCGGCCTCGGGGGTGGCCAGCGAGGACAGGACGCTCGGGATCGACGCGAGCGGATCGTCCGCGTCGTCGGGCTTCTCACTGTTCGCACGCGCTTCGGCGGCCAACGTGGAGGCGCTGGGGGCGGTCGACTTCTTGCTCGCGCCGTCGGGCTCGGCGCCGCAGCCGGCGAGAAACAGTACGGCGATCAGGGTGGTCACGGACATTGAGTTCCCCCAGGACCGCCCTTCTATAACGGGTGGTGAATACGCGACCGCGAGAATCTTCTAAAACTAGGTTGCTCCTCTATAGACCGATCGACCTCGGCCGTGGTACAGAAGCCTCGTCGAACCGGGTGCCATATGCGTCGTGTCTCCCTCATCCCCCTACTGATGTCCCTCGCCCTCGTGGGTTGCGAGGACCCCGTAAAGCCCGTCGATACGGACATCGGGGACACCGCTATCACCGACGATCTGGACGGTGACGGATCCGGCGCGGACGCGGACTGCGACAACGGCGACCCCGCGCGCTATCCCGGAAATGCCGAGCTGTGCGACGGCATCGACAACGATTGCGACGAAGTCGTCGACAACGGCGCGACCACCACCTACTACATCGACGCTGACGGCGACGGCGCGGGCGACATCGGCACCTCGGTCGAGGCCTGCGAGGCCCCCGACGGCTACGTCGCCAGCAGCGACGACTGCAACGACGCCGATGACGAGATGCGCCCGGGCCTCCCCGAGGCCTGCGACGAGAAGGACAACGACTGTGACGGCACGGTCGACGAAGACGCGGCCAACACGACCTGGTTCCGTGACGCCGACAGCGACTCGTACGGTGATCCGGACGACTCCGTCGATGATTGCATCCAGCCCGACGGCTACGTCGCGAACTCGATCGACTGCGACGACACCAGCGCCCTCGAGCCCGTTCACGTCGCTGAGGGCGGCACCTCGCTCCCCGACACGGGCGACTCCGGCGTGGACACCGCGTTCGCGGCGCTCCCCGGCGGCATGGACAACCCGCTCGGCTCCATCCAGGAAGGCATCGACCTCTCGAACGCGTGCGTCTTTGTGCACACCGGCGAGTACGTCGAGAACATCGACTTCACCGGCAAGAACATCCTGGTCCTCGGTGTGGACGGCGCTGCGAGCACCACCATCCGCGGCACCGGTACCGGCCCGGTCGTGACCTTCGCCAGCAGCGAGTCCTCGGCGGCGGTCCTCCGCTCCTTCACCATCACGGAAGGCGGCGGTGTCATCACCTCCACCTCCGAGTCGAGCGACTGCGGCTACCGCGAAACCTGCACCACCTACACGGACTCCTACCGTGGCGGCGGCATCTACGTCGACGGCGCCGGCCCCTCCCTCATCGACCTCGTGGTCCTCGAGAATGTCCTCCCCGACTACGCGTACTCCGAGCTCTCCAGCACGGACACCCTCTACGTGTACAGCATGGGCGGCGGCATCTACGTGGCGAACGGCACCCCCACCGTCACCTCCTCGCTGCTCCTCCTGAACAGCGCGGACGAAGGCGGCGGGCTCTGGCTCGACGGGGACAGCAACGTCTCCGTCACGAAGACCGCCTTCGGCCAGAACGACGCCTCCTCCGGTGGCGGTGTGGCCTCCTACGGCTCGCTGAGCCTCACGGCTTCGGGGCTCGCGTTCAACACCGCAAGCGGTGCGGGCGGTAACTTCGGCGGCGCCGCGTTCTCGGTCGGCGGGGGCACCAGCTCCTTCCTCAACGTGACGATGTACTCGAACATCGGCGCGGGTGGCAGCGGGTACGTCGGCGCCAGCGGCACCGCGACCCTCTCCAACTCCATCGCGGCGACCAACACCGCGGGCCCCATCCTCGACGGCGAGGTTGGCGCGTCGGTGACGGTGGCCTACTCCGACGTGTACGACGGCGCCGGCTCCAACTACGGCTCCCTCACGGACGAGACCGGTGTTGGCGGCAACATCAGCGCGGATCCCGCCTTCTCCGGCGCCGGCACCACCTGGCTCGGGTCGGACTTCCAGCTCGACGCTTCGAGCCCCGCGGTGAACGCCGGCAACCCCGCCGCGGCGTACAACGATGTGGACGGCTCCCGGAACGACATGGGCGCCTACGGTGGCCCCGAGGCGGCCTGGTAGTTCCCCTGTCCCTGCTCAGTCTGATCGCAACGCTCGCGGTGGCCTTCGTGGTCCCGCGAGCGTTCGCGTTTTCGGAGCCGGTTCCGGTCGAGGTCCGGGTGGACGCCCGCACCGACCGCGGCGTGGGTACGCCGACCGTGCGCATCGTGTACGGGAAGTCCACCTCCGGGCGTCCGGTGCAGGAGGTCGTCTCGTGCCGGGATGACGGCACCAACGGGGACTCCGCTGCGAGGGACCGGCTGTGGCAGTGCCGCGGCGAGCTGGAGACCGCGGGCGCGGCCCGTCTGGTCCTCGTGGACGGCGCCGGCGGCGAGTCCGAGCGCGTCCTCGACGAGCTTGCGATCAAGCTCCTTCCGGGGCGCACGCTGCGCTGGTCGTGGTCCGCGCGTCCGACCGCGTGGCCGGCGAACCGCCTCGCCGCCACCAAGGGCGGGCCGATGGACGGAAAGACGGCCTCGGGCGTCGCCGCGTCGCTCACGGCGTTCGCCGAGGGCTCCGGAGGCTCGGCTGGGAGCGCGCCGGGCGCTGGGGGCGGCATGCCGGACGCACCGGGCGAGTCGGCTGGAGAGGGGCCCGCGGGCCCGGGTGGACGTGACCGCAACCGCTTGACGCGGCGGATCTCGCTCCCGATCAGCTACCAATCCGCCGTTCGTACCGCGATGTTGCCGAGCACGCTCGTAACGCCCACCTGGCAGGCTCTCCTCGCGATCCCGGGGGCCCTCCTCGCGTTGGGGCTCTCACGGTGGATCCTGCGCGCGGGGCTGATCGCGGCGCTGCGCACAGGGCGGAGCGCGGGACCGGGCTGATCACCCGGCGGCCACGAGGCTACCGGAACGAGCCGCGCAGGTTGTTCACGCAGGTCATCTGCGGGATGTCCAGCTCGAAACTGTCGCACGCAGTCGCGGACGACGGCGGGAGCTGAGCCTGCACGATGCCGACTTCGCTGGCGAACGGCACCGACCTGGCGAGGCGAGAGCGGAGCTTCACGGCCTCTGCGACGTCCGCAGACAATCGCTCCGCCCCCGAGTCGAGCCAGAACCTACGGCGCTCGGTGGAGACGTGGACCCAGCAGTCGTCCTCGAGGTCCTCAGTGCGCGCGCACACGTCGACGAGCGCGGCGATGGGGCCGGCGATGATCGCGTTCGTGGCGCCGAGGAGGCACGATTGGCGAGTTCTTTCCTCGCTGATCTTGGCGCACACCGTGTGGGGCGCCGGTTCGCGCTTGGCCCACGCGGCGCGCTCCACGCACAGGTCGTACGCGGTTCCGCCCGCGAGCTGACCGCACAGCGTCATCCACTCGGCGCCCGCCAGATCGAGGTGGGACGCGAGCGTCACCGCGCAGTGATCCCGCACCGGGCCCGTCTGCTCGAGGCAGGGCTGGAGCGCCTTCGCCACGACCTCGGGCAGGCCCTCACCGAGGGGCGCGCGGCTGCATCCCACGAGCAAGAGGGCCGCTAACGTCGACATGCCGATCGATGGGAGGACGGGAGGCCACACGGTTCGTACGCTCCCGGCTCAGTTGCTGCGCTTCGACGGATCGTTCCACAGGTGGGGGCGATTCCAGGTGGTCAAGCAGGTCGTGAGGAAGGGTTTGGGCAGCGTGGCGCAGAGCGACTCGACGCTCTTGCCGTCCACCTGGGTGGGGGCGGTGGCCACGACGGCGTCGATCGCCGCGGCGCGGGCGACCGGACCTTCGATCGCGCGAATTGCGGTGTAGGCCTTCTGGATGTCCCCGGCCTTGGCCGCCGCGGACGCCTCGCCGTGGAGGCATCCGTCCCGCTCGGCCCCAGCAGGCAACGTTTCGCAGTCCGGCGTTCGACACGCAGACAGGAGCGTCAGACCAATCGACAGGGCAAGGAGCACGACGGGAGGGTATCGCACGATCGCGGCGTCCACCACCGTTCCTCTGCGACGGGCGGGAGGCCGACGACGTGCAGATCTGGCCGCGGGGCGCCGATGCTCGGGATTTCCAGTTAGGCGAGGCCGCGAGTGCATACGCCGTGACGAACGCCGCTTCCGCGAACACCGCCTCACGCCGGCTGGGGCTTTCGGACGCCACACGGGTCGCATTGGCGCCTACCCTTCGGGCCGCGCGCGCGTCGGGGCGTCGGGTGGTCGTCGTGGCCGGTCCCGTGGCCGCCGCCGAGTGGGCTCGGCTGCTGGAGGGCGCCGAGATCGAGGTGCTCCGCGGCGCGATCCGTACGGCCGCGCTCCTGAGCGCCGCCCGTCCCGAGGCCTCGCCCGGCGGCCGTGTGCCCCTCGACCGAAGCGCGCCCGCGCTCCTCCTGATCGACGGCGTCTCCTCGCTCGCCGGATGGGCCTTCCTCGAGCGCGCCGAGGCCCGCCTCGTGCGCCTGATGGACACCGTGGCCTCGACCGCGGGGCTGCGCGCCGAGCTCCTGGTGCGGGACCCCACGCTCGCCGCTCGCGCCGCCACCGTTCCGGAGGGCACCGATCCGCCGCTCGACCGGCTGCGCGCGCGGGCCGGCATCGCCGCGCCCCCAATCACGGAGCGTCGAGGCGCGCAGTGGGGATGGCGCGTGCTCGCGTTGGCGGCGCTCTGCGTCGCGGTGGCGCCGCTGGTCGCGGGCGTGTTCGTCGGCCCACAGGAGTCCACCGCGCTCGTCCTCGGCGGCGCGGAGACCCGCGTACCCGGTGCGCTCTGGCTCGACTCGTGGATCGCCGGCGCCCTCGCGCGCGGGGACCTCTCCGCGCTCGTGAAGACGGACGAGATCTGGTGGCCGTTCGGCGTCGACCTCGCCGCCACCTTCGGTAACCTCGCACCGGCCGTGCTCGCCGCTCCGCTCGTCTACCTCTTCGGGTACCCGGGCTTCTGGAACGTGTTCATCGCCCTGGCGCTCGTGGTGAACGGCGCCGCCGCCGCGAGCCTGGCCCGCGCGGCCGGCGCCCACCGCGTCGCGGCTCTCCTCGCGGGGATCAGCTTCGCCGTGGCCCCGCCGCTCCTCATCGCCGCGGAGGAGGGGCGGCAGGCGCAGCTCCTCGCCTTCGTCCTCCCGCTCGCGCTGCGCGCCGGCCTGCACGCCCTCGACGGGCACCGCCCGCGAGACTTCGTGCGCGCCGCCGCGCTGACCGTGGGGGCCGGCTACGTCTGGTGGTGGTACGGCGGCCTCGCGTTCGCCGTGCTCCTCGTCGGGTGGCTCGACCGCCTCGTGCGGGACCCCGCCGCGCGCCCCCTCCTCTGGGCGAACATCCGCCGCGCTTCCTACCTGGTCGTGCCGCTCGTCCTCGCCGCGGTGCCGCTCGTCGTCGCGGTGCACGGCGGCCAGGTCTCGACGGTAGAGGCGGGGATCTCCGTGCTCGACTCGGGCGGCGACCCCGGGGCGGACGCGCGCATCCTCGAGATCGCCGGCGGCTCGCTCACCCCCGAACAGCTCGTGTTCGGCGGCGGCCCGCTCCCCGCGAGCGGCGTGCAGTCGGCGCTCGTCGGGCTCGCCCTGCTCGCGCTGATCGTGCTCCCGCTCGGTCGGCGCCCGGGTTGGCTCGTGCTCGCGGGCGGCTTCGGCGTGCTGGCGCTCGGGCCGTGGATCACCGTGGGCGACACCGCCTACGAAGCCCCGTGGGACCTCCTCTATCGCTGGGCGCCGTTCTTCTCGCGCTCAGGCGTGCCGGTGTGGATGCTCGTGCCCGCCGCGCTCTGCCTCGGCGTGTGGCTCGCGCTCGCGCTCACGGAGCTCTCCCCGCGCGCCGACCGCGGCGTCCCGGCGTACGCGCGCGTCGGGATCGTCGGCCTCGGCCTCGCGCTCGCGCTCGCGCTCCCCGGCGCCGCCGATCGCCTGCCGCTCGCGCGGTTCTCGTTCGACCCGCCCGCGTGGTGGTCGCTGATGGGGGAAGAGGGCGCCGTGATCGTCATCCCCTTCGTGGGCGACGACATGCCGCTCGCCTACCAGCCGCTCCACGGCCACCCGCTCGCGCTCGGGCCCTCCCCGGGCACGGTCATCGAGTCGGAGGGCCCGGTCAAGCGCGCGCTCGACGTGTCGCCGCTGCTGCGCTTCCTCTCGAAGCCGAGCGAGCCGCCGTTCGATCGCCGCGCCCTGGACGACCTGTGGGACGCCGGCCTCCGCTGGATCGTGATCGACCAGCCGCGCATGCGCGGCCTGCTCGAGGCGGGCGCGATGGGCCTCCGTTGGGCGGAGCTCGGCGAGCAGGTTGAGAACATCTTCGGCCCCGCGCGCGTCGCCACATTCGACGTACGGATCTACGCCGTGCGGGACGTGCGGGACGCCGTCAGCCTCGACGACGGCGCCCAGTAGCCATCCGGCGGCGCGCGGGTCAGGCCCGGCGGGCGCGGAGGATGGCGCCGCGCATGACCGCGGTGATGCCGAGCGCGAGCACGAGCGCGCCCCAGCCCAGGTACAACGTGGCGGAGCTCAATCCGACCTGCTCGCCGCGGCCCGCCAGGCCGGCGCCCGTGGGGCCGTCCCACGAGGGGAGCGGGGCGCCGAGCGTGCGCTCGAGGGTCCACTCGCCGTTGACGAGCTCCGCGCGGAGGGTCACCGGGTAGGTGCGGTCGCGCCACGCGCCGGGGACCTCGACGCTCTCGCTGTGGGTCACCGGGACGTTCGCGATCTGGCCGGCGATGCGGATGGTGGTGCTGGGCCCGCTGGGCTGCAGCACGGCCCACTGCTCGCCGTCCCCCTGCATGTCGAAGGAGAAGGCGCCGTCGTCGCTGAAGGAGACAACGCCCTGGGTGGTGTCGGTCCCCGCGACGAGGCGGACGTTCTTCACGTCCGCCGGAAGGACGACGGCCACGGCGATGAGGTTGTTGTTGGCGCTGCTCACGTTCCGTCGCTCCCATCGAGCTGAAGGAGGGCCGTCTCCGCGTCGAGGTCGGAGCGCGGGGCGGGGAGGAGGTAGATCTCCACGGGGTCTCCGCTGGTGTCCTGGGGCGCCGCGCGAGCGGGGCCGAGCAGGCGCGTGAGCCCGTCCCGCACGCTGTCCACGTCAGAGGTGGGGAAGCTGTCGGCGTGCAGCGCGAGGTCGGTGGTGCCGACGGCGGAGAGGGCCGCGAACACGCGCCTCGCCTCTTCGTCATCGCCGTGGATGATGGCGCCGGCGATGCGACGGCTCACGGTGGTCATGCGGTCTTCTCCACGGGTGAAGTCCGCGAACACGGGCTGTCCGTGAGCGACCTGGTAGAACACCGCGCGCCCACTGTACCGAAGCAGGAGGCGGTCGGCGCCGAACAGGTCGAAGACCGCGCCGCGGCCGGTCACCGCGCTGTAGCCCTCGGGGATGCGCGCGGGGGCGCCCGCCGGGTCGAGGGCAGCGCCCGTGAAGTAGATGCCGTCCACCGCGAGGCAGGCCACCAGCGCGCCCCGCCAGAGCACGCTCACGCCGTCGCGCCGCAGCCCGTCGAGCATCAGCGCCGCGAGCGCCGCGATGGCGACTGCGGCGACGGAGAGCAGCCGGGAGGGCATGCGGTAGGCGAGGATCTGCGGCGCGACGTCCGCGATCCAGGCGTACGGCAGGCGGGTGCCGGGGGGCGCGGCGTCGTCGAGGCGCAGCATCGGCCCGAGCGCGAAGGTCAGGCTGACCGCGAGGAGCGCCGCCCACGGCAGGGTGCGGCGCGGGGCGCGCGTCACGAGCGCGAGCATCGCCAGCATCAGACCCGCGAGCCCGACGTAGAAGATGCGGTCCTGCCGGAGGGGGGCGGACGCGGGGAAGGGGACGAGGAGCCCGGAGAGGGTCGCGCTGTCCTGGGCGACGTTTCGCAGCGGATCTTCACCGTCCGGGAAGCGGGACGCGATGGCGTCGGCGCCGCCACCGGCGTTGAGGAGCATCAGCAGCGGCACGACGAAGACGAGGCCGGTCACCGCCGCGGCGAGCACGGCACGGAGACGACGCGCGGTGCCGGGATCTCCGTCCTTGGCCGCGCGGATGCTCGCGGCCCAGGCCGTCGGGCCCACGACGGCGGCGACCACGGCGCCGTTGACGCCGAAATACCCGGTCGACCACGCGAGCGCGGCCAGGAGCGCGCCTCCGACGACGCCGTCCCTCACGCGGCCGTCGCGCGCCACCCGGAGCACGGCGCCCGCGAACAGGGGGAGCAGGCCCCCGGCGAGCAGGTAGGCCTCGCCTTCGAGGCGGAAGCTGTGGACGAGCGACGAAAAGCCGACGATCCAGCCTGCCGCGAAGCCCGCCATCGGACCGACGCCGAGGTCACGGCGCGCGAACCACCAGCCCGCGAGGGCGGTCGACGCGAGGCCCGCGAGGGTGAACGCGTTGTAGGCGGCGACGGGAGAGAAGAGGAGGCGGAACGGGAGGTACAGGACGCCGAAGAGGAAGCTGTCGGCGAGGCGGAGGTCGAGCCCGACGGGCCAGTTGACCTCCGGGGCGGTGAACGGGGGCACGTCCCCATGGAGCGCGCGCCACGCGTGCTCCCCGAACCACACGACGCCGTAGCCGTCGAAGCGGCGCACGCTGAACGGAAAGGTGGTGTGCAGCTCGGTGACCAGCGGCCAGGTGACCAGGCACGCGGCCGCGAGGAAGGTCACCGCCACGAGGGTGCCCTCGAGGAGGCCGCCGCGGGAAGGGAGGGCCGCTGGAGGGGGCGGCGCTCGGGACGGTGTCGGATTCATCGCGTTGGGTGCGGTAACACGTCGCAGACCTCGGGTTGACGAGCGAGTGCCGACGGGCAAAGCTGCCGGCGCGTGCCCTGGTGCCGCGGGGAGGCGGCCACGGCTTCGAGGGGCGATCAAACCGAGCGTGGGGTCTGCCTTCAGGGCCGGGGCCTGCGGCTCCTATGCGGGCTCGCGCTCGGGCTGGCGGCGTGCGCGGACGGGGCGGCGCCGCCGGAGTCGATGCCCGAGCGGCGCGGCGAGACGCCCGCCGAGGTGGCGAGCGCCGCGGGGTTCACCGCCAACGAGACCTGCCGGGAGTCCGATCCGCACGCCGCCGTCGCGCACCTCGTGGCGGCCGGCGGCGTTCGCGCCTCCGTCGCGCTCGGCGAGACCGGCTCCCGCTGGGAACAGGCCCTCGCTCAGCTTGCCGCGGCGCAGGCTGACTGCTTCGCGGCCGACATGACGGGTGTCGTGCCCGACGCCGCCGCGCGCGCGCTCCGCGCCGCCCTGCTCCGCGACGTGACCGTCCCACGCAAGGATCGCGGCGGCATGCCCGAGCTGTCCTGGCGGCTCCTGGAGGACGGTTCGCAGCGCGCCGCCCGCGAGATGCCCGCGGTGGACGCCGCCCTGCGCGAGGGCAACCTCGTCGTCGCGCACGGCGGGCTCGTCGCGGCCCAGCGCGCCCGCCTACGGGACATCCCCGAGGTGCTCCGCTTCCTCGACGAGACCGACCGCTCCACCTTCCTGGAGGATCCCGCGTGGATCGGCTGGCTCGGGGTGGCGCCGTGAGCCGCCTCTCGCCCCGCTTCGTTTCGTGGGCCGCGCCGATCGCCACGCTCGCGTGGTTCGTCGCGCTGGCGGTCGGCGTGACCTGGCCGGTCGCCGCCAACCTCGGCACGATGATCGTGGGGAACGACCGTTCGGGGCCGTGGCGCACCGTGTGGGCCCACGAGTGGACCCTCCGCCGCCTCACCGAGACGGGCAGCTGGCCGCTCGACGCGCCCGAGATCAGCTACCCCGGCGGTGGCTCGTTCTCGAGCATCGCGCCCGTGCACGACGCCATCGGCGTGCCGCTCCAGCTGATGTTCGGCCTCGTCCCTACCTTCAACCTGCTGGTGCTCGGGCACCTCGTGTTCGCGGCGATGGCGGCATGGGCCTTCGCGCGCACGGTGGGGCTCGGCTACGGCGGGGCGCTGGTGACCGGCACGATCTTCGGGTTCAACACCTTCGTGCTCAGTTACGGGGTGTCGAGCGCCGTCGTCGAGACGACGACCGGCGGTTGGTGTGCCCTCTTCCTCGTCGCGGCGGTGCGCCTCGTACGCGCGCCGCGGTTCAGCACGGCGCTGACCGCCGGGATCCTCTGGGCGCTGATGGCCCTCGCCTGCCTGTACTGGTCGGTGATGATGGCGCTCCTGGCGCCGTTGTTCGTCGTCGCGGCGGTCCTTGCCGGCGGCCCCTTCCTCACGCCCCCGCCGATCGTCGTGACGCCGCTCTGGAAGCGCGCGGCCTACGTGACCCTCGGCGGCGTGTTCGCCGCGGCCCTGTTCCTGCCGCCCGCGATGGCCTTGCTCGGCACCTACGACGCAGGCACCGGCTTGCTCGCCGGCTATGCCGAACGCAAGCAGGAGATGCTCGACGCCACCGTCATGGCCGGCCTCGCGCACGACTTCGCCACGCTCGTCGGCTACCTCGTCCCCGGGCGTGACGCGCTGGTCGAGCACATCGACCTCGACGTGCTCCGGCAGACCGTCTACGCCGGCTGGACCGCCCTGCTCCTGGCCTGGGTCGGCTGGGGCACGGGGACCCGCCGCTGGGGCGTGCTCGCGGTCGGCTGCGCCGTGCTCTCCCTCGGCCCCTTCGTGTTCCTGTCCGCGACCAGCTACCGCGAGACCGTCGCGCCCTGGTGGGAGCTCCTGCGCGAGGTGCTGCCGCCCATCCGGATGATCACCTCCTACGTGCGCTTCGCCCTCTTCGCGTTCCTCGCGCTGGGCGTGCTGGCGGGCGCGGGCGTCGAGCGGATCGTGGCGTGGGGGCGTGCGCGCTGGGGCGTGACCCTCCCCATCGGCGTGCTCGCCGCCCTCCTCGTCTCGGCCGAGCTCTGGACCGTGAGCCCCGTGCCGCTCCCCGTCCCCACGGCGGACGCCACCATCCCCGAGGCCTCCCGTCGCCTCGCCACGCTCCCCCGCCCCGGCGCCGTGATCGACTGGCCCCAGCGCTACGCCGGCACGCGCTCCGAGGTGTCGCGGTACTTCTACTGGCAGTCGGTCCACCACCGGCCGATCCCGTACGACTTCGCGCCGAGCGGCTACCTGCCGACGTGGCTCGAGGCCAACGCCTTCTACGCTGCGCTGGAGAAGCGCACGTACGGCCAGGACTACGACTCCGGCGCGTGGACGGAGGACTCCGACGACGCCGTCTACGTCGGCCTCGCGCGCGTCGCGGCGCAGGGCTTCGCCTACCTCGTCGTCCACGCCTCGCTCATCGCGGACGAGCGCAAAGAGTCGCTCTTCACCTTCCTCGACGCGCGGGTGCCCCTCGTCGAGCGCTTCCCGGACGGGACCGCCATCTACGACCTCGGGGCCTTCGGGTTCCCGTGAGCGAGCGAGGCGCGTCGTCCGGGCCGTGGTGGGCCGTCGTGGCCATCGGCCTCGCCGCGTGCGTGGTCGTAGAGGGTGCGCTCGCCGGCGCGCCCGTGGGGGAAGGAACGGTCGACGCGATCGGCACCTGGTGGTTCCAGTGGTGGGTCGCGGACACGCTCTCCACCGGCTCCTCCTTCCTCTACACCGACCAGCTCTTCTTCCCCTTCGGGAAGGATGTACTCGCGCACACCGGCGCCAACGTGCTCGACGCCCTGCTCGTCGCGCCCGTGCGGCTCGCGCTGGGTCCGGTCGCCGCCTGGAACCTGCTCGTCGCGGCCGTGGTGGCCACCAACGGGCTGGCCGCCGGGCTGGTGGCGCGGCGCGGCGGGGCGCTCGCAGGCGTGCTCGGCGCAATCCTTGGCGGGCTCCATCCGTACGTCCTCCACGAGCTCGGCCAGGGCCGGCCCACCCAGGCCATCGTGGCGCCGCTCCTCGGCGCCCTCGTCCTCGGGGACACCGGCCTGCGCAGGGGCGGGATCGGTCGGCTCGTCGCCGCCGGCGCACTGTTGGCGCTCCAGGGCTGGTTCTACTGGTTCGCAGGGCTCTTCGGCGCGCTCGCCCTCGCCGTGCTCGGCGCCGGCGCGGTGTGGGACGCACGCCCCCGCGGCGTCGTGTCGGCCGGTCGGCTCCTCGTCGCGCTCGGCGTGGCGGCCGCGCTCGCCGCGCCCGTCGCGGGCCCCCTCGCGGTCTCCGCGGCGCGTGGGGAGGCCTCCGGCCTCATCGACGTCTCCCGGTGGCTCGCGGACGGCACCACCGTCACCCGGGAGGGCGACGTCGTGCGCCTCACCGTCCTCGGGGCCGCGGGCGAGGCCGGCGTGCTCGACCGTGGCGGCTTCCTGCCCGACGGCCCGATCCTCGGGCTCGGCGTGCTCCTGCTCGCCGCGCTCGCGCCGTGGCGGTGGCGGATCGTCGGCCTCCTCGCACTCTTGTTCGCGTTCGGGCCCTCGATCGGCGGCGTCACCAACCCGGTGTACGTCGCCGTCGCGGCGCTCTGCCCGCCCCTGGCGCGCCTCTGGTGGCCGGTGCGCGCGCTCTCCCTGCTGGTCCCGGTGGCTGCCGTGGGGCTCGCGGCCCTGGGGCGGGCCCGTCGCACCGACGCGCCCGGGCAATTCGCCGCGGCCTTGCGTCGCGTGCCGACCGCTGCGCTCGGGATCGGCCTCGCGGTGGTGCTGGGCGGCGAGGTCGTGGCCCGCGGCCTCCTCCCGTTCGGGACCTGGCAGCCGCGCGTCCCCGAGGGGGTCGCCGTCCTCGCCGAGTCTCCGAAGGGCGCCGCGATCGTGCTGCCGTGGGGCTACGACCAGACGCCGCTCCTCTACCAGACCACCACCGGCGTGCCGCTCTTCAACGGCATGTACGAGCGCACGGCGGCCTTCGTGCCCGACGCCCTGCGCGCGCTCCAGCGGGAAAACGGCTTCGTCTCGGCCCTTATGGTTGTGCCGGTCGACCCCCGCGCCGTCACCCCCTACACGGAGGCCGAGAAGGCGGCCTTCGTCGCGCTCGGCTACCGCTGGGTCGTGCTCCGGCGCGCCGCCACCGGCCCGCCCGACGGCGCGCGCGCCCGCGGCGTGCTTCGTCGGCTCACGCAGATGTTGGGGGCGCCCCGGGTGCAGGACGCCGACGTGTACGTCTGGGACCTCGCCGGCTGAGAGCCCGAGCCGGGGTCACTGGGGGCGGCTACCCGTGGGGCGCGGCGGCGGCTCGATGTCCCAGTAGCGCTGGAGCCACCGCCCGCAGACCGCGACCGGCGCGTCCGAGCGCGCACATTTGACGGCTTCCAGCGCCGCCTCCGCGCCGGCGGTGTCGCCGATCTCCGTGTAGATGGTCGCCTCCTCCTCGAACAGCATCGCGACCTGCCCGTCGTCGCGCCAGCGCCGTGCGAGGGGGAGCGCGTCCTCAAGCGAGGCGAGGGCGGCGGCCGTGTCCCCACGCTCGAGCTGCCGGCGGGCGAGGAAGACCGAGGGCTCCACGGAGGGGCCCATGCCGCCCAGGGCGAGCGTGGCGAGACGCTCGGACTCTTCCAGATCGCCGCGTTCGCGCGCGAAGTCGGCCGCCTGAAGCACGAACGGGGCGTAGCCGTCGGCCTCGGCGGCGGCCGCGACGGCGTCCCGGATCGCGACGCACATCCGCTGCTCGCGCACGTAGATGAGGTTGAGGAACGCGCGCCGGAAGAAGCAGCCGCGATCCTCCGCACCGTCGGTCATCGCGGTGGCATCGGCGCCCTCGACCCGGCGCCAGCCCGCGAACCAGGCCTCGGCGGGCCGGTCGGGCGGGAGCGCGTCCCCCGCCATGTAGCGCTGGTAGGGGGTCCATGCGCGATTATCGAGGTATCGCGGGTTCAGTTCGGGTGCGAGCTTGGCGAGGATCGCGATGTCCTCGCGCACGTCGCGCCCGCCGGACGAGGTGAGCCCGAGCTCGAGCGGCGCCGCGGGGAGCTGGAACACGGTGCAGGCGTCGGGGAGCGTGAGCAGCGCGAGCGGCGCGAGCACGGCGACCGGCGCCAGGCCGGCGAGGCGGGCGCGGAGCGTGCGCACGAGCCACTGGATGCCCGCGGCGCACAGCAGGACGAACAGGGGTAGGAGCGGGGCGAAGACGTAGGTCTTCGCGGCGGTCATGCTCCGCGTGCTCGCGGCGATCGGGAGCAGGAGGGCGGCGAGGATCCACGGCACGAGCACCGCACGGGCCCCGCGCCCGAGGTCCGAGCCCGGCGCAGTGTCGGGGGCGAGCTTCCCGCGCACGGCGAGGACGGTGCCGACGAGCGCGAGCGCGAGCATCGGCCACGCGACGTAGGGGATCAGCCCGCCGACGGGCCAGAGCGCCCACTGGAGCACGGCGAGGTCAGGTGCCTGCCGCGACTCCCGGGAGGCCTGCGCGCCCGTGACGGCGATGGCCCACGGAGCGAAGGCGACGCCCGCGCCGATGGCGGCGCCGACGGCGGGGAGGAGGGCGCGGAGCCGCGCGGTCCCGCTGCTGCCTACCCACGCCCGCGCGGCGAGCGCGCCCACGGCGGCGACGAGGGGGAGCGCCATCGCGTAGTGGGCGTACAGCCCGAGCGCGCCGAGCACCGCGATGCTCACCGCGGCGCGGCGCGGCGGCAGGAAGTTGGCCGCGAGCAGGCCGGCGCCGATGGCGAGCAGGATCGCGTAGGCGCGCGCCATGCTCCCGTACACGAGGAAGAACGGTAGGAATGGCAGCAGCCACGCGGCGAGGCCGCCGAGGCCGAGATGCTTGCGACCCAGGTGGGCGACGATCGCGACGGCGCCGACGGCCGCGAGGGCGGAGGGGAGCCGCATCCAGACGTCGGACTCGTTCAGCCGACCGAGGATCCACTCGAGCAGGAAGTAGCCGGGCGGGTGGCGGTCCCGCTCCGCCATCTCGAAGACCTTCGCGAGCGGTAGCTCGGTCGCGACGTTCTGGGTGAAGATCTCGTCTTCCCAGAGGGGCCAGCGCCACAGGCCCTGCACGCTGACGAGCGCCGCGAGGAGCACCGGGAGCCGGTCGGCGGGGTGGAGGAGGTGGTCCGGGAAGAGGCGCAAGGCGACCGCGCGCAAGGCGGCCGGAGCGTCGTCTGTCAACGCGGTACCGTCCCGTCGAGGAGGAGCGAGAGGAAGCCCGCGCCGACGGGACCGGGGTGGACGGCGTCCTCGAAGAGGCCGTCCAGCCGCGGCAGGGCCTTGAACTGGGTCTCGGCGTCCGCGAGGGGAACGTCGAGGTCCTCCGCGACGAGGCGCATCTTCTCGCGGTAGGGGCCGGAGGTGGAGGGCGCGTCGATGTCGTCGACGTCCTCGGCGGCGGCGAGCAGCAGGAACACGGGGACCGCGCCGGCGTCGCGCGTCATCTTGACCATGCGGCGCAGGTTTTCGGCGTACTCGTCGGGAGGGACGCGGTTCACGGAGCCCGGTTGGGGCGTGCCCATCTGCGGGATGACGTGGGCCACGGTGGCCTCGGCGCCGCGGACGCGGAGCCAGGTGTTTCGGGCCAGGCGGTAGGCCGCCGAGTGTTCGGCCACCCGGGTCAGCGGGACCTCACGGGCGAGGCCGAAGCGCTCGATGTCGGCCGCGGACTCGCGCGTCGCGTCGCTGAACTGGTTCGCGATGACGACGTAGTCGGGCTCGAAGGCGAGGCACTTCCGCTCCAGCTTGCGGATGGACTGCTCGGTGCTGTGGCCCGGGCAGGCGCAGTTGGCGACCTGCCAGTCGACCCCGGGGTTGGCGGCGTCCCGCAGGCGCTCGAAGCGCGCGGAGAAGGTGTCCGGCCAGTCGAGGAGCACGCCGAAGACCGATGAGTCTCCCACGAAGATCACGCGCTTGGCACCCGCAGGCTTCGGGTCCGGGTAGTCCGGGCCGCGCATCTGCCACTTGTTCGTGGTGTAGCGCGTGCCCCACTCGCTCCCGCCGTTGGGGTTGATGTCCCAGCCCGGGACCTCCCCGTCGGAGACGAAGCTGTCGTCGCCCGTGATCTCGCGGACGACGGAGCCGCGATCCGTGGTCAACCGGGCGGGGAGCACGCGCGCGACGCCTTCGCACGCCGCAAGCGCGAGCACACACAGCACGCTCACGAAGAGGGCGCGACGACGAGGAGACACAGGCATGGAGCGGCTTCCGGACGGCCGAGCCTATCCACCGTGAGCGGAGCGGTGCAAGGGCGGGCGCGGGCAAAGCGTCGTCGCCCGGCCGTGCGTCGCCGGAGGCAGAACCGTGCGGAACATCCGGGTTATCGAGGGCCCGTCGCTCGGCGGGGCCCGCGCCGCCGCGTCCGGAGGAGCCATGACCGCCCCATTCGACTCGCTCGTCGCCTGGATCCGCGCCGTTGGAGGGCACGTCGGCGCCCTGGGGGTGGACAGTCGCGGCGGCGAGCGCGGCGGCGACCGCGGCCTGTTCGCGACCGCCGGGGCGGAGGAGGGGGCGTTGCTCCTGCGGGTGCCGCGGGCGTGCATCGTGACCACGGACGTCGCTGCGGAGACCGATATCGGCCGATGGATCGCGGCGCGCTTCGACGGCGGCAGCGTCGAGCAGGTGCTGCTCGCCGCGTGGATCCTGCACCGGCGCGACCGGCCCGATCCGCGCTGGGCGCCCTACCTCGCGACCCTCCCCGAGCGCGTCCCGACCCACCCGTTCTTCTACGATCGCGCCCGCGTGCACGCCCTCCGCGGGACCTCGCTGGAGGCGCTCGTGCCCGCCCGGCGCGCCTTCCTCCTCGAGGAGCTGGGCTGGCTGCGCGCGCACGTCCCCGACACCGCGGGCTGGACGGACGACGCGTGGCTCCTCGCGCGCACGCTCGTCACCTCCCGCCTCTTCGGCCTCGAAGGCGCGGTCGGCAACGCCCTCGTGCCGCTCGCGGACCTCTGCAACCACGCCCTCACCCCCGGTGCGCGCTGGGGCCTCGACGGCGACGACTTCGTGCTCCACGCGGCCACCGCGCTCGCGGCCGGCGCCGAGGTCCATGAGGGCTACGGCGCGAAGTCGAACCTCCGTCTCCTCCTCCACTACGGCTTCACCCTCGCCGAGAACCCCGAGGAGGACTGCATCGTGGACGTGGAGGGGCAGCCCGTGCAGCTCGGCGCCG
This sequence comes from uncultured Pseudomonadota bacterium, assembly GCA_903959175.1. Taxonomy (GTDB): domain Bacteria; phylum Myxococcota_A; class UBA796; order UBA796; family SXON01; genus CAJBVW01. The sequence goes on from CAJBVW010000015.1 coordinate 39,236, forward strand.
CGCCGACCGAGGAGACGGTGCGCGAGGCGGTGGAGGGGCTCGCGTGGGACGGCGACGAGGCGCGCCTGCACGCCGCCCTCCGTCGGGTGTGCGCGGCGCGGCTCGCCGCCCTGCCGTCCGCGGAGGAGGACGCCGCGGACGAGGCCGTCGCGCTGGACGCCGTTCGGGTGCGTCGGGGCGAGCGGCGCGTGCTCGCCGCGTGGTGCGCGCGGTTGGCTTGACGGGGGAGGTCCGTCGGCGGGGGTGACGGATGTCACCATCAAGGAAACGATGTGAGCGGCGTCCATCGCCGAGGCACACGCCGCGGGCAACGCGGCATGGCTCGCCGAGGTGGCCTCGCCCCCGCCCGAGAACCCCAGACGTGTCGCCCGCGCGCTTGGTTACGCGGCCTCCCGCTCACCGGCGCAAGCCGCTCGCTCGGCTACGGCGGCGTCGTCGTCATCAGCGCGGGCGCGGCCCCGTACTGAGCGCGAGGCGGCCGCCCGCCCCGCGTGCGGTCACGCGCCGAGCGCCACGCGGACGAGCTCCTGGACGAGTCCCGGGTTCGCCGCACCGCGCGTGGCCTTCATGACCTCGCCTACGAAGAAGCCGAGCAACCCCGTGCGGCCGCCCCGGAACGCGGCGAGCTGGCCGGGGTTGCGCGCGATCACGTCCGCCACGACGGCCTCGATGGCGCCGCGGTCGGAGACCTGCCGGAGCCCCTTGGCGGCGATGATGGCGTCGGGGTCGCCGCCCTCGGCGAGGAGCACGGCGAGCACGTCCTTCGCGGAGCGGCCGGTCACCGTGCCGTCCTCGATGCGCAGGACGAGCTTGCCCACCGCGGCGGCGTCGCGGACGGAGCCGCGGGCGTCCTTCGGGAGCTCGTTGAGCAGGAACGTCGCGAGCGCGGGGGCGTGGGCGCCGACGGAGTCCGCGGCCTCGTCGAACAGCGCCGCGAGCGTGTCGTCGGAGGAGAGCAGCGCGGCGTCGTCCTCGGCGACCCCGAGCGCGCCCATCCAGCGCTCCGCACGGGCCGACTGCGCCGGGGTGAGCGTATCGGCGACGGGCTTCTTCGCCACGGGGGGGGCGTTACGGGGAGGCTTGCCCCCCTGTCCCATGACCTCGGGGCCCTTCACCGGCGCGGGTGCGGCCGCCGGCTTCTCCGCCTTGGACCACGAGTCCTTCAGGCCGACCACGCGGTTGAGCACCACGGTGTCGGCGGTGCTGTCGACGGGGTCCGTGTAGAAGTAGCCGACGCGCTCGAGCTGCAGGTGCCGGCCGCCGCCGAGCGCGATCAGGCCGGGCTCGGCGTAGGCGGTCACCGTCGTGAGCGAGCGGGGGTTGAGGTGGGTGAGGAAGTCCTCGTCGCCGGCGTCGGGGCGCTCGGCGGTGAAGAGGCGGTCGTACACGCGCACGGTGACGGGCCGCGCGACGTCCGCCGCGACCCAATGGATGGTGCCGGGCACCTTGCGGCCGTCGGGCGTGGTGCCGCCGCGCGTGGCGGGGTCGTGGGTGCAGCGCACGGCGACGACGGCGCCGGTGGCGTCCTTCTCGACGCCGACACACTTGACGACGTAGCCGTAGCGGAGGCGCACCTCACGCCCCGGCGCGAGGCGATGCCACTTGGGGGGCGGCTCCTCGGAGAAGTCCGCCCGGTCGATCCAGAGCTCTCGGCCGAAGGTGACGGGGCGGGAGCCCTCCTGCGGCACGTCGTGGGGCCAGTGCGGGGCGTCCATCGTGTCACGTTTGTCGGCGGCCCAATCCTCCACGATGACCTTGAGCGGATCCAACACCGCCATCCAGCGGGGGGCGCGGGCGTTGAGGTCGTCGCGGATCGCGGCGTCGAGGGCCTCGATGTCGACCACGGAATTGGCCTTGGCGACGCCCACGCGCTCGCAGAAGTCGCGGATTGCCTCAGGCGTTACGCCGCGGCGGCGCAGGCCCGCGATCGTCGGCATGCGGGGGTCGTCCCAGCCGGCGACGTGGCCCTCCTTCACCAGCCGGAGCAGCTTGCGCTTGCTCATGAGCATGTGGGTGACGGCGAGGCGCGCAAACTCGTACTGCTGCACCTTGTAGGCGCCGGTCTCGCGGATGACCCAATCGTAGATGTCGCGGTTGTTCTCGAACTCGAGCGTGCAGATGGAGTGGGTGATCTGCTCGATCGCGTCCTCGAGGGGGTGGGCGTAGTCGTACATCGGGTAGATGCACCATGTGTCGCCGGTGCGGTGGTGGTGCTCGTGGCGGATGCGGTAGAGGAGGGGATCGCGGAGCTTGAGGTTTGCGGCCGACATATCGCCCTTGCCGCGGAGGACGCGGGCGCCGTCCGGGAACTCGCCGGCGCGCATGCGGCGGAAGAGGTCGAGGTTGTCGTCGACCGAGCGGTCGCGCCACGGGCTCGGGCGGCCGGGCTCCCAGGCGGTGCCGCGGTGCTCGCGGATGCCGACTTCGTCGAGGTCGTCGACGTAGGCCTTGCCGCTGCGGATCAGGCCCTCGGCGAGCTGGTACATCTCCTCGAAGTAGTCGGACGCGAAGAGCACGGCGCTCGGCGTGAACCCGAGCCAGCGCACGTCGGCCTCGATGGACTGGACGTACTCGACCTCCTCCTTCGCGGGGTTCGTGTCGTCGAAGCGGAGGTTGCAGGTGCCGCCGAACTCCTTCGCGAGGCCGAAGTTGAGGCAGATGGACTTGGCGTGGCCGAGGTGGAGGTAGCCGTTGGGCTCGGGCGGGAAGCGCGTCGCGACCCGATCGTGTACGCCCGCCTTGAGGTGGTCCCGGATGAGGGTGCGGAGGAAGTTGTTGGCCTCCGGTGCGGCCGACTCGGGGCGAGCGGCGGGAGACGCGGGAGGGGACTCGACGGGGGGCGTGGCCACGATGGCTCCGGTTGGCGCCGACCATCTAACCGGGACGGCGCCGGACCCCCACCACCGGGCGCGGACGCCGCTGGACGCACCGCGGCGGTCGGCCTACAACGTGGGTCCCATGCTCCTCCTCCTCGCCTGCACCGCCTCGACGCCCCGGCTCGCCGATCCGCTCCCGGATCCGCGCGCGGACCGTGACGACACCGTCCCCGCCGACGCGATCGAGGACCTGCCCGGCGCGGACACCCCTGCGGATCCGACCGACGCCGTCTTCGACCCCACGCGCATCGCCACCCTCGAGCTGACGATGGGGGGCGCCGACTGGGCGGAGATCCGCGACACTCCGTGGACGGAGGCGTGGCACACCGCCACCTTCCGTTGGGACGACGAGGAGGTGACGGAGATCGCCGTGCGGGCCTTCGGTCAGGGGAGCCAGATCGCCGGGAAGTCCTCGCTCAAGCTCTCGTTCGACCGCGTGGTGGACGGGCAGGAGTGGCACGGTCTGGACGAGCTGAAGCTCGACAACAGCTCCCAGGACGTGGGCTTCCTGAACGAGTTCCTCGCGACCGCGATCATGCGCCGCTTCGGGGTGCCCGCCGCGCGCACGGGGTGGGCGCGCGTGCGGGTGAACGGAGAGAACGCCGGGTTCTTCGTGGTGCTCGAGAGCATCGACGACCGCTTCGTGGAGCGTTGGTTCGGGCACGACGACGGGGTGTTGTACGGGATGAACTCCGGCTACTACGCCCAGGGCCTCAACCCGATGGCGGACGGGCTGACGTGGTTCGAGCCGCAGACCTCGATCGACAGCGACGGCGCCGACCTCGTGGCGCTCGCCGAGACGGTCGCGTCGGGTACGGACGAGGAGCTGGCGGCGGTGCTCGATCTTCGGGGCTTCGGCCGGGAGAGCGTGGCCCGCTCGGTCATGGGCTCGATGGACGCGTTCTCGGCGGACGGGAACAACTACTACCTCTACGACGACGGCGGGCGCTGGACGATCCTGCCCTGGGACTTCGACGTCGACCTCGGCGGCTACTACTTCTCCCAGGCGCTCACGGTCGACCCGCGCGCCCCGTGGGCGACCTCCCCGTGGGCCGTCAACCCGATCACCGGCGCCGCCTACACGGACCCCGTGCTGACGCGGAACCTGGCGTCGGGCCTCGACACCGACGCGCTCGTGGACGAGCTCCTCGCCGGGGCGATGGATTGGGAGACGGTCGACGCCGAGGCGAAGGCGGCGGCCGAGCTCATCCGGGACGACGTCTACGCGGACGTGCTCGGATACGGGAGCGCCTTCGATCAACGAAGGGCGGACGTGCGGATGTTCCTGCACGCGCGCCTCTCGGGGCTCACCGGGTACGACGTGGCGCCGTGCGCGATCCCGGACGGGCTGCCCGCGGACGCCGTGTCGCTCGCGGACATGGCCCCCACCGGGACGGTCGGCTGGGGCGAGCTGCTCGTGGACCGCACGTATTGGGGCCCGGGCTTCAGCGTGGCCGGAGAGCACGGGTGTACCGGCGTCTTCGCGCACGCGCCGAGCACGGTGACCGTCACGATCCCGGACGGCGTCACGCGGCTCGTGGGCAAGGCGGGGCTGCAGGACTGGGTGCAACAGTGCGGAGACGGCGCGGTGTTCGCGATCCGCCAGGGGACGACGCTCTGGGAGAGCGACACCCTCCGCAACTACGATGCCGCCGCGGCCTTCGAGGTGGAGGTGTCACCGGGAGCGCTCACGCTGGTGACGACGACCAACGCCGACTACAGCTGTGACACCGCCGCGTGGGTGGATGTGTGGGGAGCACGCTGACGTAGCCCGGCGGCGCATGGTATACCGCGCGGCTCCCGCTCGAGGTGTCCGCTGCTGACCCTGCTCGTCCTGGCGTGCGCGCCCTACCCCGAAGGCCTCCGCGCGACCCCCGCGGGGGGCGGCCCGCTCGTCACGATCGACTGGGACGCCGAGCCCCTCCCGAACGTGCCGTTCCCGACGGATCTGGCCACGAAGACGGACCCGACGAGCCCCACCGGGCTGCGCCTCAACATCGAGACGGCCACCCGCACCGCCGTGGAGAAGCGCTCCCGCGAGCACATCAACCAGCTCACGGGCTTCGGCATCTACTCGCCGATCACCGTCGCGTTCGACGCGCCGCTCGACCTCGACAACGTGCACGCGCGCCACACGGCGGATCCCAACCTCGGCGACGCCCAGTTCGCGGACGACGCCTTCTACCTGCTCGACGTCGACCCCGCCTCGCCCGACTACGGGAAGCCCGTCGCGCTCGACGTGGGCCACGGCCGCTACCCGCTCGACGTGCCGAACCCCAACCGCTACTTCCCGAACGACAGCCGCGCCGCGTGCCCGAGCTTCGTGTTCGACACCGTGTCCGAGGACCTCGACGGCGACGGCGTCCTCGACTGGGGCGAGGACACCGACAACGACGGCATCCTCGACGTGCCCAACGTCTGGCCGGACGGCGGCGACCCCCGCGACGACCTGCTGACCTGGTACGAGAAGTCCACCAACACCCTCATCTTCCGCCCGGTGCGCCCGCTGCGCGAGGAGACCACCTACGCCGTCGTCCTCACCGACCGCCTCGTTGGCACGGACGGGAGCCCGGTGCGCTCGCCGTGGGCGTGGGTCAACCACCTGCGCCAGACCGAGGCCCTGCGCCCGGTCGGCGGCGCGCTCGGCGCCTTCGGCCTCTCGGCGGACAACGTCGCCTTCGCGTGGACCTTCACCACCGGAAACGTCACGGGGGACCTCGTGGATGCCCGCCGCGGCCTGCTCGGAGAGGGCTCCCTCGCCGCGATGGACGCCGCGTTCCCCGAGGGCGTCGGGGAGGCCCTGCCGGTCCACGAGATCGACGGGCTCGATCCCTACCGGCTCCCGGTCGATCGCCTCATCGGCACGCTCGCTTCGCTCGGGTTGTTCCCGGACGAGAGCGCCGACGCGTTGACAGACAACTATGGCACGTTTGCGGACGTGCTCGTGGGTGGGTCGTTCACCACCCCCAACCTCCTCGGCGAGCCCGGGCAGGCCCAGGCGGCGTGGCCCGAGGTCGACGACTCCGACGACTACTGGCAGATCGACGGGTTCAACGCCACCTACTCGGCCCGCGCCGAGCGCGTGGTGTTCACCTGCGTCCTGCCCAAGAACGTGCCGCAGCCGGCGCCGGTGGTGGTCTTCGGGCACGGCTACGGCTCGTCCCGCTTCGATTTTCTCGGCTTCTCCTGGGCGTTCACCCGCATGGGCTACGCCGCGTGCGCCTTCGACTACCCGGGCCACGGCCCCACGGTCAACCCCGACGAGGAAGCCCTCATCGAGGGGGTCCTCGGCGCGACGGGCCTCGTGCCCTTCTACGAGCACCTCAAGGACGCCCGCTTCCGCGACCTGGACAACGACGGCGTGCCCGACTCCGGCGGCGACCAGTGGTCCGCGGACGGCTTCCACACCCGCGACATGGTGCGGCAGGCCGCGCTCGACCACGCCCAGTTCATCGACAGCCTCCGCGCGTGCGGCACCGGCACGATGGACGAGGGTGGAACCGCGATCGTGAGCTGCGACTGGGACCAGGACGGCACCCCCGACATCGGCGGGCCCGACGTGGAGTACGACGTGATCGGCGGCTCGCTCGGCGGCATCAACGTGGCGGTGGCGGCGGGCGTCGTGGACGAGGTGACCGCGTGGGCGCCGGTGGTGCCCGGCGGCGGGCTGCTCGACGTCGCGATGCGCACGGAGATCGGCGGCGCGGTCGAGGCCATGCACGGTCGCATCGTCTCTCCGTTGTTCCTCGGGTATCCGGTCGAGGGCGGGGGCCTCCGCGTCACTCAGATGGTCAACTCCGTGACCGAGATGGAGGAGCGGGACGTCGTCACGCTCCCGAGCTTCCCGGCCGGCGGCCGCGTGGTCGTCGAGAACCTCAGCAACGGCGAGACCCGCGAGGGCTACGTCCCCGTCGACGGCACCTTCCGCCTCGGCATCCCGGCGGACGCCGCGAGCGCCTGGGACAAGCGTCAGCTCGCCGGCATCCCGCTCGACGGCCCCGCCGAGGGCGCGACCTTCCCGCTCACGGACACCACCGCCGCCGGCGACTCCCTCCGCCTGACCTTCTACGATGCCGACGGGACCGAGGTCGCTTCGGTGTCGACCTGGGAGGCCGACGTGACCTTCGAGGGCGTGACCTACCCGGCCGGCGCGCCGCTGGTGGCCCTCGCCGAGGGCCTCGGGTACGTCCGCGGGACCCCGGAGCTGCGCCGCGCGGCCTTCGTGCTCTCGGCGATGCTCGAGCCCGGTGACCCCATCGCCTACGCCCGCTTCTACACCGAGGAGCCGCTGGAGTCCGTGGGCGGCCGCCCGCGCAACGTCCTCCTGATGCCGACGCCCGGCGACAGTATCGTGAGCATCAACACCGGGATCGCGCTCGCCCGCGCCGCCGGTTGGCTCGACGACTCCGAGGTGGATCCCCGCTACGGCACCTCCGTCGACCGCTTCCTCATCGACCGCCGCGTGGTGCAGGGCCTCGAGGAATTCGGCCCCTACGTGTGCGCGGACGGCACGCCGTGCCTCTTCGACGCCGACGACCTCGACCAGGGCACCGACGGCACCGGCGCCACCTCGGACGCCCCCCTCCGCGTCGTGATGGAGTCGAGCTCGGGCACCAGCGGCCTGCGGCTCCCGTACGTCCGCAGGACGGGCACGCACGGCTTCGCCACCCCCGAACCCGACCGCGCCTTCGACACCGCCACGTTCGCGACGATGCAGATCGCGTCCTACTTCCTGGACAAGGGCGCGTTCATCCGCGACGACCTCTGCCTCGAGGACGCCTCCTGCGCCTGGATCCCGCAGCTCGAGGGCGCGGGGGACACCGACACCGGGACCACCGACACCGGGACCACCGACACCGGGACCAGCGACACGGGAGGCGCCGCACCGCCGGCCGCCGGGCGCGCGCGCAGCGGCAAGGGAGGTGCGCGATGATCGCCCTCTCCCTCCTGTTCCCCATCGCCTACGCCGAGGATCCCTCGATCCTGCCCGCCCCCGCCGCGCCGCCCGCCGCCGAG
>CAJBVW010000016.1 GCA_903959175.1 uncultured Pseudomonadota bacterium
GGCGCGGCGGCGGCGGCAGGCGATGGGGGGGCGGGGGCGCGACGCGCTGCGGTCAACGCCCGGATCTGCGGGCGCGTGAGCGGTCCGGCGAGCCACACGCGCGTCCACCGCGTGTCGAACACGCGCGCGGGCTTCCCGGCCTGCTGGAGCACGAAGCGCCGGGGCCCCGCGCGGTCGAGGAGGGCCTCGGCGTCCGCTCGCTCCATCCCGGCGCCGGTGAGGCCCTCGGCGACGCGATCGCGGTCGTTCTTCGTCTGGAGGCGCCCGATGAACCAGGTACCGGCGTTGGAGAGGGCCTTGTAGTCGAGGTCCACCGGGTTCTGCGTCGCGAGCACGGTGCCCACGCCGACGGCGCGCGCCTGCTTGAGGAGCGCGAGGAGCGGGCGCTTCGAGGGCGGATCCTTCGGGTGCGGCGGCAGGTAGCCCCAGATCTCGTCGAAGAACACGAGCGCGCGGAGGCGGCTCGACCCGGGGAGGCCGCGTGTCCACGCCGCGACGCGGTCGAGGAGGATGCCCACGAAGAAGTGGCGCTCGGCCTCGGAGAGGTGGGCCAGCGTGAAGACGTGCACGGGGACGCGGCCCGCGGTCGGCGTGAGGAGCGCGGGGACGTCGAGGCTGGCGCCCGTCGCCCACGCCGCGAAGGCGGGGCTGGCGAGGAGGGCGTTGAGCCGCATCGCGAGGGCCATGCGGTCGTCCGGCGGGAAGAACTTGTCCGTCGCGAAGATGCCGACCTTGGCGAAGGGGGGGTCCACCAGCAGGCCGAGGAGGGCCTCGAGGTCCGGGTCGTCGCCGCGCGCCCACGCCTCCTCGAGGATGCGCGAGAGCACGATGTGGGCGGGGCTGCGCACCGGGTCGGCGGGCTCCCCGACGAGGCCGAGGAGCGCGCTCACCGAGCCGAGCACGAGCTCGCGGCGGCTCTCGTCGTCGAGCTCCCCGTCGGGGCCGAGGGCCGGACGGCGCAGCGCGGCGAGGACGTTCACGCCGAGCCCGGCGTCGGAGCCGGGGGTCCAGATCTTCACGTCGACGTGGTCGGCCCACCGCCGCACCTCCTCCGGCGGGATCCCCCACTCGGCCTGCCCGGCGCGCCACAACGCGGCGACCGCCGCGTCCGGTTCGGTGAGGGCGAGGTTGGTGAGGTCCCCCTTCGGATCGATGGCCAGGATGGGGATGCCGGCGTTGGCGACCTCTTCAAGGAGGCCGACGCAGAGCCCCGTCTTGCCGCTGCCCGTCATACCGACGCACACGGCGTGGGTGGTGAGCGTGTCGGCCGCGAGGCCCACCCGGGTTGTGCCATCCTTGCCGAGCCAGAGTTCCGCCATCGCCCACGCCCCTTAGTGAAGGCGACGTATCCGGGGGAGGAACCCGGCGGACTCTGCGGCGTCACCGAAGGCGCGCACCGCGGCGACGTCGAGGCGGCGGCCCTGCGCGAAGGGGGTGGCGCGGCCGAGGCGCGCGGCGACGAGCGGCTCGAGGAGGCAGGCGTACACGCCCGTCCACCCGTAGCCGGCGACGAGGTGGAACAGGTGCCCCCAGCCGTCGCGGCGCCACCCCGACGGGAGCGCGATCGACTCGCCCGCGAGGACGGTCACCCCGGGCGGCGGAGGCCCCGACAGCGTGGGCGGCAGCGCGACGTCGATGAGCGTGGCGCGGGGGTGGAGCGCGGCGGGCGCGAGCACGCCCCCGGTGGTGTGCGCCCCGACGACGACCTCGTACCCGGACACGTCGTCGGGATCGAGCGCGACGGCGAGGCCGTCCGCCGCGAGCACGTCCGCGACGGCGCGGCCGACCGCCCCGCGCCCGCCGAGCACCGCCACGGCGCGGCCGTTGGCGACGCGCCGCGTGATCGAGGCCGCTGCCCAGGCGGTCGCGGCGTTGCCCGTCGTCACCGGTAGCCCGCACGCCTCGGCCAGCGCGGTGCCCCGGCCCGCCACCACGGCGAGCACGCTCCCGAGCCCCACGTGGCCCACCGGCGCGGCGATCTGCACGGCGCGCTCCATCCACTCCAGCGCGCGCGCCTGGTCGGCGAGGAGCTCGTCCGGCAGGAGCGGCACGCCGACGACCAGGCCCTCGACCTCGCCGAAGCCGACCCGGCAGAGGACCGCGACGTCGTCGATCGTGGGGCGCTCGGTCGCAAGCATGCGCACGCGCCCGGTGCGGAGCGCGGCGAGGCGGCGCGCCGCCGGCACGAGGGGGTGCACGAGGAAGGTGAAGCGGGGCGTGCTCACGGTGCGGACCCCGCTCCCCGACGGCGCACGGCCGCGGTCAGGCCTTCGCGGCGCGCAGGCCGGCGACGACGTTGCAGAAGGTGCCGACCCGCATGAGCGAGGACACCTCGGACACCTTGAGGCCGGCGCGGAACTCCTCGCGGGGAACCTCCGGCATGTGCACGGCGAGGCGCTCGAGCGCGGCGGGGGTGAGGATGCCGTTGACCTCGAAGGTCTCGCCCTCCGCGAGCCCTTCCTTGCTGGCGGCTTCGATGCCGCCGCGGGGGATGCGGATGTCGAAGGCGCGCTCGAGGCGGAACGCGATGTCGAGGAAGTCGAGCGACTCGGCGCCGAGGTCCCCGATGAGGCGGGAACCGTAGCTCACCTCCTCCGCGTCGAGGCCGAGGGCCTCGGCGATGCAGGACTGCACCTTCTCGAACAGGGCTTCGTCGACGCCGGGGTTCAGCGGGCCGGCAGGCAGGGAGGACAACGTCAGCTCCAGAGGCGGCAGATTCTAGGCCGCGTGGCCCACGGTGTCACCCCTTCCGCACAAACGCCTGACGAGACCGCGGTGTCAGGGGCGAAACAAGTGAACGCCACCCGCGCGGACCTCCATCAGGCCCCCGAGCCAATGGCGCGCGAGGGCGACGGGCACCGAGGCCGCGCCGAGCTCGCCGAGGCCGGTCTCCCCGCCGTCCACCGTCGGGAGGCCGGCGCGCACGCGGGTCTTGCCGACGTCCCCCGCGACGAGCACGAGGAACGCCGCCCCCTCGCCGCACGGCGCGCCGAGGATGGCCTCCGCGCCGACCAGCGCGTCCGCCCCGCCGGCGACGGCGAGGTCCACCCGGCCCTCCGCGATCGCGTGGATGGCGTTGGTCAGGGCGATCGCGCCGCCGAGCCGGCCGTCGCACCAGTTGCCGTTGTCGCCCTGGAAGTCGAACTGCGCCGACGCATACCCGAGGATGTTGTTGGACAGCCCCTTCACCAGCCACAGCGGCGGGATGAGCGGCACGCCGCGCTCCGCGAAGCCGCCGAGGGTGAAGGGCACGCCGGTCGCGTCGAGCGCGGGGGCGATGTCCTCGGCGTCTCCTTGCTGGGGCGAGGCGCCGACGTACAGACCGCGCCGATCCGGGGGCACGGTGCGCCACGTCGGCCAGTCTTCGAGCGCGGCGTAGACGGCCGCGACGCCGAGCTGGACGGCGCGCGTCATCGTCTTGAGGTGCTTGCGCGGCACGCCGTGGGCGTGGGGCGCGAACCCCGGCACCGGGCCGGGGAGCGCGGCGCCGGTGCCGCCGTCGCCGATGCCGGCGGGGCAGAAGAGCGAGGCGGCGACGAGGGAGACGGGCCTCACGGGGCACCTCCGGGGAGAGCGAGGGTGTCCGCGAAGCCCGCGACGGGCAACGCGCGATCGATGCGCCTGCCGAGGCCGGCGAGCGTCTTGCCGGGGCCGATCTCGACGCACTTGTCCGCGCCGAGCGCGCGGAGGGCCTGCACGCACTCGACCCACCGCACGGGCTTGACGACCTGCCGGACGAGGCGCTCGCGGATGCCGTCGACATCGGCGGCCACGGCGGCGTCGACGTTGTGGACGACGGGGAAGCGGGGCGCGTGGAGGGTGACCTCCGCGAGCGCGGCGTGGAGGGCCTCGGCGGCGGGGCCGAGGAGCGAGCAATGGAAGGGCGCGCTGACCGCGAGCCGGCGCGCGCCGGAGCCGACGGCCTCGCACACGCGGTCGACCGCGCCGACGTGACCGGCGATCACGGTCTGCCCGGGGCAGTTGTGTCCGGCGAGCTCGACGACCTCGCCTTCGGCCCACCGCGCGCAGAGCGCGACGACCTCCTCCGTGTCGAGGCCCATCACCGCCGCCATCCCGCCGACCCCGAGGGGCACGGCGTCCTGCATGGCGCGGCCGCGCAGGCGTACGAGCCGCACGGCGTCCGCGAAGTCGAGCGCCCCGGCGAGCACGAGCGCGCCGTACTCGCCGAGGGAGTGGCCCGCGGCGAACGAGGGGACGAGGTCCGGCCGGGCGCGCGCGAGGGTGCGGGCCATGGCGACGGACGTGGTGAGGAGCGCGGGCTGGGTGATCTCGGTCTGGGCGAGGCGCTCGGCCGGCCCCTCGCGCACCACGGCGGAGAGCGCGAAGCCGAGGGCGTCGTCGGCCTCGGCGAAGGTGTCCGGATCGAGCCCGGCGTCCATCCCGACGGACTGGCTCCCCTGACCGGGGAAGACGAAGGCGAGGCGCATGGGCTCCGGGGGCGAGGGGCCGCGAGTGTAGCAGGGGCGGGGCCGGGCACGCGTGGGGCCGCGCGCAGAGCGACTACGGCGCGCCGATCACGAGGGCGCAATTCTGCCCCCCGAACCCGAACGAGTTCGAGAGGATGACCCGCGGGCGACGGGCCACGTTCGCCACGAGCACGTTCGCCGGGCACTCGGGGTCCGGCTCCTCCAGCCCGACGGTGCCGGGGAGCACACCCTCCCGGAACGCGGCGAGGCAGAGCGCGAGCTCGACGGCGCCCGCGGCGGCGACGGTGTGGCCGACGGCGCCCTTGAACGAGCTCACCGGCACGTCCCCGAGGACCTTGCGGATGGCGAGCGACTCGGCGCGGTCCCCCACGGGGGTGCCGGTGCCGTGGGCGTTGACGTAGTCGATGTCCGCGGCGGTGAGCCCGGCGTCGCGGAGGGCGCGGGCCATCGCGAGCGCGGCGCCGTGCCCCTCGGGGTGCGGGGCGGTGACGTTGTGGGCGTCCACGCTCGTGCCGGCGCCGAGCCAGCGCGCGAGGATCGGCGCGCCGCGCGCACGGGCGTCTTCCTCGGCTTCGAGTCGGAACACGGCCGCCCCCTCCCCGATGAGGAAGCCGTCGCGCCGCCGGTCGAACGGGCGCCCGACGGAGGACGAGAGCGCGCCGAGCACCACGAAGGAGAGGAGCCCGATGGGGTGGATCATCGCGTCGTGGCCGCCGGCGAGGGCGAAGTCCACCTCGTCGCGGGCGACGGCGCGCGCGGCCTCGGCGATCGACATCGCGGCGGCGGCGCACGCGGAGAAGCTGGTCTCGGCGATGGACGCGCCGTACTCGCTGGCGATCACCTGCGTCACCCGCTCGGGGACGTGGCGGCGGGGCGCGGGGTGGCTCGGGTCGAGGTCCCGCGCGAGCGAGGCGCGGTCGAAGCGGCCGTCGCGGAGGTGGGGGTAGAGGTCCCGGACGAGCTCGTCGGGGGTGAGGCTCGAGAGGCCGGTGCCGAGCCACACGCCGCGACGGCCACCCATGGGGGCGCCGACCATCGCGTCGGCCGCGGCGGCGAACGCGAGCGCGCCCTTGCGGTCGTCCGGAAAGTCCGGGTGCTCCGGCACGCCCTCGACCCGCGCGACGAGGGGCACGCCGAGCGCGGCCGCGTCGGGATCCGGCCGGCCCCAGGAACGGTCGGGGAGGACGGGGACGGAGCCGGCGGCGCAGCGCAGGCCCACGGCGGTGAGGACGACGTTCCGCATGGGCTACTTGACGCAGTCCTTGGTGCCACCCGCGAAGCAGGTGTAGGTGCCGAGCGTGGCGCCGGAGACCTCGCCGAAGAGGCGGGTGCGGTCCTTCAGCATGACCTTCACGGAGCAGGTCGTCGCGGTGGTGGCGGCGAGACCGACGCGGTCGGCTCCGATGGCCTCCACGCCGTCGCAGGTGACCGTGATCTTCGCGGTGTCGGGGGCGGCCGACACGAAGGTGAGGCCGCCGGTGACCACGGGCGCGCCGGCCATGGTCGCGGCGGCGGTCTGCACGGCGGCGGACGGCCCCGCGGCGCCGGTCGTGGGCGCGACGACGGCGGCCCCGGGCGCGACGGCGTCGCCGCGGAGGAGAGCGCCACCCACCAGCACGATCGCCGCGATCGCGACGAGCCCGCCGAGGCCCAGCACCACGAGCACGGGCAGGACCCAGCCGCGGCTCTTGGGCGGGGGCGGCTCATCGTACAGGTCGACCGGCTCGGGGATCGGATGGAGCACCGGGACACGCTCGGGGGCGGCGGCACGCTCGGGGCGATCGAGCGAGACCGGCGGCGGCACGGACGGGGGCGCCGGCTTGCGGGGCGGCTCGTCGACGAGCGGGGCGCGCGGAGGATCGGCGCTGACGGGCGCGGCCCCGCGGGAGCCGGCGGGCAC
>CAJBVW010000017.1 GCA_903959175.1 uncultured Pseudomonadota bacterium
GGGCGAGGCGGAGCGGCGCGGGGACGAGGCGGACGGTCCACTCGAGGTAGACGGCGCGGGCGTCCTCGGGGTCCTCCGCGTTGGCCCAGGCGGCCTCGATCTCGCCGAGCACGGCGCCGATACCGGACATCGCGGGCGCGAAGCGGACGGCGAGGGCGAGCCCGAGGGCGGCGACGCCGAAGGGGGCCACGAGGCCGAGGACGCCGGCGGGGTCCCCGAGGAGGAGGCGGCCCGCGCCCCACGCGGCGGCGATGGTGGCCGAGCCGGAGAGGGCCAGCGCCGCGCCGGGGGCGTAGAGGAGGGCGGCCTGGAGGCGGGGGTTGGCGCCGCGGATCGCGTCGAAGAGGCCGGCGAGGGACGGGCGCGCCGCGAGGGCGGGGGCGGCGAGGTTGACGCCGAGGCCGGCGCCGAGGCCGGCGGCCCACGCGCCGGTGAGGACGACGGCGCCCAGGGCGAGCGCGCGGGGATCCCGGGCGACGGGCGCGAGGAACACGAACGCGACGCCGAGCCAGGGGAGGCGGTCCCGCACGAGGCCCTCGACGCGGGCGCGGAGCCAGGGGCCGGGGAGGAGCGGGTGGATGTCGAGCACGCCGCGGTCCGGGCCGCGCACGAGCGTGTCGTAGGTGGTGAGCGCGAGGAGGGCGGCGACGACGAGGCCCACGCGGGCGAGGATGCCGGTGAAGCCCGCGGCCCACGCGGCGGATCCGCCGGCGAGGAGCGTGGCGTAGAGGTCCTGCGCGAGCCACACGGCGGCGGCGGCGCCGACGAAGGGGGCCATGGCCGCGAGCCGCGTGAGGGGGCTCTCGACGCGGCGGCGGGCGATCCGCTGCCGGCGATCCGCGAGCCGGTAGGGGTTCTTCGCCATCGGCGCACCTGTATCGCAGGCTCCCGGCGCGTGCCTGAGGGGAATCCCCGGGCCTACGGAACGGTTTGACATTCAGTTCACCTCGTCTACAGTGGGCGCGCGCAGCGAACCGACCCGTCCGTCGGTTCCGCACGCGCCACCTGACCGGAGTCCCAGTGCGCCACGCCCTCCTCGTGATCCTCGCCCTCTCGGCTGGCCCTGCCTTCGCCGCCGACGTGTCGGGGGCAGTCGTCGCTGACGACGACGAGGACCTCTTCAAGGACGAGAGCGAGAAGAAGGGGAACAACGGGGATATCCCCGACGCGGCGTCCTTCAAGGACGAGGACGACATGGACATCCCCACCTTCGAGGCGCCGGTCAAGGTGGTCGAGAAGGTGAAGGCCGCCCCCGCCGCCCCCGCCAACGTCGGCATGCCGGCCGACATCGCCGGCAAGGAGGTCCTCGCCGACAACTGGGGCCCGCAGGTCGTCGTGGCCGACAAGGACGCCGTCGTCGTCGAGATGCCGGTGCTCTACGCGCGCAACCGCGCCGGGTTCGACGGCGTGGCCTACTGGCTCGTCGCCGAGGCCTTCGCGGACGGCAAGCGGGTCGCGCAGTCCCGCGTCGAGATCACCACCGACGCCGTCGCCGACAAGGGCCCGTCGATCCAGTTCTTCCGCCTGTTCACGCCGGTCCCGTCCGCTGCGGGCGTCATCGTCGTGAACGTGAGCAAGGCCGCCTCCGCCACCGCGAAGCCGACGCTCCTGTTCACGCGCTCGGTCAACTACAAGCTTTAGCCGCTCCTACGAGCTCTGGCCGCTACGCGGCGGGCTCGGCGTCGGCGCGCTCGCCCCGGAGCGTGTTGGCGAAGCCGCGCGTGATGCGGACGTCGATCCACTGCCCGGTGAGGGCGGGATCGCCGGGGAAGTTCACCATCTTGAAGGTGCTCGTACGCCCGCACACCACGCCCTCGTCGTGGGCGGACGGCCCCTCGACGAGCACGCGCACGGTCTGGCCGACGAGCGTGGCGTGGGCCGCGAGCTGGACCTCGCGCTGCCACGCCTGGAGCTTCTCGAGCCGCTCCTGCGCAACG
Organism: uncultured Pseudomonadota bacterium; assembly: GCA_903959175.1. Lineage (GTDB taxonomy): Bacteria > Myxococcota_A > UBA796 > UBA796 > SXON01 > CAJBVW01. Next base: position 1,938 of record CAJBVW010000017.1, read on the forward strand.
CCGTCGGGCACGGCTTCGTCCATCAGGCGGAGCGCGGGCGTGCCGGGGCGCGGGGAGAACTTGAAGCTGAAGGAGCCCTCGAAGCGGACGGCCTCGACCAGGGACATCGTCTCGGCGAAGTCGGCGTTGGTCTCGCCGGGGAAGCCCACGATGATGTCGGTCGTGAGCACCATATCGGGGCGCGCGGCGCGCAGCTTCGCGACGACCTCGAGGTAGCGGGCGCGGGTGTAGAAGCGCTTCATGCGGCGCAGCACGCGATCGGAGCCGCTCTGCACCGGGAGGTGGAGGTGGGACGCCAGCTTCGGCAGCTCGGCGTAGCAGGCCACGACGTCGTCCCCCATGTCGCGGGGGTGGGAGGTGGTGTAGCGGATGACCTCGACGCCCGGCACGGCGTGGACGGCGCGCAACAGGTCGGCGAAGGTGGGGGCGCCCGGGATCTTCAGGCCGTACGAGTTGACGTTCTGCCCGATGAGCGTGATCTCGCGGACGCCCTCGCCGACGAGCCCCTCGACCTCGGCGAGGATCTGGTCGAACGGGCGGCTGACCTCGTCCCCGCGGGTGGAGGGGACGATGCAGAAGGTGCAGCGGTTGTCGCAGCCCTTCTGGATGGTGACGAAGGCGCCGACGCGGCCGGAGGCGTCGGGGTCGAGGTCGGAGGGGAAGGGGTAGCCGTCCGCCCCGAAGAACTCGGTGTCGAGGACGCGGGTGGTGCGCGCGGCGTCGACCATCTCGCGGACCTTCGCGACGGCGTCGGGGCCGAAGACGAGGTCGACACCGGGGTACTTCTTGAAGATGTTGCCGCCGTCCATCTGGGCGACGCAGCCGGCGACCGCCACGGTCACCGGGCGCACCTTCTTCTGCGGGAGGATGCGCCCGAGGAAGGAGTGGAGCTTCTGCTCCGGTTTCTCGCGGATGGAGCAGGTGTTGACGATGACGAGGTCGGCGTCGTCCATGTCTTCGGTGGGGACGAAGCCGGCCGGCGCGAGCTGAGCGCGCATCTTGCCGCTGTCGTACTCGTTCATCTGGCAGCCGAAGGTCTTGATGTACACGCGTGGCATTTGGCCGGCGTATAACCCGCCGCCCCGAGGGGCCCCGCGTGGGTGAACCGCCGGTGGCGGATCCGTCGCCGCCCGAGCCGGCGATCAGCCCGCGGCGCAGAACGCCGTGTTGCCCGCGGAGCTCTCGCAGAGGGCGACGGCGCGGTCGAACGGCTGGCCGCTGGTGCGGGCGTAGTCCAACCACTCGCGGGCGTAGTCCTTGGAGAGCCCGCGGTAGCGCTCGGTATCCGCCGCGTTCTCGTCGGAGCGGTCCTCGATGAAGTCGCCCTCGGCGTCGTGCCACGTGCGCACGGCGGTCTCGGCGCGCAGGCGGAGGAGGTTGTAGACGCGGGACATGTAGGTCGGGCCGTCCCAGATGTGCTTGTTCTCGAGCGCGTAGTCGGACCAGCGCAGGACGAGCTCGGCGTCCTCGATGTCGCCGCGGGAGAGGACGAGCGCGAACTTGAAGCAGAGGTCGGGGTCGGAGCGGTCGAAGTCCTCGAGGTGGCGCGCGGCGAGGCGGGTCCACTCGGGGAGGTCGCCCTTGGCGTCCGCGTTGATCATCAACATGCGGGAGAGCTTGTCCTTGGTGGTCAGGACCGTCTCCTTGTTGATCCGGGTCTCCAGGCAGGCGGTGAGCTCGGGGGTGAGCTCACCGAGGATAGCGGTCGGCTCGAGCGCCATCAGGTCCGCGCAGGGGGCGGTCGGCGCGGGCGGCGGCGGCGGGACGACCTTCACCTTGGTGCGCTTCTTCCGCTTGGTCTTCCCGGCCTTGGCGTTCGCGCGGGCGAAGTCGTCGAGCCGCTTGCGGGCCGCGGCGACCTCGGGCACGGCGGCGGCGACCTCCGTGCCGTCCACCGTCACCACCGCGGCGTCATAGCGGGCGATGTAGGCCTTGAGCGCGGCGATCGCCTCGGGCGAGGCGGTGGTGGTCGCGGGGGCGACGGTGTCCCAGTCCTTCTTCGCGACGGCGAGGAGGGCGGCCTCGGCCGTGCGGACGCGGCGCGCCTTCTCCGCGAGGGCGAGGGTGGCGAGGTCCTCCTTGCCGGGGCCCGCCTCGAGGGTGCCCGTGGTGAGCACCCAGGTGTTCACGTCTGCGCGGAGCTCCTTGACCGGCTTCTGCTCGCCGCCGCCGACCTGCCGGACCACGCGGGCGACGTAGCCCTGGGCCTCCTGGAGGTTGACGCGGCCGTCCGCCGGGGCGCCGATCTGGCCGTCGGCCCAGCCGCGGAGCGCGCCGACGACGAAGTAGCTGAAGACGCCGTGGTTGGCGGTCGGGTAGCGGGCCGACGGGTCGCCCGCGCTGGTGCCGCTCCACAGGGTGACCTTGCTGTCGGGGTTGACCGGGATCGGCGGGACGGCGGCCGGCGCGGCGAAGAGGACCTCTCCGTCGCGACCGACGCCGCCGAAGCCGACGTCCAGCACGAGCACGACCTGCTTCGCCTTGGAGGCCTCGGCGAGGGCGACGACCTCGGAGAGCGCGAGCCCGCCGGGGCCGGGCGCGGCGGCGTCCGCCACGTCCGCGGCGAGGAGGACGCGCTTGCCGTCGACCACGGTGCCGTGGCCGGCCCAGTAGATCCAGAGGGTGCCCTTGGGCTTCACGTCCTTCACCGCGCGGGCGAGGGCGGCGCGGGCGGTCGCGACGGTGGCGTCGTCCACGAGGTGGACGCGCGCGGCGTCGATGCCGCGGGTGGAGACGAGGACGTCGCGCATCGCGGCGGTGTCCGCGCGGACGCCCGGGGCGTCGCCGAGGGTGGCGTAGTCCTCGACGCCGATGACGACGCCGGCGTCCTTCTTGCTGCGCATGCCCGAGACCACGGGGGCGTCGAGCGACGGGGGGGACGCGGCGAGCGCGGCCGTCACGAGGGCGACAATCATCCGGAGTTGCGGCGCGCTCGGGGTTCAGGAAGGGCGTACATGCGCGCCAGCGTACCAGAGATCCGGCCGATCCGTCACGCGCGACGCCCGCCCGGATCAGCGCCCGCGGAGGTCTCCGAGCTTCCGGAGGATCGCGCGGTTCGCGTTCCACGGACCGCCGGCGAGCCACGTCGGGCGCGGCGGGAACGTGCCGCGGGGGTGGTCGTTGATCTGGAACCAGGGGAGCGCGCCGGCCGCCGCGGCGCGGACCAGGCGCTCGGCGTGGCGGACCTCTCCGGGCTGCGCGTGGTCGGGCCACGCCTGCAGCCGCACGTAGCCGCACGCGAGGCCGGCGACGCGGCGCGCGGGCTCACGGGGAGACCAGTAGTCGTCGTCGTCGAGGGAGTGACCGGCGGCGGGCACGAGCTTCGTTCCGCCGGTGGTCGCGATCTCGCGGTCGCTCGGGCCCTCCCAGTCGAGGAGCCAGCGCACGGGGAGCTCGTCGGCGTAGCGGGTGAGGGCGCCGACGGCGGCGACGATGCCGTAGGAGAGGGCGAGCACGCCGACGCCGCGCACGCGGGGGGCGGCGAGCAGCGCGAGGATGGCGACGCGGAGGTCGTCCTGGTGCTCGGGGCCGCCGAAGTCCTCCTCGCCCCAGCTCTCGCCGCGGCCGGCGGGGTCGAACGAGAGGACGGCGTAGCCGAGCCGGGCGACCTCGTCCGTCGTGACGGCGGAGGTGAACGTCTCCGCCTCGGCGAGGCCGTGGTGGATGGCGGGGCTGATGACCACCCCCGGCACCACGGCGTCCCCCGCGGGGCGCGTGATCCGCGCGGCGAGGGGGTAGCCGGCGGCGGAGAGCAGCCGCAGATCGGTGCGGACGAGGGGCGCGTGCGAGCCGAGCGCCTCGAGGCGCCGACGTGCCGTGTGGGCCCTCCAGGCGAGGGAACGCCGAGCGCGGTCGAGATCCATGCGGGCGCGAGGGTATCGCGGCGCCCCGCGGCGCGCCGTCCGGTTAAGGCCGCGCGCGCGTGGCCCCGGGACTCCCCGTCCGGCCGGGCCGGGAGCCGTAGTGACCTTTACCCGCCGCTTCGTCGGCGCCTACGTGCGGCCGCTCCTGTGGTGGTACGTCGCCGGCACGGCCCTCGTGGTCCTGACGAACTGGCTCTCCGTGCGCGTCCCGATGGAGATGGCCCACGGCCTCGACGCGCTCCGCGCCGGTACCCCCGGCGTGCGCGACGCCGCCCTGCACATCGGCCTGCTCGGCCTCCTCATCATCGTCACGCGCACGCTCTCCCGCGTCCTGTTCTTCAGCCCCGGCCGCCACGCCGAGTTCGCCCTCCGCGAGGACCTCTTCGCGCACCTGCTGAAGCTCCAGCCCGACTTCTTCGCGAAGCACACCACCGGAGACCTGCTCTCCCGCGCCACGAGCGACGTGACCTTCGCCCGTGCCTTCGCGGGCTTCGCGCTGCTCCAGGGCATCAACGTCATCGCCGCGCTCACGATGGCCGCCGGCCAGATGTTGCTGATCTCGCCGCTCCTCACCGTCGCCTGCTGCGTCCCCGTCGCCTTCGGCTTCGTGGCGGTCCATAGCGGCATCAGCCGCATGTTCACCCTCCAGCGGCAGGCCCAGGCCCAGCTCGCCTCGCTCTCGGACGACCTCCTCGGCACCCTCCAGGGCGTCGCCACCGTCCAGGCCTTCTGCGTCGAGGACACCTTCGTCGCCCGCCTCACGACGCACGCCAGCGCGCTCCGCGCCTCCAACCTGGAGATGGCCCGCCTCCGCGCGCTGCTCTTCCCGGTGCTGACCGTCGCGGGCGGCGTCTGCGTCTTCCTGCTGCTCTCCGTGGGCGGCGACATGGCGCTCGCCGGCAAGCTGACCGCCGGCCAGATCGCGGCGTTCATCGCGCTGCTCGCCTACCTCATCGTCCCCCTGCGGCTCCTCGGCGTGCTCCTCCCGGTGTTCCAGCGCTCGGAGGCCTCGCTCGAGCGCATCTACACCGTGCTCGACGCCGTCCCGAACCGCCCCGACCTCGGCCGCGCCCAGCCGGTCCCCGTCGGCCTCACCGGCCCGACCATCGAGCTGCGCCACCTCACCCACGCCTGGCCGGACGCCCCCGATCGGCCGGTCCTCTCCGACATCGACGTGGTGCTCCCCGGCGGCGCCACCATCGGCGTCTTCGGCCGCACCGGCTCTGGCAAGAGCACGCTCCTGCGCCTGCTCGCGCGCCTCGAGACGCCCCCCGAGGGCACCGTGTTCGTGGACGGCGTGGACCTCACCCGCGTCGACCTCGCCGACTGGCGCCGCCGCATGACGCTCGTGCCCCAGGCGCCCTTCCTGTTCTCCGAGTCGATCGCGGAGAACGTGGGCTTCGGCGCGGGCACCCCCGTCGTCGAGGCCGCGGCCGCCTCCGCGTCCCTCAACGTCGACCTCGCGGCGCTCCCCGACGGCCTCGCCACCGTCGTCGGCGAGCGCGGCATCGCCCTCTCCGGCGGCCAGCGCCAACGCGTCGCGCTCGCGCGCGGCCTCGCCCGCGACACCGACGTCGTGCTGCTGGACGACGTGCTCTCCGCGGTGGACCACCACACCGAGCAGGAGCTCCTCGAGATGCTCCGGCGTCGCCGCACCGACGGCCGCCCGCCGCTCCGCGTCATCGTCAGCCACCGCCTCTCCGCCCTCGAGCAGGCCGACCTCGTCCTCGTCCTCGAGGAGGGCCGCCTCGTCGACAAGGGCACCCACGCCGAGCTGCTCGCGCGGCCCGGCCCCTACCAGGACGCCTGGGCCGCCCAGCGGGAGGCCTCGTGAACAAGCCCACGCCCACCGCCGCCAAGAAGCCCGCCTCGACCGCCGAGCTCTTCCGCGCGCTCTGGCCCTACCTCCGCGCCGACCGCGCCCGCTTCGTCGCGGCGCTCGTGCTGACGCCGGTGGTCGCGGGCCTCGGCCTCGTCCAGCCGCTCCTCCTCAAGAGCGCGCTCGACGAGCACATCGTCGCCGGCCGGGGCGAGGGCCTCTGGATCGTCGCAGGCTCCTTCCTCGCCGTGGTCGTCCTCACCTACGTCTTCGAGGCGGCGTACACGCTGCTGCTCGCGACGGCGGCCGAGAACAGCATCCTTCGCCTGCGCGAGGCCCTGTTCCGCCACACCCTCGGGCTCTCGCAGCGCTTCTTCGAGCGCCAGCCCACCGGGCAGCTCATGACCCGCGCGACCTCCGACGTCGACGCGCTCAACGAGGCCCTCACCGCCGGCAGCATCAGCATCCTGCTCGACGTGCTCGTGATGGGCGGCACCCTCGCCGCGATGTTCGCCCTCGACGTGCGGCTCGCGCTCCTCCTCCTCGTCGTCGGGCTGCCGCTCGCCGGCGTGATCGAGGTGTTCCGCCGTCGTATGCGCGTGCTGTTCGCCCGTGTGCGCGACGCCCTCGCCGCGATGAACGCCTTCCTCGCCGAGCGGCTCGCCGGGATCGAGGTCCTCCAGCTCTACGGCCAGGAGGAGCGCGCCGCGGCCCGCATGCGCGCGCTCGACGTGACGCATCGCGACGCGAACGTGGAGAACAACTACTACGACGCGTCGCTGTACGCGATCATCGACGGCCTCGCGAGCGTGTGCGTCGCGCTGATGCTCGGCTACGGCGCCACCCGCGTCGGCATGGTCGGCGCGGACGCCGTGAGCGTGGGCCTCGTCGTCGCCTTCGTGGACTACGTCGACCGCCTCTTCCGCCCCCTCCGCGAGTTCTCCGGCAAGATCACCTTCCTCCAGCGCGCCGTCGCGGCGTTGGACAAGATCTTCTGGCTCCTCGGCGTCAACGAGCGCATCACCGCAGGGGACGCCTCCCCGACCCAGGCGACCGGCCGCCTCTCCCTCAAGGACGTGCGCTTCCGCTACCGCGCCGACGGCCCGTGGGTGCTCGGCGGCGTGTCGCTCGAGGTCCAGCCCGGCGAGGTCGTGGCCGTCGTCGGCCGCACCGGCTCCGGCAAGAGCACGCTCGTCCGCCTCATCGCGCGGGTGCACGACGGCTACGAGGGCAGCATCACCCTCGACGGCACCGAGCTCTCCCGCATCGCGCCGGCGAGCATCCGCAAGGTGATCGGCTCGGTGCGCCAGGAAGTGCAGCTCTTCAGCGACACGTTGCGCTTCAACGTCACCCTCGGGGACCCCGCGCTCGACCCCGCCCGCGTCGAGGAGGCCCTCTCCCTCTCCAACGCGCACGCCATCGCCGCCCGCCACGCCGACGGGCTCGACCACCGCGTCCGGGACCGCGGCGCCAACCTCTCCGCGGGCGAGGCCCAGATACTCGCCCTCGCGCGCACCCTCGCGCGGGATCCCGCCATCGTCGTGCTCGACGAGGCCACCGCCAGCGTCGACCCCGTGACCGAGCAGCTCCTCCAGCAGGCCATCGAGCGTGTGTTCGCCCGCAAGACCTGCCTCGTCATCGCGCACCGCCTCTCGACCGTCATCCACGCCGACCGCATCGTCGTGCTCGACGCCGGCTGTGTCGTCGAGCAGGGCACGCACGCCGAGCTCCTCGCCCGGGGCGGCGCCTACGCCTCGCTCTACGCCGAGGGCTTCGGCGTCGAGCTGGACGAGGCCGCGCGCGCGGCGCGGTAGCCCGGCTCGGATCCGGCTACCATGGCGCGATGGTGCGTCTGAACTGGCTGGTCCTGCTCGTAGCGTGTGGCGACAACCTCAAGGGGACGCTCGGCCCCGGCGTCGGCGACAGCTGCCTCGAAGAGCCGTGCCGCATCGGCGCCGAGTGCGGCCAGGACGGCGTCTGCGTGGCCGAGGGTGACCTCGGGAGCACCGCCGAGGGCGAGGACTGCTCCGCCACGATCGAGTGCCAGTACGGTCTCGCGTGCACCGGCGACAACGTGTGCGCCGCGGACGGCACCGCGGGCACCGGCACCGACGGCGACACCTGCGCCGGGGACGACGACTGTCAGGCCGGCCACTTCTGCGACGCCGACGGCGTCTGCGTCGACATCGGCATCCCCTACTGGGAGGGCGGCGCCTGCCCGGAGGACCTCCTCGAGGGCGAGTTCTTCCCCCTCTTCGACGTGCCCGACCTCCCCGCGGCCCAGGGCGTCGACTTCTTCTCGTTGCCCTTCCCGAACGACATGCGGCTCGACACGTCCGGCCGCCCCGACGTGTCCGGCTTCCCCGACCCGGGGGAGGGCACTGGCGTCGCCGCGCTCGCCGCCGCCATCGAGGACGGCCCCGCCGGGTGGGGCACGAACCCCACGGTCTACTTCCGCTTCTCGCGCCCGCACGACCTCTCGACCGTGCGGGTGGACGGGGACGCCCCGACCGTGCGGTGGGCGAGCCTCGACGAGGACGCCGCCGACTACGGCGACCTCACCGCCCTCCAGTACTTCACGCGTCAATCGCGGGGAAAGTACATCTGCCAGAACTGGCTCGGCGTGAGCGTGTACGACGGTCGGCCGCTCGAGGAGGGCCACACCTACGCGGTGTGGGTCACCAAGGGCGTCACCGACGAGGCCGGCGTGACCGCCGTGCGCGACAACGGCTTCAAGGTCGTCATCGGGGACGAGCGCCCCACCGACCTGTCCCTCTCCGGCGCCTACGACGCCTACGGGCCGCTCCGCGACTACATCGCCCGCGAGGGCATCGACGGCACCGCGATCGCTGGCGCCGCGGTGTTCACCACCGGCTACCCCTCGCGCGGCACCCGCTACTTCCGCGAGACGACGGGCGACGTCGAGGTGGTCGTCGAGCCGAGCGAGCTTGTCGTCTGTGACGACGCGGTGGTCGGCCCCTGCGACGACGGCGGCGCGCGCGCGTGCGGGTCGGCAGACCCCGCCTTCACCGAGATCCAGGGCCGCCTCTCCGTCCCGCGCTACCGCACCGACGGCGGCAGCGTCGTGTACGACAGCTCGTCGCTACGGCCCGCGGTCCAGGGAGCCGAGGATGTCTGCGTCACGATGACCATCCCCGCGGGGGAGGCGCCGGCGTCGGGCTGGCCGGTGGCGGTCTACACCCCGGACCTCGGCGGGACCCTCCGCGACACCGTCACCACCGGCCTCGCCGGGGCGCTCGCGGCCGAGGGCGTGGCAACCGTGTCCGTCGACCTCCCCGGGCACGGCGAGCGCGGCGCCGCCTACGTCGACCCCACGGACCTCGACGCGTGGCTCGGCAACCAGCTCCAGGCCGCCGCGGATCCGCACGCGCTCGTGCGCTTCGTGTCCGAGTGGTCGGCCGTGGGCGCGGAGAGCCCCACCGGGCGTGACCTCGCCTTCGACGCCCAGCACATCTGGTTCGTCGGGCAGGGCGAGGGCGCGTCCACCGGCACCAACTTCCTGGCGTGGACCCTCGACGTCGAGGGCGGCGTGCTCGGCAACCCCACCGGCTACGCGCTCCACCGCTTCGCCGACGAGGACCACCCCGTCGACATCGAGCACGGCCTGATGGCGACCTTCGCCGACTCCGCGCTCACCCGCTGGCACCCCGGCCTCAACCTGCTCCAGCAGTACTTCGAGGCCGCGGACCCCGTGAACAACGGCCTCGGCGTCGTACGCGAGCCGAGCACCGTCGCCAAGCACCTGCTCGTGGTGCACGGCGTGGACGACGCGCTCTCGCCGACCCTCGCCTTGTGGTCGGCCCTGCGCGCGCTCTACGTCCCGACCGCGGGCACCGTCCTGGATGACTACGGGCAGTCCACCACGGCCTTCCCCGTCTACGAGAACGTGAGCACCGACGACGGTCGGCGCACCGCCGCCACGGTGCAGCTCGTGGCGGGCCACGAGGCGCTCTCCACCCCCGAGGGCGTGGCGCGCACGGCGGCCTTTATCGGCTCGGGGCTGCTCGGCTCGCCCCGCATCGAGGAGTAGGCGCCCGCCTCGCTCATAGGCGTCGTGTCGTCAGATGCGCTCGACCACGCAGGGCAGGCCGTTCGCGGCGGGGGTCCCGGTGAAGGGGTCGAGGCGGTCGGTCGGGACGAGGGCCATCGCGTCGACCACGTGGCCGGCGGGGAGGTCCACCACGTCCTCGCGGAGCGTGTCGTCGAGGTGGACGGTCGCTTCGACCGCGCCGGATGCGGTGCGGACGCGCACGCGCGCGCCCTCGGCGAAGCCGGCGGCGGAGTGGAGGGTGACGCCGGGGTCGATGGCCGCGGGGCGGTCGAAGGCGCGCAGGGCGCCGTCGCGCACGCCGGAGGTGAGGAGCCAGCGGCCGAGGCCCGGGGGCGAGGTGGGGGCCGCGAGCCGGGAGAGGGCGGCCGCGATCTCGCTGGGGAGGAGCTCGAACTTGCCGGACTCGGTGGTGACGCGCCAGGTCGCGCGGTCGACGTCGCCGCCGCTCCAGCCGTGGGGGGCCTCGCGGAGCTCGGCGCTGCTGACGATGCCGGACGTGTCGAGGAGGCGGGACTCCCACTTCTCGAGGTCCGCGCCGGCCACGAAGCTGCCGAGGACGCGGAGGTGCGCGCCGTACTCGCCGCCGCGGAGGGTCGGCCCGACCGCCTTGAAGAGGTCGGCGAGGATCTGCGCGAGGTCGCGCGCCTCGCCCGGGGGGGCGACCAGCGCGTCGGTCCACTGGGTGGTGCGCCAGGGGAGGATCGACGTGTCGTGGAGGTGCGTGTCGGTGCGCTCCCACGGGTGCGTCGCCGGGAGGACCCAGTGCGCGAGCCGCGTGGTCTCGGTGTCGGCGAGGTCCACCGCGACGAGCAGGTCGAGCGCGCCGAGGGCCTCGCGGAGGCGGGGGCCGCCGGGGAGCTCGCGGGCGGGGTCCCCGTAGAGGGAGACCAGCGCGCGGACCTGGCCGGTGCCGGGGGTGAGGATCTCGTCCGCCAGCAGGGCGCCGGGCGCCTGGAGGAGGAGGAGGGGCAGGTTGCCGACGCGGGTGCGCGGGGCGCCGTCCGTGGGGAGCTGCTTGGAGAGCGAGTGCACGTCGAGGACGCCGCGCCCGTCGAACACGCCGCCGGGGCGGAGGAGGTTCGCGGTGAGGGCGTGGAGGACGAGGAGGGCCCACGCGGTGAGCGTGCCGTGCTCGCTCGCGAGCGCCTGGTTGCCCGGGGCGCAGACGGCCATCGCGGAGCGCGAGAACTTAAGCGCGACGCCGCTGATGTCGGTTGCGGGGACGCCGCAGATCTCGGCGCACACGTCGACCGGCCAGGCGGCGAGGGCCTCCTTGAGCGGCGTGAGCGGGCTGCAGTAGTCGTTGGTGTACTGCACGTCGCGCCAGTCGTTCTTCAGGATCGCGTCGATCATGCCGAGCACGAAGAACAGCTCGGTGCCCGGGCGAATCGCGAGGTGCTGGTCCGCGCCGGCGGCGAGCGGGGTGCGGCGAGGGTCGACGGCGACGAC
>CAJBVW010000018.1 GCA_903959175.1 uncultured Pseudomonadota bacterium
CGGCGAGGCCGACGGCGCGGGTGACGAGGTGGATGCGGGCAAGGCGGGCGCCCGCGAGGTGGGAGGGCGGTGACCCCGCGTGGCACCCGGCGGCGAGGACGTGGCCGGCGGCGAGGAGGGCGAGGGCGGCGTCGCGGTCGGCGGGGACGAAGCCGAGGAGCGGCGGCGCGGCGTTGACGTGGGCGAGGAGGACCTCGACGGCGACGTCACCGTTGGCGGCCACGAAGGCGGGGGCGGAATCGGGGGCGGGCCCGCCGCCCAGGTTCCCGCCGCCCAGGTTCCCGCCGCCCAGGCCCCCGCCGCCCACGTTCCCGGGGCCTCCGGCGCCGGCGCCGGCCGCCGAGCTCACCGCCGCGGGCGACATGCCGCCGCGCTCGACCCACGCGAGCACTTCGTCGGGAGAGAAGCGCCACCCGCCGCCCATGCGGTGCCCGGGGAGCCCACGGCGGAGCAGACGATAGACGTGCTTGGGGTGGACGCGGAGGAGCGTCGCGACATCTTCGGTGGTGAGGAGCGGGTCGGGCACACCGGACGTCTAAGGCGTTAGGGGGACGGATGTTCCCGGATGTGACTCGCCGCTCCCTGTTGTGGGCCCTTGTGGTGTCGCTCCTGCTGCTCGTGGTGCCCGCCGGCGCGGCCGAACCCGCCGCCGCGCCCCTCGCCGTCTACGCCGCGGCGAGCCTCACGGAGTCTCTGCCCAAGGTCGGCGCGGCGTGGACCGCGCGGACGGGCCAGGGCGTCACCTTCGCGTTCGGCGCGTCCTCCCGCCTCGCGAAGCAGATCGAGGCCGGCGCCCCGGCGGACGTGTTCGTCTCCGCCGACACCGAGTGGGTGGACTTCGTGGCGGCGCGGGTGCCCGTGACCGCGCGGGCCGCGCTCCTCGGCAACACGCTCGTCGCCGCCGTGCGCACCGACGCCCCCGCGCTCGCCGGCCCCGCCGCCCTCGCGGAGCCCGCGTGGCGCCGCCTCGCGCTCGCGGGCGAGAACGTGCCCGCCGGCCGCTACGCGCGCGCCGCCCTCGCCGCGACCGGGGTGTGGGGCGCCGTGGAGGGCCGCGTCGTGAGCGGCGACAGCGTGCGGACAGCGCTCGCGTGGGTGGCCGCGGGCGAAGCCGACGCCGCGATCGTCTACCGGACGGACGTACGCGTGGAGCCCCGGGTCCGGGAGGCCTTCGCGTTCCCCGCGAGCGCGCACCCGCCCATCGTGTACGCCGGCGCGGCGCTGGGCGGGCGTTCGCCGGCCGCGGCGTCCTTCCTGACGTTCTGCCAGTCGGCCGAGGCGCGGGCGATCTTCGTCGCCGCCGGGTTCACCCCGCCGCCATGACGCTCGACGTGTTCTCCGCCATCCGCCTCTCCTTCGTCGTCGGCCTCGCCGCCGCGGCGATCGGCCTCGTGCCTGCCACGGTGGTGGGGTGGGCGCTCGCGCGCGGGACGTTCCGCGGCAAAGCCGTGCTCTCGGCGCTCGTGCTCGCGCCGCTGGTGCTGCCACCCGTCGTGACCGGCCTGTTGCTCCTGCGCCTGTTCGGCCGGGCCTCGCCGGTTGGGGGCGCGCTCGACGCGCTGGGGCTCCCCGTGCCCTTCACGCTGCTCGGGGCGGTGGTCGCGGCGTTGGTGGTCGGTTTCCCCATCTACGTGATGACCATCCGCGGCGCGATCGAGGCGGTGGACCGCCGCTACGAGGAGGTGTCCCTCTCGCTCGGGGTGCCGCCGGGGCGCACGGCGTGGCGGATCACGCTGCCGCTCGCCCTGCCGGGCATCGCCGCCGGGGTCGTCCTCGCGTTCGCCCGGGGCCTCGGGGAGTTCGGCGCCACCGCGATCATCGCGGGGAACATGGAGGGGCGCACGCGCACGATCGCGCTCGCGGTCTACGCCCTGCTCGACGCGCCCGGGGAGGACCCGCGCCTCGCCACCCTCGTGGGCGCGAGCCTCGCGCTCGCCTTCGCGGCCATCGTGGGCTTCGAGGCCCTCACGCGCTGGCAGCGGCGCCGCTTGGAGCTCGATGGGCGTTAGGCTGCACCTCGCCGTGTCCCTCGCGCTCGGCGCGCGAACGCTGGCGCTCGACCTCGCCAGCGACGCCGACGTCATCGGCCTCGTGGGGCCGTCCGGCGCCGGGAAGAGCACGCTGCTCCGCGTCGTCGCGGGCCTCGAGCGCCGGGCCGCCGGGCACGTGTCGTTCGGGGGGGAGGTGTGGCAGGACGCCGCCACCTTCGTGCCCGCGCACCAACGTGGCATCGGGTGGGTGCCCCAGGACGGCGTCTTGTTCCCCCACCTCTCCGTGAGGGACAACCTCGCGTATGCCGCGCGCGCGCCCATCGCGCCGGTGGCGGAGCGGCTCGGTGTCACCGCGCTCCTCGACCGGCGGCCGCGCAACCTCTCCGGCGGCGAGCGGCAGCGCGTCGCGCTCGGGCGGGCGCTGTGCGCGGGGCCGCGGCTCCTCCTGTTGGACGAGCCCTTCTCCGCGTTGGACCGGCCCTTGCGCGCGCGGCTCGCGGCGGACGTGGCAGACTGGGCGCGCGCCCACCGGGTGCCGATCCTGCTGGTGACGCACGACGAGCGCGACCTCGCCCCCTTCGGCGCCGAGGTGTGGGAGGTCGGGGCGGCGGGCGTGGCGCGGGTGGCGTAGCGCGGGCGTGGCGCCGAGGCCGGGATCCCGGCGATCCGCACGGTGGGCCCTGCCCTTTCCGCGCCCGAGCGATGCGTGTACCCACAGGGGGCCGGCGTCGCGCACCGCTGCGTGCGTCCGGCAAGGGGGAGACCATGCTTCGTACCGTCGGACTCACCGTCCTCGCCGCGCTGGGGTTGGGCGCCGCTGTCCTGGGCTTCTCGGGTGTCGCGGCCCCGGTGGGCCTCCTCTCCGCGCCGACGGCGCAGGCGAACGACGACGATTGGGACGATCACGACGACCGGGACGATCACGACGACTGGGACGATCACCACGACTGGCGCGACGACGACGACTGGGAACATCGGCGCTTCCGCGACGACGACAACATCGACGTCCGCGACTGCCAGTGCGACAACTGCGACTGCTGGGGCGACGGCGACGACCGCGAGTGTTGGTGCGAGTCCTGCGACTGCGACGAGTGGGAGTAACGCGCGCGGAGTGATCGGCCGCGGAGACGCCCGGGGTGCGCCGCGCGAGAGGACCGGAGGGCGCCAGCTCCCGGCGGGGCGGGGCGCGCCGGCTGCGCCGGCCGGGTGCTATCGGGCGGCGGCCGCCCGACGGAGCCCGGCCCGAGCGCCGGTCTCCGCCCTTCGGGTGACGCCCCCTCGCGCGGGGAGCCCCGATCGGTGAAGAACCCCACGCAGCCGGCGCGCGTCGCGTGCCCGTCCGGAGGGGCGGGATACGGGAGCGCGTGACCGTAGACACCGTCATCTCCCTCCTCCTCGAAGACCTCCTCGACCCCGCCAGCCGCGGCCTCGACGCCGCCTGCCTCGCCGGGGCCACCCAGGACATGAAGGGCCGGGTGCGGGGCATGCCCCGCTACATGGGCGGCGGCATGACCGCGCTCACCGTGCTCTTCGTCGCGAACGGGTACACACGGCGGCCCAAGGAGCGGCGGGTGGCCCAGATCGAGAAGTGGAGGACGTCCCCGGTGTCCCTGCAGCGCGACTTCGTGGAATTCTGGGAGAAGATGGGCACGTTCACCTACTGGTCGCGCGTCGAGAAGGCGGTCCATTGAGCGCCGCTCGTCGCCTCGACGCAAAGGTGTTGGTCATCGGCTCCGGGCCCGGCGGCGCGATGACGGCGCATGTGTTGGCCCAGGGCGGGCACGACGTGCTCGTGGTCGAGGAAGGCGAGCACGTGCCCGTCGGCGCGACCGAGCCCTACTCCCTCGAGGACATGGACCGCAAGTGGCGAAACGGCGGGCTCACCCCCGCGTTCGGCCCGGTCAAGGTCACCTATGTCGAGGGCAAGTGTGTCGGCGGCGCGAGCGAGATCAACGCCGCGCTCTACCACCCGCCCGTGCCGTCCGTGCTCGACCAATGGGCGAAGGACTACGGCATCGCCGACTTCGGCGGGAGCGTGCTCGCCCGCCACATCGAGGCCGTCGAGAAGGAGGCGTCCGTGTCGCACTTCCCGGGCAGCCCCGGCATCGCGTCCGAGCGGCTCGCGGCGGGCGCGGCGTCGCTCGGGTGGAAGAGCGTGCCGGTCCAGCGCTTCTGGAAGTACGACGGGACGAATCCGCTCGGCCGCCGCCAGTCCATGACCGAGACCTACCTCCCCCGCGCCACCGCGTCCGGCGCGCGCATCGAGAGCGGGCTCAAGGTCAAGAAGCTCCTGTTCAAGGGGCGGCGCGCGGTGGGCGCCGTCGCGACCGATCGCGACGGTCGCCGGGTCGAGATCCGGTGCGAGCGCGTGGTGGTGTGCGGCGGCGCCGTGCAGACCGCGCTGATCCTCCGCCGCAGCGGCCACACGCGCGGCATTGGTGACACCCTCTCGATGAACCCCATGATCCGCGTCGCCGCCGAGTTTGACGAGCGCATCAACGAGCCCGAGGTCGGCGTGCCCGTCCAGCAGATCGAGGCGTTCAAGCCCTCGATGACGCTTGGGTGCAGCAACGGCACCCTCGCCCACCTCGCCCTCTGGTTGGTCGGCGCTCCGGGCAACCGCGAGGAGATGCTGGCCGAGTGGTGGCGCCTCGGCGTCTTCTACGCCAAGGTCATGGCCAAGGCGCGCGGCACGGTGCGCAACCTGCCGGGCTTCGACGAGGCCTTCGTCTACTTCAAGCTGGACAAGGCCGACCTCGAACTCCTCGGCCTCGCCGCCGAGCGCCTCGCGACCGTGCTCTTCGCGTCCGGCGCCCGCGCCATCGTGAGCCCGGTGCCGGGCCAGGGATACCTGCGCTCCAAGGCGGACATCCCGGCCCTGCGCGCCGGCGTGACCGCGGGGAAGGCCCAGGTCACCGCCATCCACCTCCACAGCACCGTCCCGATGGGCTCGGAGCAGCGCGGCTGCCCGGCGGACGCGTACGGCAAGCTCCGCGGCCTCGAGAACGTGTGGGTGAACGACGCGAGCCTGTTGCCCGACACGCCGGGGATCAACCCGCAGGGGACGATCCTGGCGATCGCAAGGCGGAACGCGGAGAAGATGCTGGGGTAGGGGGGCACGGTCCGCGTGTCTCCGGGGCGTTGCGGGGGCGGCGCCCCCGCCCCAACCCCTACTTCTTCTTCGCCAGGATGGCCTCGACCTCGTCCATCAGCCGGTCCATGCGGCGCGCGATGGCGTCGTAGGGCTCGGGGGTGGCCATGTCGACGCCCGCGGTCTTGAGGAGCACGTACGGGTCGTCGCTGCCGCCGGCGCGCAGGAGCGTCAGGTAGCGGTCCACCGCGCCGGGCTTGTTCGCGAGGATGTCCTCGGCGAGGAGCGAGGACGCCGCGATGCTCGTGGCGTACTGCCACACGTAGAAGTTGTAGTAGAAGTGGGGGATGTACGCCCACTCCACGCCGTAGCGGTCGTCGATGTTGGTGACACCCTGCGCGTGCCCGTAGTACCGCTTGAGGATGTCCAGGTAGGTGGCGGACACGTCGGCGCCGGTGAGCGCGCCGCCCTGCTCGACGGTGGTGTGCGCGGCCAGCTCGAACTCGGCCAGTTGGGCCTGGCGGAAGTAGGTGGTGCGGAGGCTCTCGAGCGCGCTGCCGAGGTAGTAGAGGCGCTCGTCGTCGTCCTTGGCGTTCTTCAGCATGTGGTCGACCAGCAGCGCCTCGCCGCAGGTGGACGCGATCTCGGCGATGAACGTGGCGTAGTTCGCCGTCGGGTAGGGCTGCGCCTTCATCGAGAGTGCGCTGTGCGCGGCGTGGCCCCACTCGTGCGCGAGCGTCGTGACCGACTCGTAGTCGCCGTTGTAGTTCATCAGCACGAACGGGTGGACGTCGTAGGCGGCGCCGTCCATGTAGGCGCCCGAGTCCTTGCCGGGGCGCGGGTACACGTCCATCCACCGGCTCTTGAATCCGGTCGTGAGGATATCGGTGTACGCCGTGCCGAGCGGCGCCGCGGACACGACGGCCAGGGCCTCGGCCTCCTCGACGGTCCAGGTGCGGTCCGACTTCACGATGGACGGGTACATGTCGTAGTAGGCGGGGTCCATGATCCCCAGCATCCGCGCCCGCAATTTGAGGTAGCGGTGCAGGGTGGGCAGGTGCGCGTTGGTCTGGGTGACCAACGAGTCGTACACGGCGCGCGGCAGGTGGTCGGTGTCGAGCGCGGCGGATACCGCGGAGTCGAAGCCGCGGGTCTCGGCGACCAACCAATGCCCGCGGGCGGCGGTGTCGAGGAGCGTGCCGAACGTGCCCTGGAAGCCGGCGTACGCGCCCCAGAACTGCTCGAACACCTCGCGGCGCACGGCGCGGTCGGGGTCGGCGCGGTGGAGGGTGTAGGCGGAGGCGTCGAGCGTGACGTCCTCGCCGTGGATCTTCAGCTTTGGCCAGGGCATCTCGGCGTCGGTGAGCACCGTGTGCACGCGGCCGGGGGCGTCGCGGAGGTCACCCGTGGCGGCGAGCAGGGCCTCGCGCTCGGGGTCGAGCGTGTGCGCGGCGTTCCGGAGCGTGCTCTCGAGGTAGTAGCGGTAGGGCGCGAGCGTCGCGTCCTTCGCGAGCGCCTTCGCGATCTTCTTGGGCCCGATCGCCACGATCTCCGGCCCGAAGAACGAGCTGGTCTCGCCCAGTGTGTTGGCCAACATCCCGGCGCGTTGGGCGCGGCCGCGCCACACGTCGTCGCGCGTGTCGGCGGCGCTCGCGTTGTTGGCGTAGGTACCGGCGCGCGTCACCGCTTTCTGGAGGGTGAACGCCCGGTCCAGGCACGGCGCGAGCTGGGTGGCGAGGGCGCCGCGGCAGGTCTCCAACGTGGGGATCTCGGCCGCGAGCCGTGTCATCTCCGCGTCCCACGCCTCGACCGAGGGGTACACGGCGGAGAGGTCCCAGGTGTCCTCGACGCGCTCGGCGGGGGCGGCGGCGAAGGCGAGCGTAGCGAGGAGGAAGAGCACGGGGGCCTCGGGGTGGCGCCCCTTTAGCTCGGAGCCGGGGCGCGGGGCGGGGGGCGGGGGCTCACACGGCGGGGGCTCACACGGCGGGCGCGTCCCCCGTCGCGGACGCCGGGGGCGGGTCCCTTGCAGGCTCGGCGCCGGGCGCCTCGGTCCGCCCCAGGGCGGGCGGGACCGGCCGCGCGGCGCGGCCGCCTTCCAGGCACCTCGCGCGGGAACCCGGCCACACGATCACTCGCGACGTTCGGGGCCCTCGCACCACTGCGTGTACGTCATCCGCGGGTAGGTGTACATGCCGCGCCGGAGCGCCTTGTAGGACTTCATCAACTTGAAGAACGCCGCGCCGCGCTCCTCCACCGGGAGGTCGGCCACCTGCTCGAGGCCGTACACGACGATGGCGTCCCCGTGCCACGCGCGCAGCTCCGCGAGCGGGGCGGGATCGACCTCGCCGAGCCATTCGGCGATGCCGGCGGTGGTGCGGGGGAGGTGGAGGGGCGGGGTCACGGTGGGCTCCGAGGCGGGTGGGGAGGAGCTCACGCTACGCCGCGCGGTGTGGGAACGCCAGGGCGTGGTGCGGTGGGGCGCGGTCCTGGCGGGTGGGGAGACCGGTCGGGTCGCGCGGCGGGAACGGAGCGCGGATCGTGCGCGAGTCCGCCACGCGGACTCACAGCGCCCCCCTTTCGAGCAGGCCCCCCGCGCGAGTCCGCCACGCGGACTCACAGCGCCCCCCTTTCGAGCAGGCCCCCCGCCCGAGTCCGCCACGCGGACTCACAGCGCCCCCCTTTCGCGCAGGCCCCCCGCGCGAGTCCGCCACGCGGTCCCGCCCCCCACTCCCAACCCGCTACACGCCGCCGTGCCCATCGCCCTCCTCGCCCTCGCCGCCAGCTCCGCGCCCGTCCCCCCCGCGGCGCCCACGCCCACCCCGGTCGCCGCGCCGCCCGTCCCGACCGCGCCGGCCGACCCCGCGTGTACGGGCGACGCCGTCGTGAGCGTCGGCACCGACCTGAACTTCGACGGCTGGAACGACCTGTTGAGCCTCCAGTCCAACGGCCAGGGCAACGCCGCGATCGACGGCTACCTCGTGTGGCTCTACGACCCCGCCGCGCGGCGGTTCACCTACTCCCCCGCCGCGAGCGCGCTCGAGAACCTCTCGGTCGACCCCGCCGCGAAGCAGCTCGTGCAGGAGTTCTGCCGTCGCCCCGCCGAGGATGCGCCGGCGAACGTCCAGGGCAGCTCGGTGTGCGAGGAGAAGCGGTGGGCCTGGGAGGGCGGCGCGCTCGTGCCGCGCGGGGAGCGGACCTACCTCGGGTGAGGCCCCCGCGCTC
>CAJBVW010000019.1 GCA_903959175.1 uncultured Pseudomonadota bacterium
ACTTTGCAGTTAAATCATCGCACCAGGCGTAATAGGTATTAATCCATTGGCCAAATGGTCCTTCGTTAACGCGGCCCGGCCAGGGCTCCAGCACCTTCAGCATCCGGTGGTACTCGCCCACGTCCTCCATGTCGATCTGAAGGGCGCGGGAGATGGCGCCGTAGTTCCGCTTCTCGAAGTCACCGAGGTGGTTCTTGATCAGCGCTGGGAACGTCGGGTCGTCCGGATAGACGATGCCGATCTGGACCAGCAGGCACTCCTCGAGGTCTCGCGCGCCGCAGCCGAGGGGGTCGAGGTGCTGGACGATGTCGAGGGCGCCCTCGAGGTCATCACGGTCGACGTCCTGCCCAGCGACGAGATCGTCCAGGGGGACGGAGAGCCACCCGCGATCGTCCAGGTTGCGGATGATCAAGAGGGCGGCGGCGCGCTCTCCGTCCGTGCAGCTCTGCATCTGCAGCTGCCACTCGAGGTGCTCGGTGAGCGACTCGCGACCCACGAGGTTGGTCTCGATCGGGGGGAGCTCTTCGAGCCCGCTGGCGCCGCGCGGGGGCCCCGTATCGGAGCCCTGGGCCTCCATGTACTTGTTCCAGTCGATGTCGTCGCCCTGGCCGTTGTTCTGCTCGTCCTGGTCGCGACTCACGTCCGCAGCCTGGGACTCGAGGGCCCGCTCGGCGTCGCTCGTGGTGTCCACGGCGGTGTCGGGCACCTCCTCCAGCGTAGGGTTTTCGAGCATCTCCTGCTGGACCTGCTCGACAAGCTCAAGGTGATTGAGCTGGAGGAGCTTGATGGCTTGCTGCAGCTGAGGCGTGATCGCAAGCTGTTGCTGGAGCCGCAGGTTCTGCTTGATCTCCAACCCCATCGACTACGCGTTCCTCCCTACGGGCGAAAGTCGGGCGATTTGCCCGATGAAGCGGCCTTTTGATTGACTACTCCTCCATCGTATCGGTCTTGCGGGCGCTTGGCAAAGGCACTCCGAGCACGAAGTCGGGCCCGAGGTACCGGGCACGGGCGCGGGGGTCGTTGGCGACGGCCGATGGAGTACCTTCCACCTGTACTGTTCCGCCGTCGACCACAGTCGCCCGGTCACAGATCGCAAGGGTCTCGCGGACCGCGTGATCGGTCACCAACACCGCGATCCCGGTGGCGGCCAGCGCGCGCACGAGCCCCTGCAGCCCGCTCACTGCGACGGGGTCGATGCCCGCGAAGGGCTCGTCGAGGAGGAGTAGCCGCGGCGAGAGCGCGAGGAGGCGGGCGATCTCGAGCCGCCGGCGCTCGCCGCCGGAGAGGCCGTCCACGCGGCGCCCGCCGAGGTGGCCGATGCCCACGCGGTCCAGCAGCGCGTCGGGGCTGGCGCCCGCCGGGCCCATCGCGGCGGCGAGGGCGACGTTCCCGCGCACGTCCAGGTCGCGGAACAACGTGTCCTCCTGCGGCAGGTAGCCGAGGCCCCGCGCCGCGCGCCGATGGAGCGGGAGCCCGTCCAGCGCCTGCCCTCCCAAAGAGACGCTCCCCGCGTCCGGCGACTCGACGCCGGCGAGCATGCGGAACACGGTGGTCTTTCCGGCCCCGTTGGGGCCCAGGAGGCCGTGGACGGTGCCCAGCGGCACGGTGAGGGACACGCCCCCGACGACGACACGCCGCCCGTAGGCCTTCCGGAGGCCCACGGCGACGAGGCCGATCGCCGCGGGGTCGGGGAGGCTCAGCGGAGCGCCGAGCCCGCGACCACGAGCCGGCACGGCGCGCCGTCGGCGCCTTCGCAGGTGGCCCGCTCGTCGTCCAGCCAGAGGACGAGCGTGGTCCCGACGAGGGTGTTGGGGCCCTCCGAGAGCTGGGGCGCCCCCGTGAGCGTGATGCGGCCGCTTGCGCCGTCGAGCTCGGCGGACGCGGCGGTCGCCACGCGCTCGCCGCGTCGCACCTCGACGTTGCCGGTGGCCACGATGCGATCGATGCGCTCCGCGCCCGCGTAGCGCACGTCGAGCGCCTCGCAGCGCAGCGTGACCTCTCCCCGACGCACCTGGACGTGACCGGTGAACGTCGCGGCGCGGGCGCGGAGGTCCCAGTCCGACCGATCCGCGAGGATCTCCAGCGGTGGCCTTCCGTCGGTGGTCCGGAGGATCGCGGGCTCGGTCGCCTCCGCGATCCCGGCCCCGAAGCGCAGCGTCGCCGCGGCGGCGCTCCACCCGTCCCCCTCGGCCTCGACGCCGGTCGCCGTCGCCGCCGTCGGCAACGCCTCGGCCACGTCAGCGGGCGCGCAGCCCGCGGAGAGCAGCGCTCCCGCGAGGAGCCCGAGGATCGTCACGCCTGCGCCGAGGGCCCCGTCGCGGTGGCGTCGTGCCCCACGCGCGCACGCCGCTCCAGCGCCGCAAGCACGAACGCCGTGAACAGCGGGTGCGGCGCGAGGGGGCGGCTCTTGAACTCGGGGTGGAACTGGCACGCGACGAAGTAGGGGTGCGAGGGCACCTCCACCATCTCGACGAGCTGCCCGTCCGGCGAGGTGCCGGAGATGACCATCCCGGACTCGACGAGGCGGGAGTGGTAGGCGGGGTTGACCTCGTAGCGGTGGCGGTGCCGCTCGGTGATCTCCGCGGCGCCGTAGATCTGGCGCGCCCGGGAGCCCTCGCGGAGGGTGCACGGGTAGGTGCCGAGGCGCATGGTCCCGCCGAGGTCGACGACGCGGCGTTGGGCGTCCATCATGTGGACGACCGGGTGCGTGGACTGCGGCGCGAATTCCGCCGAGTGGGCCTCGGGGATCCCGCCGACGTGGCGCAGGTACTCGACCACGGCGAGCTGCAGCCCGAGGCAGATCCCGAAGAACGGGATGTTGTTCTCACGCGCGTGCCGGATCGCAAGGATCTTCCCCTCGATCCCACGACTCCCGAAGCCACCGGGGATGAGGACGGCGTCGACCCCGCCGAGCAGCGAAGCGACGCTGCTGGCGTCGATCTCCTCGGAGTCGACGTAGCGGAGCTCGACCTTGGAGTCGTTGGCGATACCGCCGTGCGCGAGGGCCTCGTTGAGGCTCTTGTAGGTGTCCGTCAGGTGGACGTACTTGCCGACCACCGCGACGCGGACGGTGCTCCGGGGGGCGCGGGCGCGCTCGCAGTAGTCGACCCACTTCTCGAGGTGGGGCTTCATCGCCCAGGCGTTGAGGCGCTGGAGCAGGCGGTCGTCGAGGCCCTGCTCGTGGAACACCAGCGGGAGCTGGTAGATGTTCTCGACGTCCGGCGCGCTGATCACGTCGTTTACGCCCACGTTGCAGAAGCTGGCGATCTTCTGGCGGAGTTCCTTGGGGATCTCCTTCTCGCTGCGGCAGACCAGGATGTCCGGCTGGATGCCGATCGAGAGCAGCTCCTTCACGGAGTGCTGGGTCGGCTTGGTCTTCATCTCGCCGGCTGCGCGGATGTAGGGGACCAGCGTGACGTGGATGTAGAGCACGTTCTCCGGCCCGACGTCCGCGCGCATCTGGCGGATCGCCTCGAGGAACGGGAGGGACTCGATGTCGCCGACGGTGCCGCCGATCTCGATGAGCGCGATGTCCACCTCGGACACGGCCTCGAGGATGAGCCGCTTGATCTCGTCCGTGATGTGCGGGATCACCTGCACCGTGCGACCGAGGTACTCGCCCCGGCGCTCGCGCTCGATGACGTTCCGGTAGATCCGGCCGGTGGTGAAGCTGTTCTTCTGGCTCGTCGGGCGCGCGACGAAGCGCTCGTAGTGCCCGAGGTCGAGGTCGGTCTCGGCGCCGTCCTCGGTGACGAAGACCTCGCCGTGCTGGTACGGGCTCATCGTGCCCGGATCCACGTTGATGTAGGGGTCCATCTTCACGTTGGCGACGCGGAACCCGCGCGCCTCCATGAGGGCGCCGATGGCGGCTGCGGAGAGCCCCTTGCCGAGCGAGGAGAGCACCCCGCCCGTGACGAACAGGTACTTGGTCTTCATCCGCAGACTCCGAAAGGCCACGGGGCGAGCCGGTGCCGGCCAACCCACAGAGACGGTTGCGCCGCGGACTTCCTGGAACGGCAGGGAGGCGGCGCGGGCAGCACGCCCCCCTACTACCCGATGCGCGCGTCCGCGGCAGCCCGAAGGCGACGCTCCCGGGTCACAAGACCCGCGCGCCGCTCGCGAGGCGGGCCCGGGCGTGGGCGAGGTCCTCCGGGGTGTCCACCGAGAGCGGTCCCGACGGGACGGAGACCACGCGGATGCGATACCCGGCCGCAAGCCAGCGTAACTGCTCTAGACGCTCCGCGCGCTCCAGGGGCGAGGGCGGTAATCCTGCGACCGCTTCGAGCGCCGCCGCGGTGAAGGCGTAGAGCCCGACGTGCAGGCGCCACGGCCCGCCGTGGGGGATGGGCGAGCGGGAGAAGTAGAGGGCGCAGCCCTGATCGTCGCAGACCACCTTGACCCGCGCAGGGTCCTCCGCGCCATCCAGGAGGGGCGCGGCCGCGGTGGCGATGGGCACGCCGTCGGACACCGCCGCGGCGACACGCGTAATGTCGGCGGGCTCGACGAAGGGCTCGTCCCCCTGCACGTTGATCACCACGCGGGCGCCGCGGCCTCGCGCGGCCTCAGCAACGCGATCGGTGCCGCTGACGCACACGCCCGTCATCACGGCCTCGCCGCCGCGCGCGCGCACGACGTCGGCGATGCGGGCGTCATCCGTCGCGACGAGCACGCGGTCGATGCCTTCGGCGCGGCGGACGCGTTCCCAGACGCGGACGACCATCGGTGTGCCGGCGAGGTCGGCAAGGGGCTTCCCAGGCAAGCGCGTGCTCGCCATACGGGCGGGGATGACCGCGAGGACCATCGGGCGCTCCAAAAACACGAAAGTCCCGCGCGGACGAGCCGCACGGGACTGACGTAGTCGACGCGTTTAGCGCTTGCTGAACTGGAAGCGCTTGCGGGCGCCCGGACGACCGTACTTCTTGCGCTCGACCATGCGGTCGTCGCGGCGGAGGAAGCCGGCACGCTTGAGCTCGGTGCGATCGGTCGGGTTGGCGACGCAGAGCGCGCGGGCGATGCCCATGCGGATCGCCTCGGCCTGGCCGGACTTGCCGCCACCGGCGACGGTGACGAACACGTCGTAACGCTCGGGGGCGCCGACGAGCTGCGCCGGCTGGCGCACGATCATCTTGGCCGTGGCGCGCTCGAAGTACACCTCGATGTCACGGGCGTTGACCTGGATCTTCCCAGTGCCGGGGCGGAGGAAGACACGGGCGGCGGCCGTCTTGCGGCGACCAGTCGCGTAGTACTGAACAGGGGAAGTGCGCATGTGATCTCAGAGGTGATCGGGGAGGGGGCGGGGCTGCTGGGCGACGTGGGGGTGCGTCGTACCGGCGTAGACCTTGAGCTTGCCGAGCATGACCCGGCCGAGGCGGGTGCCCGGGACCATGCCCTGAACGGCGGCCTGGAGGACGCGCTCGGGGTGGATCTCAAGCTGCCGGCGGGCGGTCACGGAGCGAAGGCCGCCCTTGTACCCGGAGTAGTTGTGGTACTTCTTCTGGTCGAGCTTGCGGCCCGTCAGCACCACCTTCTCGGCGTTGACGACGACTACGAAGTCGCCGGCATCGACATGGGCGGTGTAGGACGCCTTGTGCTTGCCCTGGAGCACCTTGGAGATGCGGGTGGCGAGGCGGCCGAGGGTCTGCCCCTCGGCGTCGACGATGAACCACTCGGGCGCGAGCTCGGAGGCCTTCGTCGAGTGGGTGGTCCAGCTGTGATGCTCGATCATGGAGAAATCCCTAGGGTGCGCCCCTCGTCGGGGAGGGGCAGGATCGGAACCGGCGGCGCTTATCCGGAGGCCCACCGGACGTCAAGGATCGCGGTCCGAGACGGAGGCCACCGAAGGGGCGGATTGGTAGCGTTCCAGGACCAGCCCGTCAAGCCCCGGATGCACCCGCAGGACGGCGGAAAAGGCGTCCGAACGCGCCCCTGCCTCCGAGATGGCCCTTGCCGTGCGGATCTGCGAGCCGATCGCGTCGGCACCGCTCGGTGCGTCCGATCGCATGCGGGGGTCGGGGCGACGCGCGGCCAGCTCTCCCCACGTCTCGGGGACCAGCGCCGCCCACGGCATGTCGCGGCTGCCCCGCGTCCCGACGGCTGCGACGTGGTCGGGATCCTGCGCCGCCCAGTCCGCGAGCGCTCCGCCGACGTCCCCGCCGACGAGGAGGCGGATCGCGACGCGCGCGCGGTGGACGGGCTCCCCGGCGGGCTCGGCGGTGAGCGCGTCCGCGAGCGCGTCCTCGACGCCGAGGCGGTCGCCCTGCGCCGCCGCGACCCGGGCCCGGACGACCGCGGCCTGCGCCCCCGGTAGGGCGGCGAGGGCCGTCACGTCGGCGCCCCCGGCGCTCGCCATGGCCCGCGCCAGGCCCGCGGGGACGCTCGCGTCCAGACCGGCCGTGGAGGGCTCGCCGCTGTAGAGGAGGGCCATCCAGAGGCCGTGCAGGGCGGCGGGCGGCGGGCGCCCCGTCGCGTCGGGTGCCAGGAGGTGCGCAGCCTCGGCGAGCCGCTCGGGAGTCGGCGACTCCTGGTAGAGGATCGCGGCCCGGTGCACGTCGAGCCCCGCCGCCGCGTAGGCGGCGGCAGCCGCCTCGAATTCACCAGCGCGATCCAAGGCTTCGGCTCGGATCCGCAGCAGTTCGGGCGCGCGGGGGCCGAGCCCTCCGCACGCGGAGGTCTCGATCGCCCAGGCGAGATCGCCCTCGGCGAGCGCCGCCAGACCGACGATGCGGCAGGCCAGCACGTCGCGCGGCTCCTCCACGAGCGCGCCCTCCGCGGCGAAGCGGGCGGCGTCACCGTCCCCCTTGGCGAGCGCGATCCGCAGCCGCGCGGCGTCGTCCCCGCGCTCGCCCAGGATCGCGAGCGCGTCGCCATCCCCGAGCGCCGCCTTCCACTCGGCGCGGGGGCCGCGCCACCGCGGCTTCCCCTCCCCCCACGTCGCGAGCGCGCTCCCCAGCGCGTCGGTGAGGCACCCGCCGGTCGTCCGCGCCTGCGCGGGCACGCGCGCCGCGGCCAGGAGCAACATCCGCCAGTCCTCGTCGAGCCCCTCCGCCACGACGCGCGCGCGCAGCCCCGCGCAGGCCGCCGCGATCTGGCCCAGCAGGACACGCTCCTCGACAGCGGACGGCGCGGGGACCGACGCGGGGGGCGGCGCGGCGCCGAGGTCCCGGACGATCGCCGGGCGAGGGTCCGGGGGGGCGCCGGGCCCGCAGGCCAACAGCGCGAGGAGGACCAGGGTCACGGCTCGGCGGGCTCCTCGGGGGGCACGTACCGGCTCTGCTCCCCGAGGGTGCGACTGGCCGCGAAGATGTCACTGGAGCCGAAGCGACCGTCCCCCCACACGGCGAGCACGGCGTCGTCTCCGAGGTGGATCCCGAGGTCTACCGCGTAGGCACTGCCAGGCTCGTTCGAGTTCAGGCGTAGGTCGTCCGCGCTCCAGTCCTGGCCGCCGTTCTCCGAGTAGTTGTAGAACAGGTCGTTGAAGCCAACCTCTTCCCCGTCCGCGCGGCCGTCTCCCCAGCCGACGAGCACGGTGTCCCCCTCGACGAGGAGGACCGGCGTGAAGCTCTGGGACTCGCCGCCGGCGTCGGTGTCCAGCCGACGCTCCTCGCCCCCCCACTCCTGGCCGCCGTCGCGGGAGAAGCGGTGGTAGATGTCGTACCCGCCGGCACGTGCGTCCTGCCAGACGACGTGCACCCGATCTCCCACGGCGGCAACCACGGGGTTGATCGACGCGAACTTGCCGGCAGCGTCGCTGTCCACCCTCTTCGGTTCGTCCGGCCAGGAGGCACCCCCGTCGGACGAGGCGCTCATGAAGACGTCGCGTTCGTCGCCGTTCCGCTCGTCGTGCCATACGACGTAGACGTGGTCCCCCGCCATGGCGAGCGAGGGCAGGAAGCTGTCGTGCACGCCGCCGTCATCGCCCCCGTCGAGGCGGGCGTCGTCTCCGGCGAAGGTGACGCCGCCGTCGGTGGA
The DNA here is from genome assembly GCA_903959175.1 of uncultured Pseudomonadota bacterium. Lineage (GTDB taxonomy): Bacteria > Myxococcota_A > UBA796 > UBA796 > SXON01 > CAJBVW01. The sequence goes on from CAJBVW010000019.1 coordinate 7,969, forward strand.
GACGTTCGCGTAGATGTCGGACCCGCCCGCGCGGCTGTCCTCCCACGCGACGACCACGCGGCCGTCCTCGTTCGCGGCGAGGCGAGGCCATGCGCTGTAGGCGTCTCCGGCGGGGTCCGTGTCGACGCGCGTGGGCGCTTCCAGCCAGGTGGCGCCCCCGTCGGCGGTAGCCTGCACGTAGATGTCGTAGGCGCCGTCGCGGTTGTCGAACCACGCCACGTACGCCTGGTCCCCCACCGCCACGACACGCGGCGCGAGGCTCATGGCCTCGCCCTCGAGGTCCCCGTCGATTTGGAGCGGCTCCGCGAGCCAGCTCCGACCGCCGTCCGCCGACACGTTCACGTAGATGTTGCGGTAGCGGAGGTCCCCGTCGCGCTCGTCCTCCCAGACCACGTACATGCGCTCGCCCGCGCACGCGATGTCGGGGGCGTACGCGCCGGCCTCGCCGAGGGAGAGCGGCACGTCCGCCGTCATCCAGGTGGCGCCCTGGTCGCCGCTCGCGTTGAACCAGATCGCCGGGGCCTCGTCGCGATCGTCCTGCCACGCCACGGCGAGGTGCCCGTCCGCGAAGCAGCTGCGGGGCACGATCGACTCGATCGCGGCGTCCTTCAGGTTGTGATCGACCTTCACGTCCTGCGTCGGCCCCTCGTCCTCGGCGCTCTCGCCGGTGCAGGCAGCGAGGAGGGAGGCCAACAGCAGGGGCGGGGCGACGCGCATCGACAGGCTCCGAACGGGGGGCGACCGCGAGGATATCCCACGCTCCCGACCCCGTCAGGGTTGACGCGCCCTTGGGGGTAAGTAAAGAGGGCGGCTCGCGTCTGGGAGACCCATGCAGGACAAGAGCAAGCTCGGCAAGCGCTACCAATGCTTCCAGTGCGGAATGAAGTTCTACGACCTCAATCGGCCTGAGCCGCTGTGTCCGAAGTGCGGCGCGGATCAGCGTGAGAACCCGAACCCCGATCCGCGCGAGGCCATCCTCGCCCGCTTCAAGGGCAAGGGCGCCATGACCAAGGGCGCCTCCCGCGAAGAGTTCGCGGAAGAAGAGGCCGAGGAGTCGGACGAAGACTCCGACACGGACGAGGCAGATGACCTCGAGGAAGAGGAAGAAGACGTCGGCGAGTCCGCCGAGGTCGAAGAAGAGGACTAGTCCTCGTCGTCGGGCTCTTCTTCGGAGGGGCCCGCCGCATCGCCGTCGGCTTCGAGCCGCATTGCCGCCTCCGGATAGCGTACCTCGACGAGGTAGAGGCCGTCCGGGGGCGCTGTGCGTCCGGCCTTCGCGCGTTTTCCCGTCTCAAGCGCCTCGCGCACGTCCTCGATCCGCAGCCGCCCCAGGCCGACGTCGATCGCAGTTCCGCTCATGATGCGAACCTGATAGCGGAGAAAACCGCCGCCCTCGAACTCGAGGTGGTGTTCGTCCCCGCGGACCAGGTGCTCGGCGCGCTCGATGCTCCGCACGGTGCGCGGGTTCTCGCAGCCGGACGACCGGAAGCCGGCGAAGTCGTGCGTCCCCCGGAGGAGCGCGAGCGTCTCCTCGACGCGGGCCCAGTCGACCGGATGGCGGATGTACCAGGCGCGCCCGACGTGGAAGGGCGAGCGATCCGCCCGCGCGAGGACGACGTAGCGGTACTTCTTCCCGCGCGCCGACTTGCGGGCGTGGAAGTACTCCGGTGCCACGGCGGCCTCGATGCACGAGAGGTCCCGCGGCAGCATCGTGTTCATCGCGAGCCGGACCTTGTGCGCCTCGCGCGGGGTCTCCGCGCGGAAGCTGATCACCTGGCCGAGGGCGTGGACGCCGGCGTCCGTCCGGCCGGAGCCGTGGACGATGATGCGCTCGCCGCCGAAGAAGCGGGAGAGGGCCTCCTCGAGGGTCTCCTGGACGGTGCGCGGGCCCGCCTGGCGTTGAAAGCCGGAGAAGGCGCGGCCGTCGTACTCGATGACCAGCCGCCAGGTGGTGCGCATGTCAGAAGTCGAACTTCAACCCGAAGGAGACCTCGGAGGAGGACAGGTTGAGCTGGTCCTCGCCGTGCACGAGGAGGGTGTTGCGATACTCGGCGACCAGGAAGGTGTCGTTGATGCCGCTCACGGCCTCGAGCCGGCTCGCCGCGCGGCGATCCACGGCGTCGAGCAGGAACATGAGGCCGCCGCCGAAGTGCCAGCCGTACTTCCCCCCGTTCGCGATGTGGTCGGTGGTCTCCGGGGACGCGACGTACCAGTTCTCCTCCCACATCCAGTAGTCGACCCCGAGGCGCCCGAACGGGACGATGGGCTGCTCGTCGAAGAGGTCGAGGCGGCCCGTGAGGGTCAGCGCCAGCGGCACCATCGTGAAGGTGTCGTCCTCGGAGCTGGCCTCTCCGGCCGCGGTCTGCAGGAAGCCCTTCTCCTGGAAGAAGCCGACGCCGAGATTCGCGTCGACGAAGCGGGACGCGTAGCCGTACTCGAACCAGAGGATCCCGGTGGCGTTCCCACCGAACACGTCCGTGATGTAGGGATCGGCGACGGTGATCGGCCCGTAGCGCAGCTGCACGTTCATCGTGCGGGGGCTCTCGTCGTCGTCCGTCGCGGCGTGCGCCGGGGTCACCGCGAGGCCGATGGCGAGCAGCGCCGCACCGCCCGCGACGCGCCGACGGCGGGTCACGAGCGCGGCCGCGAGGGCCACGACCGCCGCGCCGGCTCCGCTCCCGGTGCCGCAGAGCGGGGGGAGATAGCCGCCCTTCTCGCCCGCGCGCGCGCTGACGGAGAAGGTCTCTTCGGGCGTGACGGACTGGATCTCGGACATGGGACCCTCGAGGCCACCCTCGTCGGTGGCGCGTACGGCGACGTAGTAGGTTGTCCCGTTGGTGACGGGGGAGAACGTCCTGCTAACTGACGACCCGGGGTCGGCGGCGAACGAGAGCGGTGCCGTGATGTCGTCTGTGCCGGAGAACTCCGGCCCCCCCGTAGGGTGATCCGCGGCAGTGAAGGGAGCAACGTCGACGTAGATCGTGTAGCTCTCGATGTCCTCGGCCTCCAGCGCCGTGAACGCGACGGAGAAGGACTCGTTCCCGAGGCCGACGCCCGACTCGTCGAAGCCCACCTTGCCGGGCGGGTTGTCGACGAGGATGGAGCCCGCGGCGCGGCCGACCAGGCCGTTGGCGTCCTTCAGGAACACCCAGAGCGTGTTGGCCCCCTCCTCGTAGCCACCGGCGGAGGACACGGTGAAGGACACGCTGGTGGGGGTGTCGGCGGCGACATCGCCGTCGTCGAGGACGGTGCCGTCCGCGACGGCGGTGCCGCCGCGGCGGATCTCGTAGTAGCCGGCGGTGTCCGTCGAGAAGGTCAGCGTGACCTCGTCGCCGTCGGTCACCGACGCGGGGCTCACGGAGTCGACCGTGACCCAGGGGTGGTCGGTGAGGACGAGCACCGTACCGTCCGAGGTAGCGCCTAGCGCGTAGCCCTCGAAGGTCACGATGTCGGTGAGGTTCGTCGCGCCGTCGATGGCGGACTGCTCGGTGCCGGGGAGCCCCGAGTCGAAGCCGTAAAGGAGCGCGTCGGCGCCCCCCGCGCCGAGGATCATCCAGCCTTCGACGGGCTCGATCCCGACGGCGGAGATCACGTCCGCCACGTTGGTCAGCGAGGCGACGTAGTCGTTCTCGGTGATCTCGAAGCGCACGAGGCCCCCACCTTCGTCGGCGAGGTACACGTCCAGGCCGTCCGTGTAGGGGTAGGCGTCCACGAGCTGACGGCCGAGGCTGCTCTGCGGCAGGAGGGCGGTCCCGTCGGTGGTGAGGACCTTCGACACCTCGTCCCCGCCGTGCGCCACGATGAGCGTGGTGCCGACGAGGACGGTGTCCTCGACGGTGTCGCTCTGGAGGGCGGTGGGGAAACCGGAGAGCTCGTCGCCGTCGACGGTGACGGCCGCGACCATGGCGCCCTCGGTGGGGTCGTCCACGACGGCGTAGACGTTCTCTCCGTCCGTCTCGACCGCGAGCACGGGGCCGTCGCCGAGAGTGAGCGGGGTGCCGGAGAGCGAGATGTCCCCCGCGGGCGAGACCTCGATCACCGCGACGGTGCCGTCGTCACAGCCGGTGTAGAAGGTCCAGCCGACGGTGGTGTCCCCCGAGACCGCGGCGCCCGTAGCGCTCGGGCAGGAGGCGGCGATGACCGTCGGGATGAAGGTGCCGGTGTCGAGGACGGTGAAGTCGCCGGTACCCTGGTCGTTCCAGCCCGCCCAGCCGCCCTCGGCGCTCACGACCACATCCGTGACGGAGGTGCCGACGACGTAGGTGGACGCGAGGCGATCGGGGGCTGCGACGGCCGCCGCGACGAGCGAGAGGATCACGCGACCCCCAGGAGTCCCGCCGTGGCGAGCCAGGATGCGGCGCGGGCGGCGGCGAGGCCGGCGCCGTGGAGGTCGTCGGTCACCGCCCACACGAAGACGCCGTCGCCGCCGGGATCGGCGCGGAGACGCCCCCACCACACGCCGGCCTTGCCGATCGCGGCGCGGGGGCGGAGGCGGGCGGTGCGCGACACGGCGACGAGGCCCGACGCGCCCCGGAGGGCCTCCTCGGCGGCGTCCAGCGTGACGCCACGCAGATGCAGACCGGCGCTGACGCCGGCGAAGAGCGGCTGGGTCGCCACCTGCACGCCGACGGCGGTGGCCGGGAGGCCGGTGAGCGCCTGTACTTCCGCCGCCGCGAGCAGCTCGGCGCCGCTCCACTCGTCCATCGCGGTGTCTTCGGGGAGCGTGTCGAAGGCGAGGCCGTCCACGAAGACGCGCCGGGCAGGATCCTGGTTGTTCAGGGCTGCGACGACCTGCTGCGCGAGCTCCTGCACGCCGGCGCGGCCACGGGCGCTCGCCGCGAGCGACACGACGCCGGTGCACCCGGTGAGGCCGACCGACATCAGCGGCGCGATGAGCGCGGCGAGGAGCGTCCCCACAGAGGACGGCAAGCGCACGGCGCCGGCGCGAGCGACCTCTTCGGGGAGGGCCGGGGTGACGCCGGGGAGGACGAGGGGCGCGTCGAGCACGCCGACGGTAGCGTTCCCGACGTCCACGACCACGATGCCGCGCGCGACGAGCGTGGGCGCAAGCTTGCCCGCGATCGCCGGCGGCAGGCAGAGGATGGCGAGGTCGGGCTTGACGCCGGTGAGCGCCGAGAGGGGCTCCACGCCGACGGACTCCCCGCGGAACGTCACGGTGTCGACGCGCGGCGAGCGCGCCGCCGACCCGTACGCACGCAGGGACGCGATGACGACGTCCGACGCGTCCAACGCCGCCAGGACCTGGGCGCCGGCGCTTCCTGTTGCTCCGACGACCGCTACTTCCAATGCCGAGCTGCTCATACCGCGCCACCTAACCGGAAACTGGGGAAGACCTCCCCTCTCCTCGCCGGCCGGCGCGGCATCGACGGAACGTTACGCCTCGCGGTGCTTGGCGATGATGACCTGGATGCGGTCCTTGCCGCGGAGCTTGAGACGCTTGATGCGGTTGATCTCGCGCCGCTCGCCCTCGGCGGGGTAGCGGATGCGCTCCAGCCGCATGAGGTCGCGCTCGTAGTCCTGGTGCTTGCCCACCAGATGCCGAAGCTCGTCGTGGGAGGAGGTGAGCCGGTTGATCAGGTCGAGTTCCGTGGCTTCCATGAGACCTCTCTGCAAGGTGGCACGGCGAGTCTACCGAAACCCGTTTCGAAGTGTCAAACGCGAGACGGACGGGCGTCGGGTTCACGAAGGTAGCGTAGACCCACCGTTCCCGCCGAGCGGCCTTCCATCGAACGGCAGAGCGTCGCGCCGGCCCCGACCGGGGAGTCGGCAGGCGTGGCGTGGAGCGTGTGCCCGGCCGCGCGCACCGCGTCGGCGAAGACCGCCGCGCCCTCCCCCACCGCGATCCCGGGCGCCTGGGCCGAGACCTCGTCCAAGAGGATGTCGAGCTCGGGGCCCAGCGGGAGCGGGAGCGGCCCGCGCGTGTCGAACCACCCTCCGTAGACCTTGCCTTTGCGGGCATCCAACAGCGAGAGGACCCGCGGCTGTCCGGGCGCGAGGCAGGCCCGGAGCGCGAGGGAGGAGACGGGCGCGACCTCGACCCCGCGCGCGAAGGCGAGACCGAGCGCCGCCGCCACGCCGACCCGGATCCCGGTGAACGCGCCGGGGCCGACGCTCACGGCCACGCGGTCGAGCGTGCCGACCGCCTCAAGCGCGGCGGCGAGGTGCTGCTCTATCCACGCCTCGGTGCCCGAGGGCACGCGGGCAGACGCGCAATAGAGCACGGTGTCCCCCGTGAAGGCGGCGATCCCCGCCACCGGCCCCGCCGTGTCGAGGAGGAGCATCCGCATCAGCCGACGGCCGCGCGATGGATGTCGAGCACGAGCACGGACAACATAAGTAGGACGAGGAAGATGACGCCGGCCTGCTGGGCGCGCTCACGGAGCACGAGGGGCAGAGGGCGACCACGCACCCACTCCGCCAGGTACATCACGAGCTGACCGCCGTCGAGCACGGGGATCGGAAGCAGGTTGATGATCCCCAGGCTGATCGAGAACAATCCGAGCTGACGGGCCCAGTCGAACACGCCGCGCTCGGCGGCCGCGCGCGTCTGGCGGAAGATCTCCACCGGACCGCCGACGCTCTGGTCGAAGGCGGCCTCGCCCGTGGTGAGCTTGCCGAGCTGCTCGAGGATGAAGCCGGAGACGAGGACGACCTCGTCGGACGCGCGCCCGAGGGCCTCGGGGAACGGGTAGACCCGCGGGACCATCGGGGTGAGGACGGTGTCTCCACCGCTGCCGATGCCGAGGAGCGGGCGCCACCGGTAGCGGCCGAGCTCGTCGGTGTCCTCGACGACCTGGGGCTTGACCTGGATGTCCCGGACCTCACCGGCGCGGCGCACGGACACGACCATCGAGCGCGTGGTCTGAGCGCTCCCCTCCCCGCTCGCGGAAGCGGCCACGGCGAGCACGACATCGCGCCAGACGTGGATGGGCCGCCCGTCGATCGCGAGGAGGCGGTCGCCTTCCTTCACGCCGGCGTCCTTCGCCGAAGACCCGTTCTCCGCGAACTGGCCCACGGAGACGAGCGCGCTGGCGAGGCCCCAACCCTGCCAGAGGTCGTCGTCGACCGGGGTGAGGGAGGGGGCCCAGGTCGGGTCGGCACGGAGCGTGAGGGGCTCGGCGGGGGCGTCGGACGCGGCCTCGGCGCGACGGACGGTGACCTGGACCTGGGCGAGCCCGCCGGCCTTCGCGCGGAGGAGCAGGCGGCGGACCTCGTTCCAGTTGCGGACCGGGGCGCCCTCGATGGCGGTGAGGGCATCTCCGGTGTGGAGGCCTGCCTTCCCAGCGGGGGACGCCGGATCGTCGACGAGGACGGTGGTGTCGGGCGCCGAGCTGGAGAGGCCGAAGTCGTACGGGTCGCGCGCGGCGCCGTAGTCCCCCTTCTCGACGGGGATGGCGATGGGGATGCGTGCCCCTTCGCGGTCGACGACGAGGTCGATCGTCGCGTCCGTGCTCGCCTCGAAGGCCTCGATGACGTCCGACCAGGTGAGCGCGGGGGCGCCCTCGACCTCGACGATGCGGTCCTCCGGGAGGACGCCCGCCGCGGCGGCACCGCCCTCGGCGTAGACGGTGCCGACGTCCGCGCGGGGCTGGGGCTCGCCCGCCATTTTGAGCGAGGTGAACACCACGAACGGCAGCACGAGGTTCATCGCGGGGCCCGCGAACACGATCAGCAGCCGCTTCCAGGCCGGCTGTGCCATGAAGGCGCCGTCCGCGCGCGGGTCGTCGTCGTCCGCGCCGCCTTCCATGAAGGGGTCCGCGCCGGCCATGCGGACGTAGCCGCCGAAGGGGATCCAGGAGATCCGGTAGTCGGTGTCGCCCCAGCGGAAGCCGACGAGGCGACCGCCGATGCCGACGCTGAAGACCTTGACCCGGACACCACACGCCTTCGCGACGATGAAGTGCCCGAACTCGTGGATGGCGATCAGCGCCGCGATGAGCGCGACCGCGGCGAGGCTGGTTCCGAGGACCATCATCAGTGCACAGTATTCACGGAGCGAGCAGCAGGCGCACCTGGAGCACCGCCCAGAGGAGAGGACCGGTGAACAAGAGAGAGTCGATGCGATCCAGGATACCGCCGTGACCCGGCATGATGGACCCGCTGTCCTTCACACCGAACGCCCGCTTCAGCATGGACTCGGCGAGGTCCCCGATGACGCCCGCGACGTCCAGGACCGCGGCGAGCACGAGCACGACCGGCCAGGAGAGATCGAGGTTCGACACCGACTTGATCAGCGCCGCGCCCGCCACGGCGAGCAGGAGGCCGCCAAAGACACCCTCGCGCGTCTTTTTCGGGGAGACGCGGGGGAAGAGGGGGGTCTTCCCGAACGCGCGGCCGGCGAAGTAGGCGCCGGTGTCCCCGAGCCAGGTGGAGGCGAGCAGGAAGAAGATGAGGGCCAGGCCGTCGGGCTCCATGCGGATGCGCGCGAGCGGCGCCATCAGGACCGGGACGTACACGAGGCCGAAGCCGAGGCGCACGGCCTGACGGGCGGCGATGTCGACCTCGGCGCGGGCGAACATGGGCACGCAGAGGCACGCCATGAACATCACCGCGAGCGCGAGGCCCAGGTGCTCCGGGGCGTGCACCGCGACGGTGACCGTGCCGAGGCCACCGGCGAGGTAGGCGATCTTTCCGAGCAGCGACAGCTCGGGGGCGGCCATCCGCACGTACTCGTCGAGCGCGATGAGGACGAACGGCAGCATCAGCCACCACACGCTCGGGGCGCCGCCGAGGACGATGATGGGGACCACGACGGCAAGGCCGGTGAGCCCCGCGATGATGCGGGTGCCCATCAGCCCTTGACCTGGGCGCCCGTCTGCCCGAAGCGACGCTCGCGCGCGCGGAACGAGGCGAAGGCCTCCTCCAGCTGGGAGCGCCGGAAGTCCGGCCACGCCGTCGGCGTGACGAAGATCTCGGCGTAGGCGAGCTGCCAGAGGAGGAAGTTCGAGAGCCGCAGCTCACCCGACGTGCGGATGAGGAGGTCCGGCTCGGGGAGGCCGGCCGTGCCGAGCTCAGCGGCAAACGCGGCCTCGTCGATGGCGTCCGGGCGGAGGCGACCCGCGGCTGCCTTCTTCGCGAGGGCACGCGCGGCCTCGACGATCTCCGCGCGCCCGCCGTAGGAGAGGGCCAGGGTGAGCGTCATCCCCTTGTTGTTCCGCGAGGCGTGCGAGAGCTCCTTGAGCGCAGCGCGGACGGCCAGCGGCAGGCGATCGAGCTGACCAATCGCGTTGAGCCGGATGCCGTTCTCGAGGATCTCGCGCCGCTCCTCGACGAGGAAGCGCCCGAGGAGCCCCATGAGCCCCGACACTTCCTCGTCGGGGCGACGCCAGTTCTCCGTGGAGAAGCTGTAGAGGGTCAGGGCCTCGACGCCGAGGGTACGGCAGGAGCGCGTGATCTCGCGCACGCTCTCCGCGCCCGCTTCGTGCCCGGCGAGACGCGGCAGCCCACGGGCCTCGGCCCAGCGCCCGTTGCCATCCATGATGATGGCAAGGTGTCGGGGGACAGCGGATCGGGGGACAGCGTGGCGAGGGACGGCGTCGCTCAAACCTCCAGGACCTCTTTCTCCTTGGCGGCCGCGACCTCGTCGACCTTCTTCACGTGCGCGTCGGTGGCGGCCTGCACCTTCTCGTTCGCGCGCTTGTGCTCGTCCTCGGTCAGCTCCTTGTCGTCCAACGCCGACTTGAGGAGCTCGTTGTACTCGCGCCGAACCGCGCGGACGCGCACCTTGGCCTCCTCCGCGGACTTCTTCACGATCTTCACGAGGGCCTGCCGGCGATCGCCCGTGAGCGGCGGGATGGGGATCCGGATGATCTGCCCGTCGTTGCTCGGGTTGAAGCCGAGGCCGGCGTTGGCGATCGCGCGCTCGATGTCGCGGAGCGTCGACTTGTCCCAGGGGTTGACGATGAGCAGCCGCGCGTCGGGCGCGGTGATGTTCCCGCACTGCTTGAGCGGCATCGTCGAGCCGTAGGACTCGATGTGGATGGGGAGGTTTTCGACCAGCCCCGGCGTCGCGCGCCCGGTGCGAACCGCCACGAGCTCGCGCTTGAGGGAGTCGATCACCTTGTCCATGTCTTCGGCAAGGCTGGAGAGGTACTCTTCGGCAGACATCGCGGTGGCCTCCGGTCAGGGCTTCGGGGAGTTCACATGCGTGCCCACCGTCTCGCCCATCACAACCCGCCGCACGTTGCCGGGGCGATTGAGGTCGAACACGATGAGCGGGATTCGGTTTTCCATGCAGAGGCTGATGGCCGTCGCGTCCATCACCTTCAACCCGAGCTTCAGCGCGTCGAGGTGGGTGATGGTGTCGTAGCGAACGGCGTCATCGAACTTCTTGGGATCCTTGTCGTACACCCCGTCCACCTTGGTGGCCTTGAGGATGACGTCAGCGTGAATCTCCGCGGCGCGCAGGGCAGCGGCCGTGTCGGTGCTGAAGTAGGGGTTCCCAGTGCCCGCCGCGAAGATGACGACCCGACCCTTGTTGAGGTGGGCCATCGCGCGGCGACGGATGTAGGGCTCACACACCTGTTCGATGCGCACCGCGGACATGACCCGCGTGTAGCAGCCCTTCTGCTCGAGCGCATCCTGGAGCGCGAGCGCGTTGATGCAGGTCGCAAGCATGCCCATGTAGTCGGCATGCGCGCGATCCATTCCGCCCTCGGAGGCGGGAACACCCCGAAAGATGTTCCCCCCGCCGATGACGATGCCGACTTGGACACCGAGCTTGTGGACCTCGATGACCTCTTCGGCAAAGCGGCCGAGCACGGCTTGCTGGATGCCGAAATCGGCTTCCCCAGCAAGCATCTCCCCCGAAAGCTTCAGCAGGATTCGGTGGTAGACGGGACCGGCCACGATACCTCCGTTACTTCAGACCCGCTTGAGCGGCGACCTCGGCGGCGAAGTCACTCGACTTCTTCTCCAGGCCCTCACCCATCACGTAGCGGACGAAGCGACGAACCTTGATGTTCTCGCCGATGGTGGAGACCGTCTCCTTGACGAGCTGATCGATCGTCTTGGAGTCGTCCTTCACGTACTTCTGGTCGAGGAGGCAGACATCCTCGTACCACTTGCTCATGCGCCCTTCGACGATCTTGGACGCGATGTGCGCGGGCTTGCCCTCGGACATCGTCTTCTCGAGCTGGACCGCCTTCTCCTTCTCGAAGGCGTCCGCGGGGACCTCTTCGCGGGAGAGGTACTCGGGCGCGGCGGCCGCGATGTGCATCGCGATGTCGCGCGCGAGGCCCTTGAACTTCTCGTTCATGGCCACGAAGTCGGTCTCGCAGTTGAGCTCGACGATGACGCCGATCTTGCCGCCAGCGTGGATGTAGGCCTCGACGAGGCCCTCGCTGGCGACGCGGCCGGACTTCTTCGCGGCGGAGGAGAGCCCCTTCGCGCGGAGCCAGTCGATGGCCTTCTCAACGTCGTCACCCGACTCGCCGAGGGCCTTCTTGCAGTCCAGGATCCCGGCGCCGGTGCGCTCGCGGATGTCCTTGATTTGTTCCACGGAAGCCATGTTCTTCTCCAGGTGCGTGCTGGTGCCGGCCTTAGGCCTGGGTCTCGTCCTTCTCGGCGGCGGCGGCAAGGGCGGCGGTGGGATCCTCGGTCACCGTGCGGCGGTAGACCTCGACCCCGCGGCCGTCGTCGCCCTGGATGACGGCGGTGGCGTCCGTACGGCCGGCCTGCACACCCTCGGCCGCCGCGTCAGCGATGGCGGCGGTGAAGAGGCGGATGGACTTGATCGCGTCGTCGTTGCCGGGGATGACGTAGTCGATGCCGTCGGGATCGCAGTTGGTGTCGCAGAGCGCCACGACGGGGATGCCGAGCTTGCCGGCTTCCTTGATGGCGATGTGCTCCTTCTTCGGGTCGATCACGAACAGGGCGCCGGGGAGGGCGCGCATGTCCTTGATGCCGCCGAGGGCCTTCTCCATCTTCTCGATCTCGCGGGTCAGCGTGAGCGCTTCCTTCTTGGTGAGCTGCTCGAACTTGCCCTCGGTGCGCGCCTTGGTGAGGGAGTTCAGGCGCTCGATGGACTTCTTGACCGTCTGGAAGTTGGTGAGCGTGCCGCCCAGCCAACGGTCGTTGACGAAGAACATCTGGGAGCGACGCGCCTCCTCGGAGATGATGTCACGAGCGGCGCGCTTGGTGCCGACGAACAGGACCGGCTGGCCACGGCTCACGATGCTCGTGACGTAGCGGGACGCTTCGACGAGGGCGCGCGCGGTCTGCTGGATGTCGATGATGTGGACGCCGTTCTTCTGCCCGTAGATGTACGGGCGCATGCGGGGGTTCCAGCGGCGGGTCTGGTGACCGAAGTGGACACCGGCCTCGAGGAGCTCACGAAGGGAGACGTTTGCCATTTTGATTCCGACTCGATGCGGGCAAGGCCCGCGGTATGGTTGTTGCGACCGCCGGAGGTCGCTGCCCGACCCCTGAATCAGGGGCACCGGGGGCAACGATCCTGTGATCCAGCGTGGATCTCTTCGGGACTCCCCGAAGGCTCGCCCGTCTAACGCGCGGGCTTCACGGTGGCAACCGGAGCCGTGGGGCCTCCGGTGCCGAAGCGTGCGGGACTAGGTGGAGGACGAGGCCTCACCCGGCTCTTCGTAGCAGCACTTCTTGTACTTGAGCCCGCTGCCGCAGGGACAGGGGTCGTTGCGACCGACGCCGTGCTCGAGGGCGAACAGACGGGTCTCCGCGCCCTTCGCGGGACGCGCGAAGGAGGCCTGGGGCGCCGACATCACGGGGATGGGCTCGTACTCGGGCATCGCCGGCGCGTCCTGCTGCTCGAGCTCGTCGTCCAAGGCGCCGGACGAGAGCCGCTTCGCCATCGCCTTGCTCGGCGAGCTCGACGCGGTCTCGGCGACCTGCATCTGGATGCGGAGGAGCCGGCTCAGGACCGCTTCGTCGCGGAGCGAATTCATGAGCTGGAACATCTGGAACGCTTCCTTCTTGTACTCGAGGAGCGGGTTCCGCTGGCCGTAGCCGCGCAGCCCGATCCCGTCGCGGAGGCGGTCCATCGCGAGGAGGTGGTCCTTCCAGAACTGGTCGGCGAACTGCAGGAGCAGCATGCGCTCGAGCTGGCGCATCCCCTCTTCGCCGATCTCCTTCTCCTTGCCCTCGTAGGCGGCCAGGGCGCTGTCGGTCAGGCGCTGCTTGATCTCGACGCGGGAGAGCTCCTTGAGCTGGGCCGGGGTCTCCTCCCAGGTCACGGTGAACACCTCATCGATGCGGCGGAGGAACGCTTCGGTGTTCCATGCCTCCACCGAGGTGGACTCGCCGATGTGCTCGTCCATGAAGTCCGCGATCAGCGCGGCGATGCTCTCGAGCATCATCTGGCGCACGTTCTCACCGGTCAGCGCGCGGCGACGGAGGTCGTAGACCGCCTTGCGCTGGAGGTTCATGACGTCGTCGTACTCGATGAGGTTCTTGCGGATGTTGAAGTTGTGCCCCTCGACCTTCTTCTGGGCGCCCTCGATGGAGGACGTGATCCAGCGGTGCTCGATCGGCTCGTCGTCCTTGAGGCCCATCCGCTCCATCCAGACGATGATCTTGTCACTGCCGAAGATGCGCAGCAGATCGTCTTCGAGGGAGAGGTAGAAGCGGGAAGAGCCGGGATCTCCCTGGCGTCCCGCGCGGCCGCGGAGCTGGTTGTCGATGCGGCGCGACTCGTGCCGCTCCGTGCCGAGGATGTGGAGGCCGCCGGCCGCCATGACCTTGGCGCGCTCGTCGTCCACCTGCGCGCGGTACTTCGCCACCGCGGCGGACCATTCGTCGGGCGAGGCCTGGAGCCCCACCTCCATCCGGGCGAGGCCCTCGGGGTCACCGCCGAGCTTGATGTCGGTGCCGCGACCCGCCATGTTCGTCGAGATGGTGATGGCGCCGAGGCGACCGGCCTGGGCGACGATCTCGGCCTCACGCGCGTGGTTCTTCGCGTTGAGGACCTCGTGCGGGATCCCCTTCTTGGTGAGGAGGCGCGCGACGAGCTCGGACTTCTCGACGCTGGTCGTGCCGACGAGGACGGGCTGCTTCTTCTCGTAGCACTCCTCGAGCTCCTGCATGACCTTGCGGAACTTCTCGGCCTGCGTCTTGTAGACGATGTCGTGGTGGTCGAGCCGCTGCACGCCGCGGTTCGTCGGGATGGGCACGACTTCGAGCTTGTAGATGTTGCCGAACTCCTCGGCCTCCGTCTCCGCCGTGCCGGTCATGCCGGCCAGCTTGGCGTACATGCGGAAGAAGTTCTGGAACGTGATGGTCGCGTAGGTCTGGCTCTCCTTCTCGACCGTGACGCGCTCCTTGGCCTCGATCGCCTGGTGCAGGCCGTCCGACCAGCGGCGGCCCGCCATGAGGCGGCCGGTGTGCTCGTCGACGATGACGACCTTGCTCTCCTGGACCACGTAGTCCTTGTCGCGCTTGAAGAGGAAGTGCGCCTTCAAGGCCTGGTTGACGTGGTGGAGGATCTCCATGTTGTGGGGATCGTAGAGGTTGTCGACGCCCAGGCGGGCCTCGATCTTGTCCATGCCCTCGTCAGTGAGGCTCACCGCGCGCTGCTTCTCGTCGACGATGAAGTCGATCTCCTTCTGCAGCAGCGGGATGATGCCGTCGATGATGAAGTACTTGTCGATCGCCATGTCCGTCGGACCGCTGATGATCAGCGGCGTACGGGCCTCGTCGATGAGGATGGAGTCGACCTCGTCCACGATGGCGAAGTTGTGCCCCCGCTGGACGTAGTCCTCGATCCGGAACTTCATGTTGTCGCGGAGGTAGTCGAAGCCGAACTCGTTGTTCGTGCCGTAGGTGATGTCCGAGCCGTACGCGGCGCGCTTCACCGGATCCGAGCGTTCGCCCGAGAGGATCTTGCCGGTCGACAGGCCGAGGAAGCCGTAGATGCGCCCCATCCAGTCGGCGTCGCGGCTGGCGAGGTAGTCGTTCACCGTGACGACGTGCGCGCCCTTGCCCGACAACGCGTTGAGGTAGACGGGGAGGGTCGCGACGAGGGTCTTGCCCTCGCCGGTCTTCATCTCCGCGACCATGCCGCGATGGAGCACCATGCCGCCGATGAGCTGCACGTCGAAGTGGCGCATCTCCATCGTGCGACGACCGGCCTCACGCACGGTGGCGAAGGCCTCGTGCATGATGTCGTCCAGCTTCGCGCCGTTGTCGATCTTCTGGCGGAACGCCGCGGTCTTTCCACGCAGCTCCTCGTCCGAGAGCGCGCGCAGCGACGCCTCGAACTCGTTGATCCGGACCACGTCGGGGCCCATTTTGCGGATCAGACGGTCGGCGCGTGTGCCGAAAACACGCTTGAAGACGGTATCGAGGCCCAACATGTCAGGTACTCCAACGGACCCGCGCGCATAACCCCGATCCCGCGCGGATGCGCCCCCGACCCCCGCGGCAGCGCGCGCGCGCGCGGCGGGTTCAGGGCAGGTACTCGAGCGGATCCACCTTCTCCCCGTCGATCAGCAGCTCGTAGTGGAGGTGGGGGCCGGTGCTCATCCCCGTGCTTCCCACCAGGGCGATCACATCGCCAGCGACGACGAGATCGCCCTCGGTGACGAGGAAGCGCGACGCGTGGCAGTAACGAGTCGTAACGTCGTGACCGTGATCCACCACGACCGTGTTGCCGTGGCCGGAGTCCCAGTCGGCGAAGGTGACGAGGCCGTCCGCCGTCGCGTAGATCGCGGACCCGTAGGCCGCGCCGAGGTCGAGCCCCGTGTGGAACTTCCACTTTCCGCCGAAGGGGGCGCGGCGATACCCGAAGGGCGACGTGAGCACGCCGTCCACCGGCCAGAGCTGCGGGAGGGCCGACTGGATGCCGTCGAACCGGGCGAGGAGGGCCTCGTAGTCGTCGAGCCCGGTCGAGACCGCACGGAAATCCTCCTCCAAGGCGGCGAGACGCGCTTCCACGGGCGGATCGTCTCCGCGCTGCGCCGCCCCTACCGAGGGGACGATGCCCTCGATCCACGCCTGTCGGGCCGCGATCTCCTCCGGATCGAGGGGGCCGAAGCCCGGGAGGGCCTCGCGGGCTTCGATGGCGCGGAGCTGCTCGTCGTACGCACGGACCCGCTCGACGAGGGGTTGGAGGTCTGCGATACGACGGTCCACCTGGTCTAGACGCGCCTTGAGCGCCAGGTTCTCGCCGACGATCCGATCGTGGGCGACCACGCGGGGGAGGGTCGCTGCCTGGACAATCGCGAGCACCACCAGCACCGCCACGGTCGTGGCCACCGCGGCGATCCCCTGGCGCACGCGGCGCAACGGCACGCTGACCTGCCAGACCTGACCACGCCCCCCCTCGGGCACGAGCATGACCGTATAGCGGGCGTTGGACGCCTCATGCTGCGGGACTGGGCTAAGCGAGCTCGTCGACACGCGTGATCACGGCCGTGATGTTGTCGTCCCCGCCGCGCGCGCACGCGAGCTGGACGAGGTGCCGCGCGGCCTCTTGCGGGTTCATCGAGCGGACGGCCTCGCCCAGCTCGGCGGGCTCGACGAGGTTGGAGAGCCCGTCGCTGCAGAGGAGGAAGCGGTCACCCCGGCGGAGGGCGCGCACCTGGATGTCGATCTCGACGTCCTCGGTGTAGCCCAGCGAACGGGTGATGATGTTCTTGAGCTTGTGGTGCCGCGCCTGCTCGGGCGTGAGGAGCCCGGCGCGGATGCGCTCGTTGACGAGGGAGTGATCCTCGGTGAGCTGCTCGATGCGGCCCTCGCGGACGATGTAGCCGCGGGAGTCTCCGACGTGGGCGACGAAGGCGTTCGAGCCGTCCACGAGGAGCACGAGGCAGGTCGTACCCATGCCGCGGTACTCGGGCTCGGCGTTCGCCTTCTCGAAGATGCGCTTGCCGGCGAGGCGGATCGCGTAGCGGAGGCGCTCGCGCATGACCTCGACGCTCCCCTCCTCCCGCGCGGCCTCGATCTCGGGCGAGGTCTCGAGGTCGGACAGGACCTCCTCCACCGTGTTCACCGCGATGGCGCTGGCGAACTCGCCGCCGGCGTGCCCCCCCATCCCGTCGCAGACAACGAAGAGGTTGAGCTCATCGTTGATGAGGTAGTTGTCCTCGTTGTTGGTGCGTTTTACGCCAACGTCGGTGATTCCGCAGGAGGTGATCCGCATGGGCGTTCGCTTGCCTTCCCCTGGGGCGAATAGCGCGAGCGGCCCCCCGTGCCAAGCGTCCGGGGCCGAGGTTCCGACAGAAGAGGACGCGCGGCGGCGTCCGCGCTCCACTACGGCTCGTCTTCCGCGTCGGTCTCGGCGGCGTCGGGCTCCCCCTCGGAGGCGTCGTCCCCGCTTGCTTCCGTGGTGCGCACGGCGTCCACCGCGGCCACGAGGCGGCGCCACTCGGGCAGGTCGAGCGTCTCGGCGCGACGACGGGCGTCGACCCCGGCGGCGTCGCACGCGGCCTGGGCGTCCACGCGCATCATGCCGCTGCCGAGGGAGTTGAGCAGGGTCTTCCTACGGTGGTGGAAGCCGAGGCGCACGATGCGGTCGAACACGCGCGCGGCCACGCCGCCGAAGTCGGGCTCGGGGAGCAGCTCGAACCCGAGCACCACGGAGTGGACCTTCGGTGCGGGGTGGAACGCGCCGGGCGGGAGGGTGAGGACGTGGCGCACGCGCGCGCGGACCTGCACCTGGACGGAGAGCGAGCCGCGGGAGGGGTGGCTGGGCCCCGCCTGGATACGCTCGCCCACCTCGCGCTGGAACATCAGGACCATCGTGGAGAAAATGCCGGGGTGCGCCAGGAAGCGGAGCAGCAGCGGCGTCGCCACGTTGTAGGGCAGGTTGGCGATGACCTTCCAGCCGCCGGGAGGGGGGCAGATCTCGGGGAGGTCGACGCGCATGGCGTCTCCCTCGACGAGGTCGAGGTCCGGCCACTGCTGACGGAGGCCCGCGGCGAGGTCGCGGTCGAGCTCGACGCAGCGGAGGGCGGCGCCGCTGCCGCGGATCTGCTCGGTGAGGACGCCGAGGCCCGGCCCAATCTCGAGGACGCGGTCGGTGCGCTGGAGCGAGGCGGCGCGCACGATGCGGTCGACAGCCTCTTCGGAGACGAGGAAGTTCTGGCCGAAGCGGCGACGGGCGCGTTGTTCGAGCTCGCGGAGGCGGACGGAGGGATGGATCACGGGGTGCCCACGGCCCATCGGGGGCGCGCATTCGAGGGGCCGGGGACGAGCCCGGCGAGGAGGCGGAGCCGGCCGACGTTGGCGATCATGGCGCCATTGTCGGTGCAGCGGGCCCGGGGAGGGAGGAAGGGCTCGAGCCCGCACGCGGCGATGCGGGCGCGGATGCGGCTGTTCGCGGCGACGCCGCCGCCGATGGAGATGCGCTCGACGCCCGTACGGACGCTAGCCCGTTGGATACGGTCGACGAGCACGTCCGCCACGGCCTCCTGGAAGCTCGCGGCGAGGTCGGCGGGGCGTGTGTCCGGGAAGCGCTCGAGGCGGGTACGCACCGCGGTCTTGAGGCCGGCGAAGCTCATGTCGAGGTCGCCCACGCGCGGGCGCGGCAGCGGGACGGCCCTCGGATCCCCACTCTCCGCGAGGGCGTCTACGAGCGGGCCGCCCGGGTAGCCGAGGCCGAGCATGCGCGCGACCTTGTCGAAGGCCTCGCCGACGGCGTCGTCCACGGTCTCGGCGAGCGTCTGGTAGGAGCCGACGGCCTGGGCGAGGTAGAGCGTCGTGTGCCCTCCGCTCACGACGAACCCGAGGAACGGGAAGGCCGGCGCGGGGTCGTCCAGGAGGGGCGAGAGGAGGTGGCCCTCGAGGTGGTTCACGGGCATGAACGGCACGCCCCATCCGAGGGCGGCGGCGCGACCAAAGGAGAGGCCCACCAGGACGGCGCCGATCAGCCCCGGACCGGCGGTCGCCGCGACGGCGTCCGGCCGCTCGACGCCGGCCTGCTCGAGCGCGGCGCGGACCACGGGCACGATCTGCTCGGCGTGAGCGCGGCTCGCGATCTCCGGCACGACGCCACCGTACGCCGCGTGGATGGCCTGGCCGTACACCACGTCGGAGAGGACGCCCTCGGGCCCGACGACGGCCGCGGCGGTCTCGTCGCAGGAGCTCTCGATGCCGAGCACGCGCATCAGACGACCGGCGCCGGGGCGGGAGGTCCGGCGGGGAAGCGCGCGAAGAGGGCGACCGCGACGAGGAGCAGCACGATGCCGCCGGCGACGCCCATGACGCCGACCACCTGGGGCGCGCCCGCGTGGAGGATGAGCTCGTGGAAGCCCATCAGCGCGTTGAGGACGCCGTGCGCGACCGCCGCGGCCCACACGGTCCCGCTCGCCTCACGCACCCAGGCGAGGAGCGCGCCGAGCGGGATGGAGACGCCGATCAGCACGAGCGTGCCCTGGAGCGGCGCGTCGGGGAAGTGCCCGGCGAGCAGGACGAGCGGCGCGTGCCAGATGCCCCAGGCGAGGCCGATGAGCAGCGCGGCGGGCCAGAAGCCGAGCGGACGGAGCTCGCGGAAGAGCACGCCACGCCAGCCGATCTCCTCGGCGAAGGCGAGCGGCGCGTAGAAGAACAGGCCGACGATGAGCGCCTGGAACGAGGCGAGGAGCGGGTACGGGACCGAGGAAGCGTCGAGCCCGGCGCGCATCTGGGCCGCGGCCTCCTCCCCGCGGAGGGAGAGGACGCGCTCGACGATGGGGCCGCCGGTGAGATCGAGGGTGGCCCATCCGAAAGCGTTGGCGACGAACGCCGACGCCCACACGATGAGCACGGGCGCGAGCCAGGACAGGACGACCACGCCGCCGAAGCGGAGGCTCGTGTCCAGGCTGGAGGCGGGCTCGTGGACGACGAAGCGCTTCCAGAGGAGGGAGGCGAACAACGGACCGACGAGGAAGGGCACGGCGAGGAGGAGGCTCCAGTAGCCGTCGACCGGGAGGCGAAGGGCGGCGACGAGCGCGGCGATGCCCCAGCTCCAGGCGAAGACCAGGGCCAGCCACGCGCCCGCGCGGCGGAGGAACGTACGGGAGACGCCCGCTTCGGCCGGATGCGGCTCGGAACTCAATGGGTCACCTTCGGGAGGTAGGTCGCGTGGTCGAAGCGCCCTCCGTCTTGCTTGCCGTCGTGACAGTCGACACAAACGGAGACGTCGGGCTTCGCAATCATCTCCACCGTCGGCGGCTTGGCAACGTGCGCCTTGCCGGGACCGTGACATGCCTCACACCCGACGGCCTCGAGGCCCGCGACGGCGCCGGGATCCTGGGGGCCGTCCGGATGGAAGGCGCCGGTGACGTGGCAGGAGTAGCAGGAGCGATCGCGCTCGTTTCCCGCCGTCACGAGCGTGCTCCAGGCGCGGGAGTGGGCCGTACCGCCCCACTGGGCCGCCTGCTCGGCGTGGCAGCCCGTGCACGCGGAGGAGCCGGCGAAGGGGCTGTTCGCGAGGGCCGAGACGGTGGACACGGGCTCGGCGGCCTGGATCGCCACCTTCGCCTTCGCGACGAGCGCGGCGGTCGCGGCGTGGTCGGCGATGTCCGTTCCGAGGTCGACGAGGCGGTTGGTCACCCGGTGCGCGGGCTCCTTCGCGGTCGCGGCATCGGTGAGCGAGCCCTCGACCTCCACGAGCTTCCCCTCGAAGAAGCTGACCTGCTTCCCGATGCGCTCCCGCGTGGGGTCGTCCTTCGCCTCGGACTGACGCTTCTTCAGCTCGGCGACGCGGTTGCGGTAGCTCTCGCGCTGGTCCGCGAACTGCTGCAGGGCCTGACCGTCCCGCCATTTGGTCGCCCCTGGAGTGAGCGTGTACGAGATCACGCCGACCTGCTTGCCGCGCGAGCCCGCCGCGAGGAGCATGCCCCCGTTCGAGAGCGCGTCCGGACGCTCGAGCTGCTTGCGCTCCTGGCCGTTGACGATGAGGGAGACCGTCGGGAAGGTCGCGGCGAGCGCCTCGTCTTCCTGAACCTTCTGGCCCGAGAGGACCACGATCACCCCCGGCGGGGCGGCGGCGATGGCGGCGCGCGCGGCGGCCATCGGCTCGGTGGCCCGGCAGCCGGGCTCCTTCGCGGAGTTCCCCACCAGGCCGATGACGGTGAGGGTCTGCCCGCCACGGTCGACCGACACGGAGGCCGGGAACGGGTTGGAGCCGCCACAGTCAAGGTTCGCGGCGACGTACGGGAGGGAGTAGGCAGCGGCCAGCTCTCGTACGGTCGCGATGCCGAGGGCGAGGTCACCGGCGCCGGGGAGCATGGCGTCCACGCCGACGAGCGCGTAGCCCTCGGCGAGGAGCCGCGCCTTCTCGAGCTGCTGCGCGCGCTCGGTGTCGCGGAGCGTTGCCCGGCCCCAGAAGAGGTTGCCGGCGTCGAGCACGACGACGGGGCCGTCCTTTCGGAGCCCCTCAATCACGGTGTTTCGTCTGGACAGACCGCCCATGGGATGTTTGGGTCAACCACAGGGCTCGATCTCGCCGTCCACGTTGCCCGTGTAGGCGAGGGTGAGCGCGCCGGGAGGCGCCACGGGGACGTCGGGCGCGCCGCACGCGGTGAAGGCCAGCGCGACGAGGGCGACCATGCGGGGTCCGAACCTCACTTCTTCATCTCGGCACGCTCGGACTCGATGCGTGAGCGGCGCTCGGTCTTCTCGTCGTCGCCCGTCGCCTTACGACGGTGCTCGCGAAGGAGGTCCTTCACCACGTCGATGACGCCGCTGTCGATGATGTAGACCTCAGGGAACTCCAGGGCGCGGGCGTAGAAGCGCTCTCGCTCGTGGCCCTCGGGGTCCGTGACGGGCGAGGCGTTCTTGCCGACGACGACGGTGCGGGCCTCGCCGCTGCGGTCCGTCATCACGATGGTCGCACGGGGGGACTCGAAGCCGTACTCGCTGCCCTCGGCGACCTCGGCCACGAACTCGTCCGCCTGAACATTCGCCACGCGGGTGGCGAGGCGCTTCGGGGTGCTGCCGGGGACCGGCACGCCGGTGTCCCATAGCCAGGTGTCGGCCTCCATCGTCACGGTCACGGTGCCGGTGAGATCGGGGTCGCGCTCGTCCCCGGCGTAGGTCGTCACCATGGAGGCGAGCGTGTTCGGGTCCATGCGCGCGAAGCGCTTGAGCCGGAAGGTCTCGGGCTCCGCGAGGTAGTCGTCGAGCAGGCCGTCGCGGGCGGCGTAGATGGTCGGCTCGTCCGCGAGCTTGACGTAGGCGAGGGCGTACTCTCCGTCCTTCTCGCCGGTGACGCCGCCGAGGAGCAACGTGAGGGGGTCGCGGCCAGAGAAGCGGATGGTGATCTGGGCGCGCGGCGCGTCCAGGCCGTACTTCGCGAAGTCGGTCGTGTCCTCGGTGACGAAGTCGACGGCCTTGAGCGCCGAGACGCGACCGAGGAGGCCGCGGATCTCGCTGTCGTTGGCAGCGAAGGCCTGCGGCGCGAGCATGTCCCAGCTGTTCTCGCCGGTGCGCTGGAAGGCGAGCCGCTTGCCCCCCGGGAGCTCGGCCGCGAGGGCGTCGACGTCCTTGCTGTCAAAGGAGGCGAAGCGCCGCTCTCGGAACTCGGCGAGCGAGAGGCTGTAGTAGTCCACCGCCGACTTCTTCACGGTGTAGACGGCGGTGTCGCCCGACTTCCGGATGTAGAAGCTCACGCCGGACGGGTTCGGGTCGCCGGCGTCGAACTCCTCGGTGGAGCCGTCGCGGAAGGTGAGCTTGACGTGGATGGTGCTGTTGCCGAGGCCGTAGAGGGCGTCGTCCGCGGGGCCGTCCACGACGCTGGCGCGCGCGACGAGGTCGTGGAGCTGGTGCTTGACGCGGTTGACCATCGAGCGGCTTGCGCGGAGCTCCTCTCCCTCCAGCCACCACCCGTCCGCGCGCTCGGCGAGCACGATGGCGCCGTCGGGCCGGGTGACCTCGACCTTGACGAGGTTCGCCTTCTCGAAGACGAAGATGGGCTTCTCGTTCTCCTTGAGGGCGGCCTTGCGCTCGGCGGGAGTGAGCTCGGCGGGGCGGACCATCCACCACGCGCCCAACAGGCCGAGCAGCGCGACGAGCGCCAAGAGGGTGCCGCGAAAGTTCTTCATGTCGCTTCCTCCCGATCCGCCGAACCGCGGATCATTGGCCGCGCCTGGACGACCAGACACCCGCGCCCAAGAGGACCGCGAGGAGCGGACCGATGGAGAGCACGAGCCAGCGCACCTTGCCGAGGTCCTCCGCGGAGAGCGCAAGGCGACGGACCATGCTCGGACGCCCGACGACGGAGAGTCGCCCTTCGTCTCCGAGGAGCCAGCGGAAGGTGTTGATGGCGAAGCTGGCGTTGCCGGGGCCTTCGGCGAGGAGGCCGTTCGCGATCGCGTCGGCATCGCCGAGGACGACGACGCGAGCGCCGCCGCGCTTGACCAGCCCGGACTCGGGGCCGAGCTCGAGCGCGAGGGCCATGGCCGCGGGGCCGGCACCGTCGATGTCGGCCTCGAACCTGGCCGCTCCGCTGTCGAGCGCGCCGCCGCGATCGATCCAGCCGTCGCGCGAGGTCTCGAGGAGAGTGGAGGCGCGGACGCCCTCTTTCGGC
Source organism: uncultured Pseudomonadota bacterium (assembly GCA_903959175.1). GTDB lineage: Bacteria > Myxococcota_A > UBA796 > UBA796 > SXON01 > CAJBVW01. Next base: position 31,469 of record CAJBVW010000019.1, read on the forward strand.
GGGACCGAGGCCTGCACGGGCGCGGCGCGCGACACGACGGTCACCAGCATCTCGTCGGAGAGATCCTTGGTGATCGGGTGCGACTTGTACCGGGGCACCGGGCGATCGGGGTACGGGAAGACGAGGAGCTTGTCGAGGACGATACCGTCCGGCACGACCACACCGAGGCGGCCGAGGAGGCTCGGCACGTAGGAGCCGGGCTCCACCGCGACGAGGACCGACCCGCCCGTGGCGAGGTAGCCGAGGATGAGGTCTTCTTCGAGCGCGGGGATGGCGACGCGCGGACGGGCGATGAGGATGGCCGCGGCGTCGTCGGGGACGCGGGGGGCCACCTGATCGCGGTCACGCACGAAGTCGAGCTTCTTGAGGTCGTAGTTCTCCTGGTCGAGCGCAGCGGCGAGCTCGGACAGGCCGTTCGGGTCGTGCCCCTCCACGTCGAGCTCGCCGTGGCCGACGAGCGCGTAGACGACGCGCCGGCTGTCGGACATGAGCTGGGAAAAGGCACGGTTTATCCCTGCTTCTCCCAGGAACTCGATCTTGCGGTCGTCCCCCTTGCCGGAGCGGCGGAAGAGGTCGCGGTCCTGGAGGTCGACGCGGCGGTCGCCGCGCTGGACGACGACGGTGCCGTAGTCGGTCACACCAAGCTTCTCCGCGGTCAACCTCTCCTTGTCGAAGTCGATGAACCGGGTCTCGACGATCGCCGAGTTGTAGTCCATCTCCTCGAGGAGGTCCTGGAGCTGGCGGTCCTTGAAGTAGGACTCCTTCTTCCCGCGCTGCGCGGAGAAGGCCGTGACGGTGACCGGCTGCCCGTCCCGGTCGAGGAGGCCGAGCTTGTTGACCGTGTCGGCGGCGAGGACGCTGCCCTGATCCGCAGATAGATCCAAGCGGATCCGGAAGCGGTCGACCAGGAGGTAGACGACGACGACCGCCGCGACGACGAGGACCGTCACCGCGGTGGCGTTGGAGCCGACGGCGAGGCGGCGCTGCAGGTTGCGGTTCATCGCCACCGGCGCGACTCCAGTGAGCGGAAGGTCAGGAACAGGAAGACCGCCGTGAAGGCGACGAAGTAGAAGATGTCCGCGCTGTCGAGCACGCCGCGGTTGAACGAGTCGAGGTGGACGAGCACGGAGAGCGGGCGCACGGTGTCCGCCCACTCTTCCGGCAGGAGCGCCTCGGCCCGGCCCACGAGCCAGAACGGCAGGAGGAGGACGATGCCGACGAGGCCAGCCGCGACCTGGTCATCCGTGAGGGAGGAGGCGAACAAGCCCGCGGCGCAGAACGCGGCGGCGACGCCGACCAGCCCGAGGTAGCTCGTGAAGACGACGCCCCAATCCGGGTCGCCGTAGTAGGCGAGCACCGCCGGGAAGACGAGCGTACCGAGGAACATCAGGAGGCAGAGCGTCAGCGAGGCGAGCCACTTGCCGAGCACGATCGCCCCGAGCGAGACGGGCGCCGTCATCAGCAGCTCGAGCGTGCCGAGGCGGCGCTCCTCAGCGAAGTGGCGCATCGTGAGCATCGGGAGCACGAAGAGCTGGGTGATCGCGAGGTTCCCGAGGAGGACGCGGAGCGAGGCCTCCCCCGTGAGGGTGACGCCCAGGTAGAAGAACAGGCCCGCCAGGAACAGGAACGCCGAGAGGAACACGTACGCGAGGGGGCTCACGAAGTAGATCCGCATCTCCTTCTTCCACAAGGTCCAGATCGCCCTCATTCACGCCCCACGATGGAGACGAAGGCCTCCTCCAGGGTCGGGAGGCGGTGCTCGAGGGTGCGCACGCGGGCACCGGCCTCGCGGGCGAGCTCGGCGACGGCGGGGCGGGGGTCGACCCGGGCGTTGAGGCGGAAGGTGCGCCAGGCGCCGTCCGCACCGAGGGGCTCGACGAGATCGACCTGCGGGAGCGCGCCGAGGCGGGGGCCGTCGAGCCCGTCGACCTCGACGAGGTACCAGTCGCCCCGGGGCGCCATCGCGCGGAGCTCGTCCAACGAGCCCTGCGCCACGAGCTGGCCCTTGGTGATGACCAGGGCGCGCGGGCAGAGCGCCTCGACCTCGGAGAGGATGTGCGTCGAGAGGATGACGGTGTGCGTGCCGGCGAGGGACTTCACGAGGTCCCGGATGCCGACGAGCTGGGCCGGATCGAGGCCGCTGGTGGGCTCGTCGAGGATGAGCACGGGCGGATCGTGGAGGAGCGCCTGAGCGAGCCCGACGCGCTGGCGGTAGCCCTTCGAGAGCGAGCCGAGGATGCGACGCTCCCAGCCCGAGAGCCCGACGCGCTCCATCACCGAGCCGGTGCGCTGGTGGCGTGCCCGCCCGGTGAAGCCGCGAAGCTCGGCGATGAACCCAAGGTAGTCGCCGACGCTCAGCTCGGGGTACAGCGGCGGGGACTCCGGCAGGTAGCCGACGCGACGCTTGACCTCCATCGGGGACTCGAAGACGTCGAACCCCGCCACGCGCGCGTCTCCCCCGGTGGCCGGGAGGAACCCCGTGAGGATCCGCATCGTGGTGGTCTTGCCCGCGCCGTTCGGCCCGAGAAACCCGACGATCTCGCCCCTTTCGATCGTGAAGGAGACGTTGTTCAGCGCGAGGCGCGGACCATAGGACTTGGTGAGGGCGATGGCTTCAATCATCAGAACGGCCGACCATCTAACGGGTACCCGCCCAGCCGCTACCCCCGGGTTAATCCATGCCGATGCTTTGGGTCGTACTCGCGGCGCTCGCGCGCGCCGAGGTCGTCGACGGGATCCTCCACGTCGTGGGGGATCGCATCGTCACCCGCTCCGATCTCGCGTTCGAGCAGGACTTCGACGCGCGGGACCGCGGTCCCCTCGTCCCCTTCGAGGACCCGAACTATCCGCTCGAGCAGCGGCTGATCGACTTCGCGATCCTCCGCGAGCTCGCGGGGGACATCGAGATCTACAAGCCCCCCGCCGGCGACGTGCGCGCGCGGTGGGAGCGCTTCCGGGACGGATGGCCCCATCCCGAAGATCATGCGGCGTTCCTCACGCGGTGGGGCCTGGACGACGAGCAGCTCCTCGGGTTCGTCTACAGCCGGATGGTGGTCGAGCGGTACGCGGCCCGCAACGCCGGTCAGGCGGTGGCGCTGGACCGCGGAGAGCTGACTCCCGAGGCGTACCAGGCCTGGATGGGCGCGCTCCGGGAGCGGACCAGCGTCCGGAACACGCCATGAGCGGCGTCCCCCGTCGGGCGACCGCCGCGGACATCGACGCGGTGCTCGCGCTCGAGCAGTCGTGCTTCTCGGACGACCCGTGGACCCGCAACATGCTCCAGGAAGAGCTGGGCCGCGCCGGCGGCGTCTTCGTCGCGCTCGGGGACGAAGGGCGGCCCGTCGCGTTCGCGATCGGCTGGTCGGTGCTGGACGAGCTCCATGTGCTGCAGGTCGCCGTGGATCCGGCACAGCGCCGCGGGGGGCTCGGGCGCCGCATCATGGAGGCGCTCGAGGCGGGCGCGGGCAGCGCGGAGACGGCGTGGCTCGAGGTCCGACGCGACAACGCCGCGGCCATCGGGATGTACGAGGCCCTCGGCTACCGCGCGGTGGGCTGCCGCCAGCGCTACTACACCGACGGTTGCGACGCGCTGCTGCTCCGGAAGACGCTCAAGGGCTGAGCGGGGGGGCGCCGCGCTCCCCGTTCACCAGCTGCCCGCGCCGAAGCGGTAGGTCTTCTTGACGGGCTGATCCTTGATGATCTTCTGGAACTTCCAGCTCAAGACGGCGCGCGTCATGCAGCCCTCGAGGTCGCGGTCGGACCCGTTCACACCGGTGACGCGCACGTTCTTCGACGTGCCGTCCTTCGCGACGGTGAAGGAGACCTCCCACGCGCCCTTGAGGCCCTCGACCTGCTTGAGGCGCTGGTTGTAGCACCCCTGGAGCTGCGGGCTGGACGCGTTGATGACCGCCTTGGCCATGGCGAAGATCTCGTCGTCGTCCGAGAGGACGCGGTCGCTCGCGGCGAAGGAGACCTTGATCTGGTCGGCACGGACGCCGCCGCCGTCCCCCAGGGCGGAGCCGACCGCGGGCGCGAGCTGGTCCACGCCGGGCTCGGAGGGCGGGCGGGGCCGGACGCTCATGTCGCCAACGGGGGTGCCAACGCCGATGGTCGGCGCCTCGGTGGCGGGCCGCTTCGCGCTCGGGCGGGTGCCCGTTGCCGGGGGTGACGACCGGGGTGTCCGCGGAGGCCACGGGGACCGGCGCGGCGGCCTCGAGCTCGGAGAGCGGCGTGGCGTAGTAGTCGTCCATCTCGTAGGTGAGGGCTTCCTGCTGGTCCTGCCACACCGCCGTGCCCGCCCCGGCGACGCCGATCAGCGCCACGAGCGCGACGACGCCCAGAATCCGGCTCTTCTTCTTCTTCTTCTCGAGGGCGAGCTGGTCCTCTTGCTCCTTCTTCAGGCGGAGCTGCAGGCCAGGGTCGGTCGGCGCCTCTTCACCCGGGATCTCCAACATGCAATGAGGGCAATTGCCCCCAAAGCGGAGGGTGTCCGATGGGATGGCGCCCTTGCAGAAGGGACATACGGGCAAGGGCGAGGCCAGGGACGGCTCCAGGAAGAGGTGCGAAGGGTAGCAAGACGGCCGGGGACAAGGCAAGGCGGAGGAGGTCGGGCACGCGCATTGTCCCGACTGCCGGCCGCAGATCGACGCAGCGAGCCAGCCGCTACGCCGAGGTTCGTCCGGCGCGTTCGCGCGGACCGGTCCATTGGGACATCCCGCCGACCACGTTGTAGATGCTCGACGAGCCGACGCTCGTCATGAACTCGGCGGCAGCGGCGCTACGCCCCCCACCCTGGCAGACGAAGATGAGGTGGTGGGTCTGCCCGAGTTCGCCGTAGCGGTGCGGCAGCTCGTCCACCGGGATGTGGCGCGCGAGGGGGGAGCGGTCACCCTCGAACTCTCCCTTCGTGCGGACGTCGACGAGGAGGTAGGGGGAGTCGTCCTCGCCGAGGAGGGCGAGGGCGCCCTGGGAGTCGACCTCGAGCACGGCCGCAGAGGGCTTCCCCGGGGTGCGGATGGCGCCGGACGCGGCGGAGGGCGGGGGCGGCTCGACGACGGGCGGCTCCTTGCCCTCGGCGCGCGCGGCGGCCGCGAGGATGGCGGAGACGTCGACCCGACCGCGCTCGGACATGCACACCTTGCCGTCCTTTCCGACGAGCACGACGGTGTCCTTGCAGAAGGGGCGCACGCGCCCGGAGGCGCGAAAGCCGCGCGCGGCGAGGGCCAGAGGGTCGTAGAGGAGGAAGAACTCGGTGGCGATGCGGGCACGGTAGGCGCGGAGCTCGTCCGTGCGCGAGGTGTGGACGCCGAACACGGCGGTGTCCAGCCCCTCGAGGGCCGGGCGCGCGCGGTCGATCGTGCGGAGCCAGGCCTCGGTGTCGGCGTCCGTCACGGAGCGGAAGAAGACGAGGAGCACGTTGAGGTGCCCCTTGAAATCGTTCAGCTTGATCCAGGTACCATCGTCCGCCGTCAGCGAGAGTGGGGTGGCCGCCTCCCCCACTTCGAGCGGCTTCCACGAGAGGAAGTTCGTCAGCTTCGAGCCCATCGCGGACCTCCGGAGCGACCGTCTATCCGAAATCCGGAAGCCCGGCGCTACGTGCGCTGCTCGTCGCGACGTCGGAGGGCGTCGAGCAGCAGGAGGTCGGCCGCGCCTGCGAGGTTCGTCAGTCCAGCGTCCTCGAACCGCACCTCGAAGCGCCCCTCGCGCACGGCGACGAGCGTCTGGAGCGCGGCTTCGCCCGCGCGGATCCCGTGGGTCGCGGCGACGAGCCGCCCGTCGCGGACCTGGATCGCGCCGAGGTCGGCCGTCCCGATGATGACGACGCGCGCGGGGCGCCCGCCGCGGAGGAAGGTCTGGAGGAGGTCCACCAGGGGCAGCTCGGAGAGGCGGCCCGTCACCGCCGCCGGCGGCTCGGGGCGACGCCGGAGCACCTTCCGGAGCGCGCCGAGGAGGGCGGGGATGGCGGTCTCGCCCGGCGCGGCGGCGGACTCCATACGGACGACCGGGATGCCACCGTCCGCACGGAGGGCTGCCTCGAGGTCCTCCTCGCCGGGCGGGTTGGGCTCGGCGAGGATGGCGCCGGCGCGCAGGCTGTGGGCGAGCCGCAGCGCTTCGGGCGCGCCCTCGGCGGTCGCGACGGTGAACCCCTCGGCGGCGAGCTCGGCGCGCGCGGCGGCGGCGAAGGACGAACGCTCGGAGGCGACGACGACGACCGCGCCGGGCGCTGCCTCGGCCGCCTGGACCCGCTCGCTGAGCCCCCGGCGGCGCAGGACCGCGGCGAGCGCGTGGAGGGCCGTCGCGTCGTGACGCGTGGCGTCCACGCCAAGGGCCGCGACGGCGTCGTCGCCAGGGCCTAGCGAGGCGCGCACCGCGGCGCGGGCCGTGTACACGATCTCGGCCCCGAGGTGGGGTCCCGGCCCGGACTCTCCCCGCACGCGCACGAGCAGGGCGTCGAAGAGCGCCTGAACCTCGTACGGCGGAGACCAGACGCGCAGAAGGTCGGCGGCCCAGCGGATGCCGGCGGCCTCGTCGCGATCCCCGGAGCGGTCGGGGCCCTCGCCGAGCGCGGTGAACATGGCGGCCAGCGTGACGGTGTCGCGCTGCTCCGCCGGCAGCTCCGCATACTCTGCCATCTCCCGCACGAGCTCCGCGGTGCGCCGGCCCGCGCCCGAGCGCCCGTCGGCGTCGACGAGGAGGTGGCCGAGGAGGCCGAAGAAGAAGTCTCGTGTGCGATCGTAGGGAATCCCGATCCGCCGCCCCGGACCGAACCCGTCCAGCGCGCAGATCTGGACCATCGGGCGCAAGCGGCGCCAAGAGAGCAGGTAGGGCTCCACCTCGGGGAGCACCGCGCGGCGAAGGAAGACGCGATCGGCCTGATTTGCCTCGATGAAGGCGCTCACCTGCTCGGGATCGCCCACGATCTCGGAGCTCCCGCCCTCGAGCGCCTCGAGGCGCCGGAGCGCGGCGGCGCGATCCGGATCGGGCTCGAACACCACCGTGAGCCCAGCGGCGGCGTTCTCGGCCTCCACCTCCGGCAGGGGCGCGACCGAGCGATCGTCGGTGTGCTCCATCGGGAGGAGGCGATCGACGAGGATCCGCATCGCGCCCCGCGGCGCGACGAACAGGCGGAGGCGGGCCGCACGGGCAGAGGTCTGGGCCGCGCGAAGTGATGGAATGTCGGTCGGATCAGCGGTGAGGAGCGACAGGACGCGCTTCTCTTCGTCGAGGAAGGTCGGCAGGAGGAGCCGCTCGCGGATGAGGCCGTGCGGCAGCAGGTCCAGCACCTCCGGCGCGATCGAGAGCCGCGCGAGCCGCTCCTCGGGCACCATGTTGAGTCGGAACTGGTGGGCGAGGGCGCGCGCGAGCCCGTCGTCGTCGAGGAGACTGAGCTCCATCGCGACCTCGCCGAACCGGGAGCCCCCGCCGTCCCGCAGGCGAGCGAGCACCTGCTCCACGTCGTCTTTGCTCATCAACCCGAGGGTGAGGCAAACCTCCCCCAGCGGCGTGTGACTCATCTCGGCCTCGCGGACCCGTAGCATACGCCATCCGACCGACCGGGACGGCCGCGCGCACAGGCCCGCGTCAATGCGGTATCGTCGCCGGGATGTCCATCCCCGGTGCAGCAGGCAGGGCGCCGAACCGGCCCACAACGTCCGCGAACGACGTTGCCGCCAACCTGCGGGACGCCTTCGAGCACCTGGCGCGCGCCACGCGCACCGCGCGGCCCACCGCGGGCGGCATCGCGCCGGCGCGGCTCCCCGCCGCGGAGCGCACGGGGTGGATCGAGGGGCTGACGCACGCCCTCACCGACGCCCAGGCAATCACGCTGCATGTGACATCCGCGGCGATCACGCTCGGGGACCTCCCGGTGCTGGACGGCGCGGAGCGGCCCCTCGCCGAGGGCCTGTACGTCGCGGGGATGCGCGCCCTCACCGTCTTCGCGGGGGCGCCCCAGGCCGAGCTCGTGGCGGTGGGCGCGATCCTCGCCACCGACTGGAGCGGGCAGGGCGCGGCCGGCCTCGCCGACGCCGTGTGGCGCGCCGAGCTGAACCAGGTGCACGTCGACCTCGCCGCGCCGCTCGCCGACCCGACGCAGCCGCCTCCGACGCCCGCCCCGGTTCCGCACCTCGCGCTGCTCGCGCGCGCGCCGGCAGAGGCCCAGCGCAAGGGCACGCTCCACGGGGACGCCCTGCAGGCCCTCCGGCAGCTCAGGGAGACGGCAACGCCGGATACGACCTCCTTCCTGGACGTCCATCCGACCGCCAGCGTGCTCCCCGCAGAGCTCGTCGCGGCTGTGGCGCTCGTCCGGGGGGGGACGGACCTCGACACCGCCGACCTCGCGAGCGCGCTCCTCGCGGCGATCGGCCGCGCGCCCACGGCGAACGCCGCGCGGCGGGTGGCGCGAGAGGTCCTGGGCGTCGCGGTCGACCTGCTCGGGAGCCCGATCGACGGGACCCCGGTGCTCCACGGCCTCCTGCAGGCGGTGGATCCCGAGCTCGGTCCCGACGAGGAGGTCCGCGACGCGACGCGCGCCGCCCTCGGCGACCTCGCGAAGGAGCCGCTGCGCGCCGCGCTCGCGGCCCGACTCGGGGCCGTCGCGACCCCCGATCTGCGCGGCCAGCTCTTCTCGCTCCTCTCCCTCCCGCTGGCCGACGAGGACGTGCGAGCCCTCGCGCCGCGCCTCCCGCGCTGGGCGGTCCAGGTGTTGGCGGACACCCAGCTCCTGCGCGAGATGGACGAGTCCACCACGCGCGTGGAGCGGGTGCGCGCCCGTCTCGGGAGCGAGGAGCCCGGCGTGCTCGCCCTCGGCCTCGCCATGGCCGCGCGCCTCGACGACACGCGCCTCCTCGACCCGGTCCTGGCGCTGGCCGGCCACCCCCGCGCCGACGTACGCGAGGGCTCGCTCTTCGCCCTGCGCCAGCAGACAGGACGCCGGGTGCGGGCGCTCGTCCTGCAGCGCCTGACCGACGCCACGCCGGACGTACGCGTCGAGGCGCTTCGGTACGCCGTGGCGCACCGGCTGCCCGAGGTGCTGCCGTACCTCGAGGCGCGCATCGTCGATCCGGCGCTGGAGACCCTCCAGGAGCCCGAGATCCGCGCCCTCTGCATCGCGTTCGGGCGGGTCGCCCGCGAACGCGCCGAGCCGACGCTCTCCGAGCTCGCCCTCGGCCGACGCCGCCTGGGGCACCCTGCGCTCGCACGCTACGCGCTCCACGGCCTGCGTGCGATCGGCACCCCGCGCGCACGGGCCGCCCTCCAGCACGTCGCGGCGGAGATCCCCCGACTTCGCCAGGAAGTAGAAGCTTTGTTGGCGGGAGACGGCCGATGACGTCGTACCCGGGGCGCGACACCGCAGCCGCCCACGCGGTCGCGACGGCCTTCGCGGCCCACCTCGCGGCCTTGGCGCGGGCCCCGGAGCCCGATGACCGCGTCGTCTCTCGCGTGCTCGGCGACGTCGTCCAGGACTGGACGGCGCTGGCCGCCTCGGCCACGCCGACCTTCGAGCTGGACGGCGCCACGCTCTGGGTGGGCACGACCGCCGTCGCGCTCCCGTCCTCGTGGCGGGACGCCCTCGCGCCGCTCGAGGCGGCGCTCCGTTCGCACGGCGTGGGCGGGGTCCAGATCGGCGCCCCCGTGGACCGCGGTACGGTCCGCGCGCTCCTCCGCGGGGTCCGCGCGCTCCCCGCGCACGCGCAACGCGAGGAGCTCCAGCGCTGGCTCCTCGCGCACGGCGGGGCCTCGCTCTCCCTGATGACGCCGCGCCCGCCGACGGGGCATGACGCCCGCGCGGCGCTGCGCCCCGTGTTCGAAGCCTGGGCCACGTTCGCCGGCGCCGCCGACCGCCCCCTGTCCGATCCGCACGCGGCGCCCCCGCTGAAAGCCGCCCTCCGATCGCTGGTCGACCGCGCCCGTCAGGAGCCCCGCGCGCTCCCCGTCGTGCTCGCGCTCGCCGGGCCGGGCGCTTCCCGCCGCGCGGTCGCCGTGGTGACGCTGGCGCTCATCGTCGGGCTCCGGTTGGGCCTGCCGCGCGCCGCGCTCTTCGACCTCGCGCTCACCGCGCTCGAGGTCGCGCACCTCCCGCCCGGCTTCGACGCCGAGGAGGCCGCGCGCGTCGCCGCCCGTCGGGCCACGCGCGGCGTGGGCCAGACCGACGCGCGCGTCCTCTGCACGCTGTGGGGGCTCTCGGCGGACACCGGGAGGGGCGCCGGGTGGCCCCACCTCTTCGGCCGCATCGTGTCGCTCGCGCTCCAGGCCGAAGGCCTGCTCCGGGGCGACGATCCGGCGCGCCTCTTGCCGGACGAGGCCGTCGCCCGGCTCCAGTCCGAGGTGGGCCGCGCGCACGACGGGGCGCTGGTCGAGGCGCTCGTGTCCAGCATCGGCCGCTACCCCGTCGGGAGCACGCTCGTGCTCGACAGCGGAGAGGTCGGCATCGTCTGCCGCCCCCCGGCGTCGGGTGACCAGGTCGCTCGCCCGGTCGTGCGCGTCGTGGTCGACCGCGCGGGCGCCCTCCTTGGAGGTGGCCCCGTGCTGGACCTCGCGCAGCCGGCGCGCGCGCGCGCCCGCATCATCGCGACGGTCGATCCGGTGCGCCTCGGGCTGTCGGTCGCGGATGCCGTCCTCGGGTAGCGCGACGCGGTTCCGGACGGGACCTCCGGACCCCACCGGGGTAGACGAAGGGCGGAGAATCGTCGCTGCCTCCCCTCGCCCTCCTCACCGACTTCGGCCTCTCGGACCCCTACGTGGGCGTGATGAAGGGCGTCCTGGCGACGCGGGCGCCCGGCGTCCCGATGGTCGACGTGACGCACGGCGTCCCGCCGCAAGACGTGCGCGTGGGCGCGCTCTTCCTCGAGACGGCGTGGCCCTGGTTCCCCATCGGTACGGTCTTCCTGTGCGTGGTGGACCCCGGCGTCGGCACCGCGCGTCGCCCCCTGGTCGTCCGGGCCGCCGAGCGCCTCTTCGTGGGCCCGGACAACGGGCTGTTCGGGCTCCTCCCCGACCCCGTGGCGCGCGAGATCACGGCCCCGTGGGGCTTCCCCGTCGCCTCCGCCACGTTCCACGGTCGGGACCTCTTCGCGCCGGTCGCCGCCCGCCTCGCCATCGGTGCCGCCTTCGACGAGGTCGGTCCGATCGTCGACGACGCCGTCCCCCTCACGATCCCCGTCGCGGTCCACGGTCGCGGCGAGGTCCTCTACGTCGACCACTACGGGAACGCCGTCACCAACCTGCCCGCCGCGGACTCTGGCGTCGTCCGCCTCGGCGCCGCGCGCCTTCCCGTCGTCCGCACGTACGGTGCGGCCGCACCGGGCCAGCCCGTCGCCCTGACCGGGAGCACCGGCCGGCTGGAGCTCGCGGTGCGCGACGGCGACGCCGCCCGGACCCTCGGCGTCGCGCCCGGATCGCCCGTGCACTGGGAGCCCGAATGACCGACCTCTCCCCTCCCCTCTCGCCCGAGCTCGCGGCGAAGCTCGACACGCTCAGGAGCCTCCTCCGCGCGATGGGGGACGTCCTGGTGACCTTCTCCGGCGGCGTGGACTCGGCGCTCGTCCTCAAGGTCGCGGTCGACACCCTCGGGGACCGCGCCCTCGCGCTCACCGCCGACTCGCCGACCTTCCCGCCCGAGGAGTGCGCCGAGGCCCGTCGCTTCGCCGCCGAGATCGGCGCCCGGCACCTCGTGGTGGCCGCGCACGAGCTCGAGCGCGAGGGCTACGCGCGCAACACCGGCGACCGTTGCTACTTCTGCAAGACCGAGCTGTTCGACCTCGCGCGGGACACCGCCCGGGCACGCGGCATCGGCGCGATCGTCGACGGCACGATCGTCGACGATCTCGGAGGGCACCGCCCCGGGCTGATGGCCGCCGCCGAACACGCCGTCCGCCACCCCCTCGTCGAGGCCGGCTTCACGAAGAAGGACGTCCGCGCCGCCGCCCTGGCGCTCGGCATGCCTGTGTGGGACAAGCCCAGCTTCGCGTGCCTCGGGAGCCGCTTCGCCGTCGGGACCCGCGTCACGCTCGGGCGCGTCACGCGCGTCGGACGTATCGAGAGCGCGATGCGCGCCCAGGGGTTCCGGCAGTTCCGCGTCCGTTTCCATGAGCTCGGCGGGACCGAGCTCCTGCGCATCGAGGTAGAGATCGGCGACCTCGGGCGGCTCGTCGCCCCCGGCGTGCGCGAAGACATCGTGGCCGCGTGCCGCGCGGAGGGATTCTCGTGGATCACGCTGGACCTGGAGGGCTATCGAACGGGCAGCACGTCGGGGGCCCACCCGAGCACCCCCTCGGCATCGGCGACCGCGTCGAGCGCGTCCCCCCCGGGCTCCGGAACCGCGTCTTCCTCGAGCTGACCGCACTCTGGCTCGCGACGCTCCTGCTCATCCGCGCGGTCGTCGCGCTGCAGGGCGCGGGCCTCCCGGAGTGGACGCTCGCCGCGGTCCCGTTCCTGTTCATCTACGCGCCGGTGCTGCTGTGCCGCTGGCGGAACGTCGACAGCTACGGCTATCGCATCGCGATCCCCGCCTTCTCCGACCTGCCGGCGTGGCGCGAGGCGTTCGTGAGCGCGGGCCTCGTGGTCGCCGTCATCCTCGTGCCGTGGCTGGTGGGCTACCACCTCTACCAGACGACGCTCTTCCACCTGACGCCGCACTGGCGCCTGCCGAAGGACGCCGCGCTCCTCGTCCCGTACCACCTGTTCTTCGTGGCGATCCCGGAGGAGTTCTTCTACCGCGGCTACTTCCAGACGCGGCTGAACGAGATCTTCCCGAAGAAGTTCCTGATCTTCGGGGTGCCGATCGGCTGGGGGCTGGTCATCGCCTCCCTCTTCTTCGCCTTCGGCCACTCACTCGTGGTGTTCCGGTGGTGGCACTTCGCCACGTTCTTCCCCGGGCTCCTCTTCGGCTGGCTCCGCGAGAAGACGGGGCAGCCGGTCGCCGGCGCGTTGCTGCACGCCTGGGCGAACGTGACGGTCACCTGCCTCGATACGCTCTACGGCGTGATCTGAGGCCTACTTCAGCAGCTTCTGGAGGCCGCGCATGTGCGCCTCGACCTCGCCGACGCGGTAGCCCGGATCCAGGTCGCGGAGCTCCTCGAGCAGCCGTACAGCGGCGCGGTGCTTGCCCGTGGCGGTGTAGAGCGCGGAGAGCTCGAACAGCGCTTCGGGGTAGGCCGGATCGGTCTCGGCTGCGTCGTTCGAGGCCTCGCGCAGCAGATCGAGCGCGCGGGACACCTCGCCGAGCCCGCGCACGGCCTGGGAGCGGAGGACGGCGGCCTCGAGCCCCTCGAGCTCCTCGAGCATCGCGAGGGCGTCGGTCCACATGCCGACGGCCACGAGGGAGCGGGCCTCGTCGACGTCTCCGAGGGGGGACACCTCGTCCAGGGCGTCAGGGAGGACCTCGGCGAAGGTGCCGTCCTCGAGCGGTCCGAAGTCGGCGAAGGCGTCCTCCTCGGAGGGCTCGGGCGGGGCGACGGCCGCGGCGGCGCGGGGGGCGCTGCGGAGGGCGGCGATCTTGCCGAGCACGGTGTCGTCGAGGGGGTTCGTGGCGAGCGCCTCGCGGTAGGCCATCACGGCGCCCACGAGGTCACCGGCGGCGGCGAGGCGGTCCCCCTTCGCTTCGGGGCCGGACGCGTCGGGGGCGGCCGGTGCGGGCGCAGCCAGCGGAGAAGCCGCCGCGGAGGCTGGAGCGGATTGGGAAGAAGCCGGCTCCAGGCCCGCCGCGAGGCGCACCAGCGCGATGCGCTCGCGGACGGCGTCGGCCTCGGTGCCGGCGCGGAGGAGGATGCGCTCCATCGTCACGAGGGCGGCGGCGGCGTCCCGCGTGGCCTCCACTTCGGCCTTCGCGGCGAGCAACCCGAGCGCGTCCGGCGCCTCGGCCAGGGCCTCGGTCAGCGCGCCGTCCGCACGATCGGCGAAGCCGTAGCGGAGGTAGACCTCGGCGCGCACCTGGGCGCGGAGCTCGGCCTCGGTGGTCGGCTCGGCGAGCGCGAGCTGCGTGAGGCGGCGCTCCATCCGCGTGATCTTCTCCTCGGCGACCCGGAGCCGGGCGAGGAGGTCCGCTTCGCCGGGGGCGAGGCGCAGGGACCGTCGGAGCGCTTCGGCTTCGAGGGCGGGCTGGCCGCGCTCGGCGGCGACGCGCGCGAGCTCACCGAGCACCTTGAGCGCCTTGTCCGCCTGGCCCACGCCTTCGAAGGCGCGAGAGAGGAGGTCGAGCGTCTGCGGGTCGCGGGGCGCCTGACCGAACGCGAGCTGGAGGTGGGCGAGCGCACGCTTGTACTCGCCGGCCTCGACCCGGGCACCGGCGGCATCGAGGAGGAGGGGGAGATCGTCGGGCTTCAGCCGGAGCGCCATCTCGGCGATGCGACCGACCTCGTCGGGGCGGCCGCGCCTGCGGTACTCCTCCGCGACCTCCTGGTAGGCCGCGGCGGCGCCGAGGGCGTCTCCCCCGGCCTCGAGGAGCTCGGCCACCTTCAGGCGCAGCGGGGGCTCCCCCGGGCTCAGCTCCGCGACGCGCCGGGCCGCCTTCGCGGCCTCCAGCGGCCGTCCCGCGCCGATCCACAGGCGCATCGCCATGTCGAAGTGCGGCCGCGCGTCGTTCGCGTACCCGGAGGCGACATAGCACTCGGCGAGGTCCATCTGGATGGCGGGATCGTCCGGTCGAAGCGCCAGGAGCTGCTTGAGGACGGCCACGGCGGCGCGGTGCGCGCCCTCCTTCATCAGCCCCTCGGCCACCTCGCGGAACTGCTTCTCCGCGTCGATAGGGCGGCCGAGCTTCAGCATCAGCTCCCCGACCTTCTGGCGGATCCGGCGATCGCGAGGGTCGAGCTTGAGGATGGCCGAGTAGGCGCGCAAGGCGCCGTCCTGGCTGCCGAGGTTCAGTTGGCGCATCGCCTCCTGTTCGAGCTGGTTCCGATCCATGCCGCTCCCTACCCCGGACGGTTCTTCAACCACTCGTCGATGTACCGCGTGTGGAACTTCACGTCGCGAAAAGCCGGGTCCGAAAGCAGGAGCTTCTGGAGCGGCAGCGAGGTGCGGATGCCCTCGACGACGTACTCGTCCATCGCGCCGAGGAGCTTGCGGATGGCCGCTTCGCGGTCGGGCGCGTGCACGATGAGCTTCGCGACGAGCGAGTCGTAGTAGGGCTGGACGAACGCGCCCTCGTGGACCGCGCTGTCGACCCGCACGCCCGGCCCGCCCGGCGCGTGGTAGCCGACGATCCGGCCCGGGGACGGCGTGAACTTCCAGGGGTCCTCGGCGTTGACGCGCACCTCGATGCTGTGCCCGTCCAGCTTCACCTCGGACTGGGTGAACGGCATGCGCTCCCCGGCCGCTAGGCGGATCTGGAGCTGGACCAGGTCGATCCCGGTGACCATCTCGGTGACCGGATGCTCGACCTGGATGCGCGGATTGACCTCGAGGAAGAAGAACTCGTCGCCTTGGACGAGGAACTCGCAGGTGCCGACGGTGACGTAGCCGGTGGACGCGACGAGGCGCGCGGCGGCGGCGCGGATGCGGTCCCGCAGGCCCTCGTCGAGGTTGGGCGCGGGCGCCTCCTCGATGATCTTCTGGTGGCGGCGCTGCATCGAGCAGTCGCGCTCGCCGATGTGCACGGCGGCGCCGTAGCGATCCCCGGCGAACTGGACCTCGATGTGGCGCGGCGCGCGCAGGAAGCGCTCGAGGAAGACCTCGCCGCTGCCGAACGCCGCCTTGGCCTCGGCCGAGGTGATCGCGAAGACCTTGCGGAGCGTGTCCTCGTCCTCGACGACGCGCATGCCCTTGCCGCCGCCACCGGCCGCGGCCTTGAGCATGAGCGGGTAGCCGGACGCCCGGGCGACCTCGACGGCCTCCTCGAGCACCTCGACGGCGCCGTGGCTGCCCGCGAGCAGCGGCAGGCCGGCCGCGCGGGCGGCTGCCTTGGCGGAGAGCTTGTCGCCGAACTGCCGAAGGTGCTCGGGGGACGGACCGATGAAGGTCATCCCGTGGGCGTTCACGGCCTCGGCGAAGGTGGCGTTCTCGGCGAGGAACCCGTAGCCGGGATGCACCGCGTCGACGCGGGTGATGTCGGCGGCGGAGATGACGGCCGGGAGCGAGAGGTAGGACTGCCGCGCCTGGGCCGGGCCGATACACACGCTCTCGTCCGCGAAGCGGACGTGCGTGGCCTGGCGGTCGGCCTCCGAGTACACGGCGACGGTGCGGATGCCGAGCTCGCGACACGCGCGGATGACGCGCATGGCGATCTCGCCGCGGTTCGCGATGAGGATTTTGCGGAACACCGCCTACCTCGCGGCGAGGCGGAAGAGATCCTGCCCGAACTGCACGGGCTGACCGTTCTCGATGAGGATCTCGGTCACGACGCCGTCGACGTCGCTCTCGATCTGGTTCATCAGCTTCATCGCCTCGACGATGCAGACGACCTGGCCTTTGCGTACCGAGTCCCCGACGTTGACGTAGGCCTGCGCGTCCGGCGAAGACGATCGGTAGAATGTACCGACGATCGGGGCCTTGATCACGCGGCCGTCAGCGGCGGCGGGCTTCGCGGCAGCGGCGGGTGCGGCGGCGACCGGCGCGGCCTGGGCGGCAACCGGGACCTGCATGTACCCGGACGGCGTGGCGCCCTCGAACCGGACCTTGAGCTTCGAGCCGTCTTCCCCGGTCTCGTAGGTGAACTCGGCGACGCCCTGCCGCTTCATCATCCGGATGAGTTCCGCCATCTCCTTGCGTTCCATCAGCTCTCCTCCCCCGTCGTCAACTCGGGGGCCGCGCAGCCTAACAGGCCGCGGAGCCCAAGCTCGTAGCTGGTCGCTCCGAATCCACAGACGACGCCCACCGCGGCGTCACTGAAGTAGGAGTGGCGCCGGAACGGCTCGCGCGCATGGACGTTCGAGAGGTGCACCTCGACGAACGGCAGAGCGACCGAGAGCAGCGCGTCCCGGAGCGCGACGGACGTGTGCGTCAGCCCGCCGGGGTTGATGACGATGCCGCGCACCCCCTCGTCGGCGGCGGCGTGCACCCGGTCGATCAGCGCGCCCTCCCAGTTGGACTGGAAGGTCACGACGCGCACCCCGAGCTCAGCGCCCAGCGCCACGAGCCGCGCGTCGACGTCGGCGAGGGTGGCGCGGCCGTAGATGTCCGGCTCCCGCTTCCCCAACCGGTCGAGGTTCGGACCGTGGACCACGAGGATCGTCATCCCGCCCTCCAGAAGTGGCGCGCGTAGCGGAGCAGCGGGGCGGGCCCCGCGGTCGGGGCGGGCCCGGCGGCGTCGAGCGTCACGTCCTCAGGGGGGCTCCGCGCCGCGAGGGGCGTGCGCGCCACGGCGGCCAGGGCCTCCCGCGCGGTGGAGGAGTCGGGGTCGACCGAGGCGAGGCGGCGCCAGAGCGCGACCGCGCGCTCCGGGTGGCCCGCACGGGCGAACCGATCCGCGAGACGGGGGTGATCGAAGGGGTCTCCGCCGCGCGCGGAAGGCGCCTCGACCCGCTCGCCGGTTGGCGGCAGGTGGGCGCGGAGGGCGGCGTCCGGATGGTTCGCCATCTCCAGCCGCTCGATGAGCGGGCGCGCCTCGACCATGCGGCCGTCCTCGACGAAGAGGCGGGCGAGCAGGGAGGCGGCGGCGAGGTTCTCGGGGTCACCCGCGACGACGTCCTGGAGGACCTCGGCGGCAAGGGGGCGGTTCCCCATCTCGAGGTGGATGCGCCCGAGGACGACGCGCGCGGGGGCGTGGTCGGGGTGCACGCGGAACCCCTCGCGGAGCACCTGGAGGCCCTCGCCGAAGCGACCGCCCCGCCGAAGCGCGTCAGCGAGGGCGACGAACACCGTCGACCTGGGCTCGTCGCGCAGGCGCCTGGAGAGGCGAGCGATGTCCGCCTCGGCCGCGCTGGTCATCGGCTACTGGAAGTCGTAGGTCCAGGAGTCCGCGGCGACGCCGATGCTGGCGAAGATGGGGATGGGGAAGACCTCCCCCTCGTCGTCGACGGGGATGGAGTCGATGAACACGTAGAAGTCGAGGATCCCACGGTTGTCGGTGCCGCCCCGGTAGTACGTCGGGCGGAGGCCCCCGAGGTCGGTGTAGTCGCCGCCGAACTCGACGTAGCGGTCCTCGCCGATGTCGAACCAGGCCGCGCACTCCTCGGAGCCGTCGGTCTCGCAGGCCTCTTCGTACTCGGTCACGGTGGTCACCGCGGTGGCCGGGATGATGTAGGCCTCCGACCACCCCGAGGTGAGCTCCACCAGGATGTTGTTCAGGGGCATGGTGCGACCCTGCTCGGTGTCCTCGATGGTGACCATCACCTGCTCGCGGAGGAGGAGGCCGACGCCGTCGTCCGGGTCGTTGTAGGCGAGGTCGAAGATCGGGCCCGTTTCGTCGCTACCCGTGAGGTACACGATCTCGGCGCCGACCGGCGCGCCGTAGGGGCCCATGGCGCAACCGAGGGTGAGGGCGAGGAGGATGGACATCGGCGACTCCGTGTTGCCCGCGGGCGGCTACCGGTCGATAGGAAGGGCCTGGATGAGCGTAGGCACCTCGTCCAGGGGGAGCGAGCGCAGCTCGATCCGACCCGGCGCGTACGGCACCACGATCCGGAGCATACCACGCAGGCGCTTCTTGTCATAGCCGACGGCCCGCGCGAGTGCGGCGGGGTCGACATCCGCCGGCGCGGAGATCGGAAGTCCGAGGGCGGCGATCAGCGATTCCAGGCGCCGCGGCAGGGACGGCTCGGTGAGCCAGCCCTCGGCCTCCGCGAAGCGGGTGATCCCGAGCAGGCCCAGCGCGACGGCCTCGCCGTGGCGGAGGACGCCGTAGCCACAGACCGACTCGAGCGCGTGGCCCAGCGTGTGGCCGAGGTTGAGCACGGCGCGACGGCCCTGCTCGTGGGGATCGTCCGCGACCACGGCGGCCTTCGTGCGCACCGAGTCCGCGACCATCCGCGCGAGGGCGGCGGGATCGCGCGCGACGAGCGCTGGCGCGAGGGCCTCGCAGGTGGCGAGGGCCTCCTCTCCGGCGAGCACCGCGTGCTTGACGATCTCGCCGAAGCCGCAGCGGAGCTCGGCGTCGGGCAACGTGGCGAGCGTGTCGAGCGCGGCCCACACGAGGATCGGCTGGTGGAACGCGCCGACGAGGTTCTTCCCGCTCGCGGTGTTCACCCCGGTCTTCCCGCCGACGGAGGAGTCGACCATCGCGAGGAGCGTCGTCGGGACCTGGACCAGCGGCACGCCGCGCAGCACGGTGGCCGCGGCGAACCCGACGATGTCGCCGGTGACGCCGCCGCCGAGCGCGAGCACGGGGGTCTGCCGGTCGACGCGCGCCGCGAGCAGGCCGCCCACGAGCGCTTCCCAGGTCGCGAGCGTCTTGTTGGCCTCCCCGTCGGGGACCTCCAGCTGCTCGACGTGCCAGCCCGCGCCCTCCAGCTCCGCGCGGAGGCGTGCAGCGTGGAGCGGCGCCACCACGGGGTTGGTGACGACGACGCACCGCCCGGGGCCGCGCCCCACGGCCAACGCCGCGCCGAGGCCGGTCAGGCCCTCCGCGACCACCACGTCGTACTCCGCTCCGCCCGCCACTACGGGGATGTGCACAGCGCCTCCACGCGATCCGCGACTTCGCGCGGATCCCGGCCCTCCGTATCCACCCAGGGCCCCGCCGCGCGGTGCGCCGCGTCCCTCGCAGCCAGCAGCGCCTCCAGGTTCGGCGCGAGCGGGCGGCCGACTCCCTCGCCGATCCGGGCGCGCAGGGTCGGCGCGGCCCCCATCAGGACCACCACGCGCCACCCCTCAAGCCGGCGGCGGTTGGCGGGGTCGACCACGGTGCCCCCGCCGAGCGCGAGCACGCCGTGGCCGGCGACCGCGCGCACGAGAACCTCGGCCTCACGTCGTCGGAACGACGCCTCACCACCGGACGCGAAGAGCGCGGGAATGTCCCCGATCTCGGAGTCGAGATCCAGGAAGGGCACGCCCCAACGCTCCGCGAGGAGCCGCCCGACGGTCGACTTGCCGGCGCCCATCGGGCCCGCGAGGGCCAGGCGAACCGGCGCGTGGACCACTTAGTCCTCCGACTCCAGCGGGACGATGCGCGGCGTGATGAACACCAGCATCTCGTCCTGGATCCGGGCCTTCTCCGAGTTCTTGAAGAGCAGCCCGATGATGGGAATGCTCCCGAAGAACGGGACCCGCGTCTGCTTCTGGCTCTCGCTCGTGGCGTAGACGCCGCCGAGGACCGTGGTGTCGCCGTCCGGGACGAGCACGCGCGTCGAGATCGACTTGGTGGTGATCGCCGGGTTGCCGCCCACGCCCGCCGCGAAGTCCGGGCGGTCGTTCGACACCTTGATGTCGAGGAAGATCGTGCCGTCCGACGTGATGTGCGGGGTCACGGCCAGCTCGAGGTTCGCCTCGACGAACTGGACCTGGGTGCCGTTCTGGCTGGTCGAGACGAACGGGATGCGCGCGCCTTGGATGACGGTCGCCTCCTCGTTGTCCAGCGCGGTCACGCGCGGGCTCGAGATGATCTTGCCCCAGCCCTCGGCCTCGATGGCGGAGAGACGCGCGTCGAGGTTGAGCAGTCCGGGGATGCTGCCGAGCGAGAAGCCGAGCGCGCCCGCCGAGCCGGTCGCGGCGAGGTCGACGAGGAGGTTGTCCGCCGCCGAGTCGAAGCCGACGTTGCCGCCGCTCCCGCCGCTGACGCCGACGCTGCTCGGGAAGAACGCGCCGGTGGGGTACCCGGTCGCCGCCGAAGCATCGACCGCGCCGCCCCACTCGATGCCGAGGCTGCGGGAGAAGTTGCTGGTCGCCTCGACGAAGCGGGCCTCGATGCTGACCTGCCGGTTGGGCTTGTCGAGCGTGCGCAGCAGCTCGCGGATCTGGGCGACGTTGTCTTCCTGGTCGCGCACGATGAGCTGGTTGCCGCGCGAGTCGACCTGGACGCTGCCGCGCGCCGAGAGCACCGAGGTGACCTGCTCGACGAGCTCGTCCGCCTGGGCGTAGTTGAGCGGCGCCACGTAGAGCTGGAGCTCGGCGAGGTCGTCCTTGGTCTTCTCGGTCTCGAGGGAGGCCTGCTGCTCCGCCTTGATCGTCTCGAGCGGCGCGATGCGCACGATGTTGCCGAGGCGCTCCGCGCCGAGGCCCTTGGCCTGGAGGACGGCGCCGAGCGCCTCGTCCCAGGGCACGTCCTTCAGGCGCACCGTCACCTTCCCCGAGACGTCGTCGGAGGTGATGATGTTGATGTCCGCGAAGTCCGCGATGAAGCGGAACACCACATGGATGTCCGCTTCCTGCAGATCGATGCTCATCCGCTTGCCGTTCGAGCGGGAGGAGTTGGAGCTCTTCACGTCGGAGGCGAAGCCGAAGGAGCCGGGGGCGGAGGTGCCGCCGCCGCTGCCGAAGACGGCTTGGGGGTCGACCGAGCGGCCGTTCCCCGTGATGAGGACCTCGGAGCCATTGGAGTTGGAGAGGCCCTCGCCGCCGTTGGTGGCGGGCGTGCCCGGCGCGGCCGGGACCGCACGGCTCACCGCCGCGCCCTGGAGCGCAGCCTCGCGCTTGGCGAGGATGTCGGCCGGGATGCGGATGGAGAGCACGGTGAGGCCGCCCTCGCGGGAAACCTCGTACTCGGCGCCTTCGCGCAGGCCGACGGTGATGCGCGCGCCCGCCGCGGTAGGCGCGGCGCGGACGGAGTCGACCGCGCTGTAGAAGAAGCGGGTGTCGATCTCGCGGCCGAGGCTCTCCGCGATGCGGGCGCCGGGGAGGTCGATCGCGATGGTGTTCCGCGACGGCTGGGACACGGCGGGCTCCACGTCCTTCGAGCCGATGAGGATGCGGCTGACGCGATCCTTCTGCTGGAAGTCGAGCGTGGTGAGCGCGGGGCCACTGATCGCGGCCAGGGGACCGGAGAGCTTGACGCCGTCCACCGTGGGGGCGCCGAGGGCGTCCGCGAGGGGGTCGGAGACGGCGCCCGCGGTGAGCGTCAACACGATCGCGCCAGGCTCGCTCTTGATGTCCCACTGGGCGGGCCCCGTGAGCCACAACGTCACGCGCACGTTGTCCGTGCCGTCGTTGAACGTGCCGTACTCGGCGCGCGAGACGATGCCGCCGCTGCCGAGCGCGGCGTCGGCACCGAGGCGAGCGCCCGCGATGTCGAGCACGAGGCGCTCGGGGTTGGTCTGACGGAACGGGCTGACGGACGGCTGTCCGCTGGTCGCGTCGACCGCGATGCGGACGACGGTCACCCCCGACGCGGTGCCGATCTGGGCGCTACCGACCGTGAGCGGATCCGCCGCGAAGGCGGGAGCGACAGCGAGCGCGGAGAGCAGGACGATCCCGGCCACACGACCGGCGGGGAGGAGCCTGCGCATACCCGAATCCCCAATAAAGAAGCGGATCATTTCCTTGCCTCGGTGGGGAAGCACACCGTTACGGGGTTGACGACGAGCTCGCCGTCGAGTGTCTGGTACTCCTCGGTCACCACGACGCAGCCGTCGGAGATGGACGTGACCTTCCCCCAGTTGCGACCGACGTAGGTACCGACGCGAATCGAGTGCCCGGTGCCTTCCGGATCGACGAGCAGGGCCTGTGGCCGCGTCGTGTTCCAGATGACGCCCGCGAGCGTGTACTTGTCGATGTCCCAGCGCTGGAGAGCGGGCGCGTCCTCCCGAATTTCTTCGGCGGTGCCCCGCTTGATGAAGCTCTGGAAGGGATCACGCTTGCCGGCGGGGTTGTAGAAATACTCCTGCACCCCCTCCGTGCTGGCGGCGGCCACCGCGGCCTTGGGAGGCGGCTTGGGGGGGGTGATCGCACCGCCACCCGACGGCACCGGCTCGCCGCAGCCCACCACCGCGACGACACACAGGAAGAGCGGGAACCTACTCATCGCCGCCCCCTCCCGCTGCTTTCTTCGGCTTCTTCGCGTTGCGGCCGGCTTCGATCTCCGCCTCGGTGAGGAAGCGGTAGGTCACCGCCTGCGCGCTCACCTTCAGGCTCGTCTCGGAGCCAGACTGGACCGGGTCCGTCATCTCGATGTCCTGCACGGAGACGATGCGGCCCATCTTGCGGACCTTGTCGAAGAAGATGCCGATCTCGTGGAAGCTCCCGTCCATGACGAGCTGCACCGGCACGTCCGCGAAGTACTCGTGGAGCACCTCGGGGAGCGGCTGGAAGCGGCGCACGTCCAGGCCGGACTTGCGCGCGTGCCCGTCGATCTCGGAGAGCAGCCCGGGGATCTCGCGATCGTTCGGGAGTTCCTTGAGGGCCTGCTTGAGCTCGGTGGCGAGGGTCTCGAGCTCGGCCTCGAAGGAGGCGCGGTTCTCGGCGCGGGTACGCACCTGATCCCGCTTGGTTGTGAGCTCGGCGCGGGTCGCGTTCGCCAGGTCGATATCTGCCAGGGTCGGCGAGATCAACGAGAAGAAGAACACCACACAAATCAGCAGGTACCCGAGCCCGACCAGCAACAACCGTTGCGAGCGGGGGAGCTTGGTGTACCGATCGAGGAACTGGCTCACGCGCCACCTCCGGTGGCCGGCGCAGGCGCCGCGCCGTCAGCAGGAGCGACCGGGGCGGGCGCCGCCGGCGCGGGGGCCGGCACCGCGCCCGCAGGTGCCGCGGCACCCTCGACCGCCGGGGTCGCCTCGGCCACGACCGCGGGGGTGACCAGCTTCGCGGTCAACTTGAACTTCTTCAGGGTGATCGAGATGTTCTTCTCGGGGGGCATCGCCTCGATGTCCACGAGGTAGACCTTCTCGAGGTAGGGCGAGTCGTCCAGGGCGCGGAGGAACTGGCTGATCACGTCGTTGCTGACGGAGACGCCGCTGAGCTCGAGCTCGCCCGCCTTCTCTTTGACGCTCGTGATGAAGAGCTTCTCCGGCGTGGCGACGGCGATCTCGTCCAACATGTGGACCGGACCGGCCTTCTTGTCGCGGAGGCTCTGGATGACCGCGAGCTTGCGCTCGAGCTCGGCCTTGAACTTCTCCATCTCGTCGACCTTCGCAACGTCGGCTGCGAGGCGGTCGATCTCGGCTTGGAGGGCCGCGTTCTCGTCCTGGGTGGCGCTGAGCTGCCAGGTGAACAACGCCCAGGTGGCGCCGGCCAACACCGTGACCAGAAGCCCACCCGCGACCGCGAGGGAGAGCTCCAGACGAGCGGCTTCGAGTTTACGGGTCTGCCGGACAGGCAGGAGGTTGATGCGGATCATTTGTCGTCCGGCCTCCGCAACCCGAGCCCGACCACCACGGCCGCCTGCGGGGCCACATCCTGGAGGAAGCGCGGCTTGAACGCGCGCTCGTCCACCTGGATCTTCTTGAAGGGGTCCACGATCTCGACCGCGCACCCGCACAAGCGCTGGAGCGCGGTGCGCAGACCGGGGGTCGACGCGGCGCCGCCCGAGAGGGCGACCTTCGCGAG
This sequence comes from uncultured Pseudomonadota bacterium, assembly GCA_903959175.1. Classification (GTDB taxonomy): domain Bacteria; phylum Myxococcota_A; class UBA796; order UBA796; family SXON01; genus CAJBVW01. Next base: position 55,823 of record CAJBVW010000019.1, read on the forward strand.
GGGCGCGCCGCCCGAAGTGGACAGGAAGAAGTCCAGCGACCGATGGATCTCGCCGGCGATGGTGTCCGAGACGGTCGAAAGCACGCGCTCGACCTCTTCCGGGACGACCGCGGAGCGGTCCTTCTCTCCGCCGCCGACCTTGAAGGCCTCGGCCTCCTCGTAGGAGACGTTCATAGAGCGCTGAATCTCCTCGGTGTAGGCCCGGCCGCCCATCGCGATGTCGCGCGTGAACGCGCTGACACCGTTGCGGAGGACGTTGAGGTTCACCGTGGAGGCACCCACGTTCACGAGCGCGGTGGGCTCGCGGGGGGTGTCGTAATTGAGGTTGTACTGGTTCTCGAGGGCGAAGGCCGCCACGTCGATCACCGCGGGGCGCAGGCCGGCTTCGAGCACCAGGCTCTGGTACTCGTTGATCAGCTCCTTGCGGGCCGCCACGAGGAGCACTTCCATCTGCCCGGCTTCGTCGGCCTGGCCCTTAAGGATGTGGGCGTCGATGTTGACGTCGTTCACATCGAAGGGGATGTACTGCTCCGCCTCCCAGGTGATGGACTCCTCCAGCTCCTGCTGGGTCATCACCGGAAGCGAGATCCGCTTGATGATGACCGAGTTGCCCGCGACCCCGACGATCGCGTCCTTGGACTTGACGCGGTGTCGGGCGAGCAGCTCGCGGATGGTGGCGACCACCGCGCTGGTGTTCATGAAGGCGCCGTCGACGATGGCCTCGGGAGGCACAGGAGCGATGCCGAAGTGCTTCAGGCGGCGACGCCCGGCACGATCGGTCTCAAACTCCAGGAGCTTGACGTGGCTGGACCCGATGTCCAGTGCGACTGCATTTCGGGGACGGGCAAACAGGGCCAAACCAATTCCTTCGAAAGGCTGGAGGCTTTGTAGCAGGAAGCGTTCCCGCTGGTCAACCTTCGGGCGGGCCGCGATATGATGGAGGCCGTGCGTAGCCCCTCTTTCGTGTCCCTCGCGCCCTGGCTCGCCGCCGCCGGCGCGGGGGGAGTCGTCTCCCTCGCAGTGCGGCTTTCCAACGACTTGTTCGCCGCCGGTCCCGTCGCGTCGACCGTGGGCGCGGCCGTAGGGCTGGTCTGGCTCACCCCGGTCACCGCGAACAAGCGCAGTCGTTTGTTTCTGGCCACTGCGGCCGCAGGAATGGTGCTTGCACGCGATCCTTTTGCGCGCGCCGCGGTGTGGGTGGGGGGCTACACCGCGCTCCCCTTCGTAGCGGCGGGCCTCGGCGCCCTGATCGCCACCGGCTTGAGCGCGCCGCTCCAGATCGCCGTGGCGCGCGCGGCGCGCGGGCCCCGAATTTTGGGGGTCGCGAGCTTCGTGGGGGGCGCGTGGCTCGATCCGCGCGCGTTGCTCGCCCTCGTGATCCTCCTGGGTGGCGGCGCGCTTCTCGGCGAAGGCCCGCCCGGGGCATCTCCGCGCGCCACGGCGGCGTCCCGCGCGCCACGCGCCCTCGCCGCCGCGCTCCTCGGCGCGCTCGTGTGTGGCGCGTGGGCCCTCGGCCGAAGCGCGCTGGATCCGACGCCGCTCGGCTTCGTCGCGCTCGGCGCGGGGTTGGCGCTCGGCGCCACGCTCTTCGGCGCGGCCCGGAGCGCGGTGTTCGGCGTGGTGGTGGCGGCTTCTACCGCCTACTTCACGACTGCGCGCCTCCCCGATCTCCTGGGCGCGCACCCCTACGCCGGCACCCTCGCCCTCGGCGTCTTCGGCCTGGGCGTGGGGCCCCTCTTCGGGGCGCTCCGCCTCGACCGCGGGAGCGCGGCCGCGGCGCTCGGGGCCGTCGCCCTCGCGCTCGCGCCGCTCCTCGGGGCGCTGCCCGCCGACGTCGCGGCGCGTGCC
>CAJBVW010000020.1 GCA_903959175.1 uncultured Pseudomonadota bacterium
GGGCGGGGAGCGTGGGGGCGGCGCGCTTGGGGAGGGCCGCGCGCGCGGCGGCGGCGCGGGCGGTCACCGTGGCGGTGACGGCGGCGAGGCGCTCGGCGGCCGCGTGGCGGTGGGCGTGCGCGTGGTGCGTCATGGCGATCGCCACGGCGTCCACCGCGTCGTGCGGGCCGTCGACGGGGCCCCCCAACAACACCGTCACCATGCGCCCGACCGCCTCCTTGTCGGCGCGGCCGCTACCGGCGACCGAGCTCTTGATCGTCATCGCATTGTACTCGAACACCGGGCGGCCGGACGCCGCCGCGGCGACGAGCGCCACGCCACGCGCCTGGCCGAGCACGAGCGCGGAGGTGGCGCTCTTGTGCGAGAAGATGGCCTCGATCGCCACGACATCCGGCGCGTGCAGGAGGATCACGGCGGTGAGACCCTGGTGGATCGCGAGCAGGCGCTCGGGCATCGGCGTGTCCGAGCTCGTGCGGATCGCGCCGGCCGCCAGGAGGCGGTAACGGCCCTGTTCGCGGGTGACGACACCCCACCCGGTCGAGCGACTGCCCGGGTCGATGCCCAGAACCTTCATGCCTGCACCCGCGCCGGGGTCCTATCCCCCCGACGCGCGGAGGACCATCGGTGCTACGATGGCGCCATGATCACCTCGTGGTTGTTGGCCGCCGTCGCTTCTTCCTCCGCCGCTCACGCCGCCGCGCCCGAGCTCCTGGTCGTCGGCATGCACGTGCCCGGCCTCACGGGCGCCGCCGCGGACGCCGCCGCGACCCGCCTCACCCAGGCCCTCGACGCGACCGGCAAGGTGGACGCCCTCGCGCCTGCCGAGGTGCGCGGCCGACTCGCCGGCCGCGAGGACCTCATCCTCGACTCCTTCGCGCTCGGGCCCGGCCGCGACGCCCTCCGCGAGGGCAAGATCCTCTACGACCGCGCCCAGCCCGATCAGGCCATCCCCGTGCTCGAGCAGGCTACGCGCCAGCTCGCCGCCGGGCTCGCCACCAGCACCGACGTGCGCGATCTACACGACGCCCTCACGCTCCTCGGGCTCGCGAACGCGGGGCTCGGGAACGAGGCGGCGGCGCGCCAGGCCTTCCGCCGCTCCGTCGCGCTGAACCCCTCGCGCCAGCTCGACACCGTCAACTACCCGCCGCAGATCGTGTCGCTCTACGCGGAGGTCCGCAGCCAGGCCGCCGCCGAGAGCCCCGCGACGCTCACCGTGCGCGCGCCCTCCGGCGCGACCCTGTGGGTGGACGGCCGCCAGACCCCCGCGGGCGAGCTCACGATGGTCCCCGGCGAACACCATGTCCTCGTCCGTGGCAACGACGGCACCGCTGCCTTCGAGATCGTGACGCTCGCCGCCGGCGAGAAGCGTGACCTCGCGCCCACGCTCGCGGCCCGCGCCATCGGCCGCGCCGCCGGAGACAACGCTGGCCGGACGCGCCAGACCCGCGATCTGTACCGCAGCATCGGCCAGTACACCGACCGCGACCTCGTGCTCGTGGTCGGCATGAACGGCACCCAGGTGGCGCTCCAGGTGTACGCGCCGGCCTCCGGCAACTTCTCCAAGGTGCTCGTCTCGGAAGCCAACAACGATCCGCTGGGCGCCCTGCTCGACCTGGTGCCCGCGGCCGTAAGCTTCCTCACCGAGAGCGGCGACATCAAGAGCGACCGGGTGAGCCCGCAGATCCTCCCCCTCGACATCTCGAGCAACGCCGTGCTCACGAGCATGCTGCTCGAGCCCGTGAAGTCCGGGGACGGCAAGGTCGCCACCGCACGCACAGATCGCAAGGGCGCGCCCTGGTACCTCTGGGCGGGCCTCGGCGCGCTCGCGGCGGGCGGCGGTGCCACCGCGGCCATCCTGCTCACCAGCGACGCCGGGGACGCCGGGGACGCCGGGGACGCCGGGACCATCACCTTCGGGCCGATCCCCTAACGGGTCCCCGCGGCCGGCGACCGGAGGGGGGGGCGGCCGCCCCGGGCCGCCCAGTTCCGGCGGCCCCGGCGCCCCGCCGGGGCCGCCGAACCGAGCGACAGCGAGCCCGGAGGGGGCCGAAAAGCCGCCCAGATCGCCTAGTTGGCTGAGAAGGGCAGGGAGGCGGTCTCGCCGGCCTTGACCGTGACTTGCTTCGTCTGGTCGAGGCCGATGCCCTCGTTGCGCGCGCGCACCGTGTAGCTGCCGGCCGCGAGCGTGTAGCCGAAGATGGGCGTGTCCCCAATCTTCTTTCCGTCCACGAACACTTCCGCCCAGCCGCCGCTCACGTTGACGGAGAGCTTGCCGTCCGCCTTGGCGCGCTCGACCAGGGTGCGCTCGTAGGGCTCACGGCCGCCCGCGCGGGGGAGCGCAGCGGTGAACCGGACGGTCTCGTGGCCGGAGAGTCGGTACTCGACGCTGTAGCGGTTGCCGGCGACGCCGTTGTCCCACGCGACGGGGGTCTTGCCGACGAGCTTGCCGTCAACGAACACGTCCGCGCCGGTGGGGTTCGAGGAGAAGGCCGCGATGGCGACGTTGACCTCGCCGGGGGGGGGCTCGGCGGCGCGGGGCGTGCGGCCGACGTCCGAGCGGGTGGGCTCGACGGGGGCGGCGGCCTTGACGAGGTTGACCGGGAGACGCACGCGCTCGCCGGCGGCGACGGTGAACTTCTCGGTGAAGGGGGCGTAGCCGTCCGCGGTGACCTCGACGGTGTGCTCGGTGTCGGGCGCGAGGTCGGAGACGGTGACCTCGACGCCCTCGCCGGCGGAGACGCCGTCCACCACGACGGTGCCGGCCACGGGGCCCACCTTGAGCTGGACCGCGCCGGTTTGGAGCCCGGCGGCTTCGCTGCTCACGACGGGCGCGAGGGGCTCGGGGCCGGGGCGGGTGAGGAAGAAGGCGGCGGTCGCGACGGCGAACAGGAGCGCGAGGCCGGCGACGACGTAGGGGACCTTGGCGGCGGGCGCCGGGGGCGGCGCGTCGACGCGGGTGCCGCCGCGGGTGCGGGTGCTCGGGGACTCCTCCTCCCACTCGGGCTCGAGGTCGACCGACTGGTGGGCCTCGTGGAGCGCGAGGGCGAGGCGCGTGCCCTCCTCGAGGCGGTTGCGCTCCTGGCCGACCTCGTCCGCGAAGAGCTCGGCCATGAAGTGCGCGAGGCTCTGCTGCGTGAGGTCCGGGGAGGCCGGGTAGAGGAACTCGAGGAGGTCGGCGTGGAGCTCGCGGGCGTCCTGGTAGCGGTCGCCGGCGTCCTTCGAGAGGGCGCGGAGCACGATCTCGTCGAGGCGGGCGGGCACGGAGGGGTTGAGCGTGCTGGGGGGGTCGACGTCGCCGCTCTTGATGCGCTCGAGGGTCTTGATCTCGTCGTCGCTCTTGAAGAGGCGACGGCCCGTCAACATCTCGTGGAGGATGATGCCGAGCGAGAAGATGTCGGAGCGCCGGTCGAGCTCACGGCCGCTGGCCTGCTCGGGGCTCATGTACTCGAACTTGCCCTTGAGCATGCCCGCGTCGGTGTCTTCGGCGCAGTTCGCGGCCTTGACGATGCCGAAGTCGGCGACCTTGACCTCGCCGCTGTAGGACACGAGGAGGTTGGACGGCGAGACGTCGCGGTGCACGATCGAGAGGGGCTGGCCCTGGAGTGTGGTGCGCTTGTGGGCGTAGTCGAGGCCCTTCGCAGCCTCCATCGCGATGTACACCGCGAACTCGCGCGGCAACAGCTTGCGACGCTCCGCGAGCTTGCGGAGGATGAGCTTCACGTCCTTGCCCTCGACGTGCTCCATCGCGATGAAGTAGTTCTCGCGCAGCTTCCCGAAGTCGTAGATGCGGACGATGTTCGCGTTCTGGAGGAGCGCGGAGACCTTCGCCTCGTCCATGAACATGCGGACGAACTGCTCGTTGTCCGACAGGTGCGAGAGGATCCGCTTGATGACGAGCAGGTTCTCGAAGCCGCCGTGGCCGAAGGTCTTCGCCTTGAAGATCTCCGCCATCCCTCCCATCGCGATCTTGTCGACGAGGAAGTACTTCCCGAACACTTCGGGCGAGAAGGTGGCGGGCGGCGCCCCTTCGGCAGGGCGGTCGGAAGCGGGCGCGCTCGGGTTCATACGGGGGAGATCATACGGCGAGCCGGGCCATCCGGTCAACGAACGCCGCAGCGATCAGTTCGCCGCGCTCTGATAGTTCTGCCCGAGCTCCTCGCACGTCCACCATTCGCGGAGCTGGACGGGGTCGGAGGCTTCCACGCAGTCCTCAACGTCGCCTTCGACGAGGTTTGCAGCGGCGTATTCCTCACGGCACTGCGCCATGTCGTCCGCAGTGGGCTCGAAGCCGCACTCGCGCGCATAGGCGGCGATGCGCGTGCAGATTCCCTGGCAGGGGTTGTTGCAGGCGGACAGGAGGGCCACGAGGACCAACGAGGCGAGGGGCAGCAGGCGGACCATCCGTCGTTCTCCGGCGGCGCAGCGTAGCAGGTAGGATGGGCGCATGGCCACCTTCCCGTCGCACCTGGGCGTGCTGCAGATCGAGCCGACCGATCACTGCAACCTCGCCTGCACCATGTGCGCCCCCCATCACGAGCGCTGGGAGACGGTGCACGGGGTGCCGAAGGGGTACCTGGATCCGGCGGTGTTCCAGCGGATCCTCGACGGGTTGGTAGCGGAGGATTGCCGCTTCGATCACCTCATCCTGCAGTGGCTCGGGGACCCCTCGCTGCACCCCGGGCTCGAGGAGCTCGTCGCCGCGGCGGGGCGAACGCTCGGCGATCGCGTCGGGTACCTGCGCTTCGACACGAACGCGCTCCTCCTCACGCCGGAGCGCATGGAGCGCCTGCTCGCGCGGCGCGCGCCGGACGTACCGCTGCTCGTCGTGTTCACGCTCGACGCCGCCACCGCCGACACCTACACGCGCGTCAAAGGGCGCGACGGGCTCGTGCGGGCGCGGCGCCACATCCGGGCCTTCCTGGCGGCTCGCGCGCGCATGCCGGCCCCCCACAACGTGCACGTGCAGGTCCAGTTCGTGGTGCAGCCCGGAAACGCGCACGAGGTGGGCGAATTCTCGCGCTACTGGACAGACGCGCTCGGCTGCCACGGCGCGGGGCGCGGCCACGCCGAGATCCTGTTCAAGCGGCTCTCCGTCGGCGGCGGTGCAGCGGGGCAGGCCGAGGCCGACCGGCTCTACGAGACGACCATGGCGCGCTTCGGGATCGCCGCGGTCGAGGGGGAGGCGCTCTCCGTGCGCGTGTGGGCCGATCGCCCGTGGCAACGCGACGACGCGCACGCCACGCGCACGGCGTGCCCCGGCCTCTGGTTCACGCCCGTCGTGCGGCAGGACGGGCACCTGCTGATGTGCTGCTCGGACCTGCGCGGGGAGCTCGACCTCGGCTCGCTCGCGGAGCGGTCGTTCCGCGGGCTCTGGGACGGCGAGAAGGCGACGCGCGCGCGGCTGGCGCACCTCGCCGGGCGCTTCGACGGGGTGTGCGCCTCGTGCGGCGGCATCAACTGGTACGGGCTGACCCCGGCGCACGCGGCGGCCACCCGTACCCGCGCCACGGAGCTGGGCCTCCGGTAGCAACGGAGGGGCTACGCCCTGCGGCGGGCCGCTACGCCTTGCGACGGGCTGCGGCGAGGGCGCCGAGCGCGAGGAGGAGGCCGGCCGCGCTGCTCCCGGGCATGCCCGCGCCGGTGGTCGAGCAGGAGAGGAGGCCCTTGGTGTCGTAGTCCTCGCCGACGGCGTCGGGGCGGACGGGGTCCTCGCTCAGATCGGCCACGGGGGCGGCGTCGGTGTCCGTATCGGCGTCCGTGTCGGCGTCCGTGTCCGTATCGGTGTCCGTATCGGTGTCGGTGTCGGTGTCCGTATCCGTGTCGGCGTCGCCCATGAGCTCGTCGTGGCTGAAGACGGGGGTGTAGTCCTCGATCCAGTCGAGGTAGTAGTCCACCCGCGCCGTCGCGACGCCGTTGTTCTCGCAGTCGGTGCTGCCGCCGTAGGCGAAGTTGATGATGGCGGCGACCTCGTAGCCGCCGTCGGACGTGGTCTCGAGCATCGGGCCGCCGGAGTCGCCGTGGCAGGCGTTCTGGCCTTCGGGGTCGCCGTAGAAGATGGCGAGCGAGCTGTCGTAGTCGTACAGCGGGAGGTCGGCGTAGCGCTTCTTCGAGACCGAGGAGGTGTCGTCATCGGCGGTGATGCCGAAGCCGACGACGCGGTAGTCGTCCCCGACGTCGCGGTTGGTGAGGGCGTCCTTGTTCACGCCCATGAGCTCCACGCCGGAGAAGGTGTTCCGGAGGTGGATCAGGGCGATGTCGTAGTACCCGGAGCCGTCGTACTGGGGGTGCTGGTACCACTCGTCCGCGCGGCTGTCCTGCTCGAGGCTGTTCGAGTTCGCGCCCACGTAGACCTGCACCTGGTCGACGTCCTGCACGCAGTGCGCCGCCGTGAGCACCCACTCGTCCGCGACGAGGGAGCCGCTGCACACGCCGCCGTACCCGTCGTTGGTGTACGCGTAGATGAGCACCACCTCGTCGTAGTCGGAGGTGAGGTCCCCGTTGATGACGGGGGGCGCTTCCTGGGCGAGGGCGAGGGTGGCGAGGAGCAACATGCGCGCCAGCCTGACACAGCGCGCGGCGTTCGTCAGCGTCGGTTTGGTCCCAAGAATGTGAAGGCGCGTCCCAGCCGGTCACGCTCCTGTTGGAGGCGCGCGAGCTCCTGGTTCTTCTTCTCGAGATCGGCGTGCGCGATCGCCAACTCCCGCTGGAGATGCTCGGCGCCCGCGGCCTCGGAAGAGAGGCGGGTGCCGAGAACGGCGAGGGTCTCGCGGCGGAAGCCCGCCACGTCCAGCATGGCGGCGGAGAGGGCCTCGACGGAGGAGGAGAGGGCGCGGAGCTGGGCATGGAGGCCGTCCGCCTCGAGCCGCTTGCGGGCGAGCTCGGCTTCGGCGGCCTCCCGGATGGCGCGGTCGCGGCCGGCGCGGGCCTCGGCGCCGGAGAGGCGGGCCCCGCGACCCAGAAAGGTCCAGGGGCGTTCGCGGCGCCGGGGGGCCCAGGCGAGCAGCGCGGCCTCCGTGAGCGCCGGGGCGTATCGGGCGGCGAGCGCGGCGGAGGAGCGGGGGGCGGAGATGGCGGCCAGGAGGGCCTCTTCGAGGGGCTCATCCACCCAGCCGGCGCGGGTCTGGCGGACGCCGTCGGCGAGGGGGGTGTCGGCGTCGGTGATCAGCGGCATCCCGGCGCCGAGGTAGTCCATCTGCCGGAAGGAGAGGGCCAGGGCGCGCTCGGGGTTGGGCGCGTAGCGGTCGAGGGCAGCGGTGGCGCCGGCGAGGAGGGCGAGCCACGCGTCGAGCGAGGTGGCCGGCCGCGCGTCGACGCCCGGGACGGCGGGGAGGCCCACGGAGACGACGTCGGCGCGGTCCCCCACGGCGGCGACGGCGCGGCGGAGGGTGTCGGTGGGGTCCTGCCAGGGCCACGGGCGGCCGCCCATCACGAAGGTGGGGCGGGCGGCGGCGGCGCGGGCGGGGCCGGGGAGGGCGGCGAGCGGGACGAGGAGCCCGGCGGGCTGGGCGAGGTCCCAGCCGCCCGCGCCGAGGAGGCCCGTCCACAACCAGCGCTGGCGGGGGTTGGAGAAGAGGACCTCGTCCGCCGCCTCGATGGCGGCGAGGGCGCGCCCGGCCTCCTCGCGTTGGAGGCCCTCGAATGCGGCTTCGAGTAGGCGCGGCGCGTAGAGGTCGACCACGAGGGGCGCGACGGGGGCGAGGGCGGGGGCCTCCTCGGGGGCGACGCAGACGATGAAGTCGGGGGCGGCGGCCTCGGCGAGGCGGCGGAGATCGCCGGGGGAGCGGAAGCCGGGGAGCACGCCCGCGCGGGGTTCGGCGCCGGAAGGTGCGTCGTCTTGCGCACGTGCAAGGGTCCACACGTCGTGGCCGGCGCCGCGGAGTGCGTCGGCATGCACCGCCGCGCGTCGCGCCCCGCCGGTGACGGGGGCGCCGGGGGAGGGGAGGGGGCCGTGGTGGACGACGAGGACGCGCATCCGGCGAGTCTACGACGTCCCGAAGGCCGCGGGGACCCGTGCGCGCGGCTGGAACCCAGCGGGGGGCATGGTTAGCTTCTCCGCATGTGGCTCGTGGGCCTCGCATACGCGGGTGAAAGTCAGGTCTGCACGACCTACGCCGAGACGGATTCGCCGATCACCGTGCAGGATGCCCCGGAGATCCAGTCCTCGGGCATCGCGGAGGCGCGCTCGCAGCCCGGGCGCTTCTTCACGCACGACGACGCCGGCGGCGAGCCGATCCTCCACGTTTTCGAGCGCACGGACACGGGCGCCGTGTACGTCGCTCCGCTGCTCGTCAGCGGCGCGACGAACACCGACTGGGAGGACATCGCGTCCGGCCCCTGCCCGGCCGCCATCGACTCCGACTCGTGCCTCTGGATCGCCGACATCGGCGACAACGACGACTTGCGATCCTCCATCGACGTGTGGGTCATCGCCGACACGATGCAGGCCGGCGGCGAGGTCGCGCACTGCCCGTTGGTCTACGAAGACGGCGATCGCTTCGACGCGGAGGCCCTCTTCGTCACGCCCGACGGCACGCTGCGCATCGTGACGAAGGAGAAGGACGGCGAGGCGAAGATCTACCGGCTGTCCAACCCCGTGTGCGACGGCGGCGCCGCCCAGACCCTCACCCGCGAGGCGGAGATCTTCCCCGGCGAGGAGGTCACCGGCGCGGCGGTCAACTACGACGGCACCGCGGTGGTCCTGCGCAGCCTGAACAAGGCGTGGTTGTGGACCGGCTGCGACTTCGCCTGGTCGGACCCTCCCCTCGAGATCGACCTCGGCGCGCAGCCCCAGGGGGAGGCCATCACCTTCCTTGCGGACGGCACCCTCGTCACGACGTCGGAGGGCTCGCCCCTTCGACTCTGGGAGACGCCCTGCGCCGAGACCGAGGCCCTCGACTGCCCCGAGTGCGGCTGCGACGGCGACGGCGCCTTGATCTTCCTCCTCGTCCCGTTGGGCGCCTGGCGGCGTCGTCGGTCCTCCGTCCCCGGATAGCCGCGCATGTTGATCTTCCTGAGTGTTCTCGGCGGCGTCGCCAATGCGTTGACGTTGGAGGAGACCGTCGCGCGGGCGGCCGAGGTCAGCCCGTCCGCGGTCATCGCCGAGCTGGAGTGGCGTCAAGCCCGGCTCGACGCGGCGGAGAAGTGGTCGGGGATGACGATCACCCCCGAGATCACGGTGGAGCGTTCCTGGGTCGCCAGCACCGTGGTCGAGGACGGCGCCCTCAAGGCGCGCGTCGGCCTGCTCGATGTCCCGGCGTGGTTCGGCGCGCTCGACGCGTCCTCCGAGGCCCGCGCGGCGCGGTGGGGCGCGACGGCGACCGCGCTCGACGCGCAATACGCGGCGGCGCTCCTCTACTTCGAGATCGTCGCGGCGGACGGCGCCGTCCAGAGCGCTCGGCTCACCGCGGAGGAGGCCCAGCGCACGCTGACGGCCGCCCGCGCCCGCGCGACCGCCGGCCTCGACGACGAGCTGATGGCGCAGACCGCCGAGGTCCATGCCCTGGAGACCGCCGCGGAGCTGGCCCGCGCCGAGGCCGATCGTCGTAACGCGCGCGCCCGCCTCAGCCGCGCCCTGGAGCAGGACATCGGCGAGATCGCGTCCGCCGCGCTCCCGGCGCTCCCCGGAGAGACCTCCGCCTCGCCGTGGCTCGACGCCTACGACGCCCGCGCCGCCTCGGCCCGCTACGAAGAGCTCGGCGCCTGGTCCGAGCTGCTCCCCTCGGCCGAGCTCCAGGCGGACGCCAAGCTCGGCGGGGACGACTGGCGCGTGACCCTGCAGGGGCGCTGGACGATCGACGGGGTTGGGCCCTTCCTCCGGGCGCGCCGCGCCGCCCTCGAGAAGCAGGCCGTCGCGGTGGCCCGGGACGGCCTCCAGCGCGATCTCGACCTCGGGATCGCCACCGCCGTCGAGGACGCCCAGGCCTCCGCGCTCGTCGCCCAGGCGGCCCGCGCCCGCGTCGCCCTCGCGGAGAAGGCCCTCGGCGTCGGCCAGGCTCGGCTGTCCGTCGGCCTCATCGACACCCTCGACCTCCTCCAGCTCCAGCGGGACGTGCGCAAGGCCCGCGAAGACGTCGTGGAGGCGGGCCTCGCCGAGGCCGTCGCCGTGCTGGAGGCGCGCCGCGTCGCCGGGGTGGCCTGGTAGCCGGCGGCGTGGGCTTGTCGGCATGTGCCCGAGGCGTCACAATGCCCCGGGGACATGCATGGCCCACCTCCGCGCCACCCTGATCCTCGCGACGTGGGGGCTGCTCCTGCTGCTCGGCACGCCCGGGCTGGACTTCCTCGATGCGTCCTCGCTGCGGAGCCCGGACGCGCAGGTCGCGTGGCGCGCCCGCGTCCCGGAGCCGTGGGCCGGCGTCGGCATCGCGCTCGCGCAGGCCAACCGCGCGTGGCGCCTCCCCGCGGTGGCCGCGCTCACCCCGCTCCAACGCCCGTTCCGGGTGAGCCAGGAGTGGTTCCTCTACCGTGACGGCCCGTCGAAGGTGCGGCGGCTCGAGGTCCGCGTGGACGGCGACCTCCTCCACCGCAGCGCCGACCCCGCCTACCCGTGGCTGGCCGACGTGCTCCGCAACCGCCGCATCCGTCCGGTCGTCGAGTCCACCTGCGGCGCGGACGCGGGCCCCAACTGGCGGGGGCTCGCGCGGCTCGTGGTGGCGCGGGCCCGGCTCGCACGTCCGGACGCGAAGTCGGTCGAACTCGCCTGCACGGTCGCCGCATTTCCTGGAACCGACGCACGGATCCACCGTAGATACGTCGCGACCGAACCAGCGTGGGACGCCGCGCCCGCATGAGGACCGTCTGGACCCGCTGGGTCGCCTTCAGCGGCCGCGACATGGACGCCCGCCCGCTTGCGCTGGTGCGGATCCTCGCGTGCGTCGCCATCCTCGCGGACCTCCTGCAGGTGGCCCACCTCGGTCTGCTCGACGTGATCTTCCGCCCCGCCGCGGTCGGCGGCCTCTCCGCCCTCCAGGACGACGCCAACGTGCTCGTCGCCCTCTCGCCGACGTGGGGCGGGACCGTCGCGTACGTCGTCACGCTCGTGTGCCTCGGGCTCGCGGCGCTCGGCGTGTGGACGCGCCCCGCGCTGGTCGTCGGCCTGCTCGCCTACGCCCAGCTCGGCCACCTCTACCCGCCGGGCGATCGCGCCATCGACCGCATCCTCCGCACCGTCCTCCTCGTGCTCGTCGCCTCCGGGGCGCACCGCCGCCTCGCCCTCACCGGCGCCCGCGCCGACCGGGTGCCCGCCTGGCCCGCCGACACCGTGCGCGTGCTGCTCGTCATCGTCTACCTCTCCGCCGGGCTCGCCAAGCTCCAGCAGCAGCCCGGCTGGCTCGCGCTCGGCGGCACCCCCGTGCTCTACCGCGTCATGACGGATCCGCTCGCCGCCCACGTCGACCCCGTGGTCGCCGCCGGGTGGTTCCCCGTCCTGCGCGTCCTCGGGTGGGGCACCATCGCCCTCGAGCTCTCGGCGCCCCTCGTCTTCACGCGCTTCGCCCCGCTCTGGGCCATCGCCGGCGCCTCGATGCACCTCGGCATCGCCCTCACGATGGACCTCGGGATGTTCTCCTGGGGCATGCTCGCGCTCTACCCGATCCTGCTCGCGCGCCTCTTCGAGCGTTCGACCCGGCGATAGTCCGGCCGGTACGTGCGGTCACGCCGGGTCCGGTGGGTTTCGTGTCATCCTGTCGGGGATGACGCTCCTGTTCGTGCTCCTCGCCTGCTATGCGGGCCCCGCGACGCCCCCCGACGGGGCCGACGCCGATCGCCCCGCCGTCGGCGCGGTGGCCCTCTCCCCGACCGACCCACGCACCGACAGCGTCGTGACCGCGATCGTGACTGGATCCGACGGAGAGCTCGCCTTCGCCTGGTTCGTCGACGGCGCAGCGCAGGGAGAGACCGGGGCCGCGCTGGCGGGCGACGCGTTCGCGAAGGGACAGGTGGTCCACGTCGAGGTCACCGCGAGCCGGGACGGGCGCACGACGGAGCCGGTCGCGTCCGCCGGGGTGACCGTCGCCAACACGCCGCCCACGGCCCCGCGGGTGGCGCTGGCGTCGACGGCGGAGGGGCTGCTGTGCAGCGTGGTCACGCCGCCGACCGACGCGGACGGGGACGTCGTCACGACCGATCTCTTCGTCTACACCGACGACTATGCCTCCGTCGGCGCGACCGTGCCCCCCGAGGAGACCGCGCGCGGCGCGACCTGGACCTGCGAGGGCCGCCCGAACGACGGCGAGGACCTCGGCGCGGCCGACACCGACACGCTCGTTCTCGAGGGCGCGGTCGCCGGCGGCTACTCCTTCGAGCGCGTAGCCGACCTGCTCGTGCCCGCCGACATCGAGGCCGTGGCCGACGGCACCCTGCTCGTCGCCACCCTCCTCGGGGACCTCACCCGCGTCGACCCCGACAGCGGCGACGTCCTCGGCACCGTCACCCTCTACGAGCCCGACGACCTCGTCGCCCTCGCGCTCGACCCCCGCTTCGGCGACGGCGACCACGACTGGGTCTACACCTGGACCAACCACACCTGCGTCCTCGCGCGGCACGCCCTCACGCTCGATCCCCTCGCGGTCACGGAGACCCAGGAGCTCGCGCGCATGGACTGCCCCCTCCTCGGCGGACATGCCGGGGGGGACCTGCTCTTCTGGGAGGGCGAGTCGGCCGAGCCGCTGCTCTACCTCGGGATCGGGCCCACGATCGGCGGCAACCCCCAGGAGGAGGTCGAGCCCGGCCAGAAGCTGCTCGCGTTCGCGATCGCGGAGGACGGCACGGTCTCCCCGGGGATGGACGCGGGCTTCGAGAACCCGTACATCGTGGCGAAGGGGCTCCGGAACCCGTGGCGCCTCGCCGACTGCGGCGCGGGCATCTGCGTCGCAGACGCGGGTAGCGACTATACGGAGGAGATCAACCTCTACACCGGCGTGGGGATGAACTTCGGATACCCGCGTGAGGAAGGTCCCGACGACGGCCCCCTCGACGACCCGTTCCTATGGTGGAACGACGAAGACGCCGCCTACGTCCTCGCGGATCGCGACGGCTCGGGCAAGACAGGCATCGAGAACGTGCCCCTCGCGGGCGTGCGCGTCGCGCAGCGTTCGGCGGGCGGGGCGTACGCCGGGCGCCTCGACGGCACGCTTCTCTACGCGGACGTGTTCGACGGGTGGGTGCGAGGCGCCGCGCTGAGCGAGTCCGGCGCGCTCGGCGAGGACACCCCGATCGCGTTCCTCCCCTACGTCCTCTCGATGACGGAGGCCCCGGACGGCACGATCTACGCCGTCTCTCTCGCGGGCGGGGTGTGGCGGCTCGGCTACCGCGCCGACCGTGCCCGCCTGGACGAGCCCGGCGCCGCGCTCTCCGCCGCCGCGCCGGGCGGGCTGGCCTACGACGTGCGCTACCCGCTGTGGTCGAACGGGGCCGACAAGCAGCGCTGGATCGAGCTCCCGGCCGGCGCGACCGTGGACACCACCGATCCCGACGCGTGGCGCTTCCCCGAGGGCACGCGGCTCTGGAAGCGCTTCGAGATGGAGGGCGTGCCCGCCGAGACCCGCCTCCTCGAGAAGCGCGACGGCGCCTGGATCGCCGGCACCTACGTATGGGAGGGCGACGACGCCTACCTGACCGACGGCACGCGCCAGGACCTCGTGTTGCCGTCCGGCGCGCCCTACACGGTGCCCTCTCAGTACGCGTGCGCGGTGTGCCACGAGGCCACGCTCGGCGGCGACGGCGCCCTCGGCTTCGAGCCGTTCCAGCTCGGTGACGAGGGGCTCGTCGCGGTCGCGGAGGTCTTCGACGCCCCGCCCGGGCCCGCGCCCCAGCTCGCGGTCAGCGACCCGGTCGAGGCCGAGATCCGAGGCTACCTCCACGGAAACTGCGCGTTCTGCCACCAGCCGGCCGGGGTGGTGTCCCTCGTCACCGTCCTCACGCTCGACCTTCGCTACTCCGCGGCCGATCCCGGCCTGCTCGACGCCCACGCCGAGTACTGGAACGCCAACCCCTACGAGAACGACGGCCTCCCCCTCGTGTCCCCCGGCGACGCCGACGGCAGCGCGCTCGTCGGCATCCTGGAGACGACGGACATGCCCCGACTCGCGGTGTGGACGCCCGACACGGAGACGATCACGACGATCCGCGGCTGGATCGACGCGATGGAGCCGGCGGCACCGTGAGGTCCACCGGGGAGCTCCTGCACGACGCCCGGATGTACGCCTCGCGCGCGTTCAACCGGTCGCTCGCGCCTCCGGATTGGCTCTCGATCAACCTGACGCTCCGCTGCAACCTCGCGTGCGTCATGTGCACGACCTGTTACGACGCGCCCGAGCTCTCCCGCGGCGAGATCCTCGACCTCGTCGACCAGGCCGCGACCTGGGGCGTCAAGGTGTTCAACCCGCTCGGCGGCGAGCCCTTCGTGCGCAACGACCTGGAGGACATCCTCGCGCACGCCGCGCGGCGGGACCTCTACACCACGCTCACGACGAACGGGACGCTCATCACCTCGGCGCGGGCGGCCCGAATCGCGGCGATCCCCCCCGAGAAGCTGCACATCAACCTCTCGATCGACGGGCTGGAGGCCACCCACGACGGCGTGCGCGGGAAGGGGACGTTCCAGAGGACGATCGCCGGGTATCGCCGGCTTCGCGAGGCCGACGCCGCCGCCGGCAACCCGCGCCGCAAGATCTGCGCGAACAGCATCCTCCACGCGAAGAACGCCGACGAGTACCTGGAGCTGATGGCGTTCCTCGAGGCGGAGGGCTTCTCGGGCGTGCAGGTGCTCCACCTGTTCCGCAGCGACGAGGACGCCGACGTGGGCGGGATGTGGTTTGCCACGGCCGACCTGCCGAAGCTGGAGACGATCTGCGCCGCGCTCGCCGAGCACCCCCTCGTGCTGAATCGTCACGCGCTCCCGTTGGTGCCCCGCTACTACCGCGAGGGGCTCGGCCCCCTGGAGGCGCCGTGCTGGGCGGGGTGGAAGGAGCTGTACGTGAACGCGGACGGCAGCGTCATCATGTGCGACGGCAAGCTGGACTTCCTCGCCGGGCGCTACGGCTCGGTGCGCGAGCAGACCCTCCGCGAGGTCTGGCAGTCGCCCGCCCTCCGCGCCCGCCGCGAGGTGGTCAAGACCTGCTCCACGCCGTGCATCCAGGCCTGCTACCTCCGCACCGAGAGCGACTCCGCGACCGCCATCGCCAAGGGCCTCGCCGCGAACGTCGCCGCGCCGGTGCGGGCGCGCATCGCCCGAGCGCTCCCGTCGCGGCTCGTGGAGGGCACGCTCTCCATCGAGCTCAGCGACACCCCGGACGATCCCGGCAACCCGAGGACCCGCGCCCTCTTCTCGACCTCGCCCGTCGGGATCGAGGCGTGCTTCCTCGACCCCGCCCGGCTCCTCGACCTGCGAGACCGCCGCTACCTCGACTTCGGCCGCGGCTTCCTCGGCGCGGACGTGGTGGCCCAGGTGCGCGACGGGCTGCGGGCGGCGCGGCTCCGCTTCCGCACGGTGTCGCTCACCTGGCGCGGCGAGCCCCTGCTCCACCCGGAGCTCCCGCAGGTGTGGGAGGCCGCGCAGGGCATCGCCGAGCAGATCCGCGTCGTCACGTCGGGCCTGCTGATCCGGGAGGACCACATCCCGCTGTTGAAGAGGGCGGAGGTGTGGATCACCGAGCCCGCGTGGGCGGCGCCATACACCGATAAGGTGACGACGCGCGCCGCCGCCGTCGGGGCGCGCCGTGGGCTCCCCCCGGCCGACACGATCGCGCCTGCGCTCTCCTGGGACGGCCACCTCACGCGTCGGGTCGGCGACACCGGCCTCGCGGAGCGGCTGGGCGACGTGCTGAAGGAGCCGATGGCGGCGATCTGGAGCCGGTACCAGGCCTAACCGCCGATGACGTCCTCGATGCGGTAGAAGCCGGCGGGCTTCTGCACGATCCAGCGCGCGGCGGCGACCGCCCCGGCGGCGAACAAGCCCCGGTGGGTCGCGACGTGGGCGAGCTCGATGCGCTCGCCGGGGCCGCAGAGGTAGACGCGGTGCTCTCCGACGATGTCGCCCCCGCGGACGGCGTGCAGGCCTACCTCACCGGGGGCGCGTGCGCCGATGCGGCCCGAGACCTGCGGTCCGAGGCCCTCCACGAGGCGCAGGGCGGTGCCGGAGGGGGCGTCCCGCTTGTGCTTGTGGTGCAGCTCGACGACCTCGAGGTCGTAGCCGGGGAGCGCCGCTGCGGCGTCGCGCACGAGGCGCGCCAGGACCGCGACACCGAGCGAGAAGTTGGCGGCGTGGAGCACGGGGATCGTCGTGACCGTGGGGAGAACGACGCCGGTCGTGCCGCTGACGACCGGGCAAGGCGCGCGCTCCAGCAGGTGGAGCAGGCCGTCGGGGGTGGAGAAGTCCACGATCACGTCGGCGTCGAGGTCTCCGGGGAGGTCCTTGCCGCAGGCCCAGGCCAGCGTGATGTCGTCCGCGGCCTCGATCTCCGCGAGGACGAGCCGGCCCATGCGCCCGGTGGCGCCGTGGACGCCGACCCGGATCAGGAGAGCCCCGCGAGGAGCTCCAGCGGCGGGGCCTGACCGTCCGTCAGCGGGAGCCGGCACGTCGGCGCGCAGAGGCCGAGCGACGCGAGCGCGGCCTTGCACGGCACGGGGCTGGTCGTGTGGAAGAGCCAGCGAACGAGGGGGTAGAGCGCGCGGTGGTGCGCGGCGGCGGCGGCGGCATCGCCGGCCTGCCACGCCTTCCACACGGCGACGGTGCGGGCGGGCGCGATGTTCGAGACCACGGAGATGACCCCGGTGCCGCCGACGGAGAGCAGCGGGAGCCAGGTGAAGTCGTCCCCGGAGAGGACGGGCGTGTCGGTCAGGAGCATCAGGTCCTGGCCGTACTGCACGTCCCCCGTGGCTTCCTTGCAGCCGACGACGCCGTCGATCGCGCAGAGCTCGGCGAGCAGCTCGGGCGCGAGGCGTTGCGCCGTACGACCGGGCACATGGTAGACGACGAGGGGAAGCCCGACCGCGGCGGCGGCCCGGACGTGCGCGCGCAGGCCGTCGGGCGTCGGCTTGTTGTAGTAGGGCAGCACGAGGAGGCCGGCGGCGGCGCCGAGCTCGCGGGCGCGGGCGGTGTTCGCCACGGTCGAGCGGGTGTCGTTCGTGCCGACGCCCATCGTGACGACGGTGCCGTTCGCCTCCTCCAGCGCGATGCGGAGGAGGGTGTCGCGCTCGGGGCCGTCGAGCGTGGGGGACTCGCCGGTGGTGCCGGCCACGACAATGCCCTGGACGCCGCCGCGGACCTGGCGCGCGACGAGGGCGCGGAAGGCGGGCTCGTCGATCTCCTGGGCGGGCGTGGGGCGGAAGGGCGTCGCGATGGCGGTGTGCACGCCCTCCCAGACCGCCGACATCAGAACTCCACCGTGCCGATGAGGCGGAGGCCCCAGGCGGGCTGGTCGAAGCCGCCGCCCAGATCCTCGTCCTCGTACGTCGTGAAGTACTTGCCAGGGAGCAGGACGCCGGCCGAGCCCTTCACCCACACGTGCGGGTGCGGGTCGTAGCGGACAGAGAGGTCGATCTCGTTGCCGTAGCCCTTGCGGCCCTCGGTCGCGGCGGGGCCGGCGGCCATCGTGCCGGTGAACCAGGACAGCTCACCCTCGATCTCGGGGCGGAGGCGGTACTTCACGGACGGGCGCAGGTAGAGGACGTTCGAGAGGCCGTCCCCGGTGAGGGCGGCCTCGGTCGTGCGGCCCTCGTTGCTGTCGTTCTGCACCGTGGTCTGCAGCGTGGGGAGCGTCTCCTCGAAGAGGACGAGGGCCACGTTGTGGTCGCGGTCGAACGTGAAGGTGTGGAGCTTCGAGTCGTCGGGGTCGGCGTCGCCCGTGGCGAAGCCGCCTTCGAGGCCGATCGTAAGCTTGTCGGTCCTGTAGGAGGCGTCGAGCATCCCGCCGAAGGACAGGATGTCGACGTCATCTGCGCCGGTCTCGAGGTCCCCCGCGCCGAAGACGCCCACGGCCTCGAGCTCCGCCCGGATGGGGCCGAGCTCGGTGAACGCCCAGAGGTCGCCGGTGTAGGCGTTGTAGGACTTGCTCGGCTGGAAACGGTAGATGTTGAGGAGGCCGACGCCCGCGGTCTCGCTGCGGTAGCCGATGCCGACGGAGGCAGACTGCATGTCGTCCTCCTGCCCGACAAAGCCCTCGAACTGCACGTCGTACGCGCCGAACACGAAGACGGGGCCGATGCGGGTGGTGAACATGAGGCGGTCGGCGGTGTCGCCGTACTCGTCCTCGGGGTCGTTCCCGTCGTTCCAAAGGATGCCCGCGCCCCACTCCATCGGCATGCGACCGAGGGCGAAGCGTCCGATGGGGGTGTACGCCTCGGCCCAGGCGCGCGTGGCGACCAGTCCGGCGCCGACGCTCTCCGTGCCGTCCGCCGTGGCGATGGCCGTCTCTTCTCCGGTGACGGGGTCGACGTAGGTTGACGGCTGCTCGCCCCAGAGCTGGAACGGGAAGAGGTCGACCTGCGCGTGGAGCGAGGCGTGCTCAGAGATCAGCCAGGCCGGGCGGAGCGACATCCGGTGGTCGAACGATCCGCTGAACTTCTCGGAGGCCTCGTTGCTGTCCGAGAGGGACAACGAGTCGTACGCGAGGGCGCGCCCACGGTAGAAGCCGTCCCACGTGAGCTCGGCGGCCGAAGCCGGCGCGGGCAGGAGGAGGAGCGCGAGGAGAGGAGCGATCAACATGAACTCCGAGCGAGCGCAGTGCCGACCCCCGAACGACCTCCCAAAAGACAGGGAAGCCCGCTGCTACAGGCCAGCCGGCGCCGACGGGGAGTAGCACGCGCCCGATCGTAGGGCAACGGACGGGCTTGACGGAGCGCCCGCGACGACGGACATTGACACATGCTCGAACGTTTCCGCAGGATGTGGATCGGATGGAACGTGATCG
This sequence comes from uncultured Pseudomonadota bacterium, assembly GCA_903959175.1. Classification (GTDB taxonomy): domain Bacteria; phylum Myxococcota_A; class UBA796; order UBA796; family SXON01; genus CAJBVW01. Next base: position 18,906 of record CAJBVW010000020.1, read on the forward strand.
TGCGCGGCATCGTCGGTGCCCAGAGCGCCGTGTTGATGTTCGTCACATGGACCTTCGGCCTCGCGCCCGTCGCGATCTTTATGCGCATGAGGGGCACGCGCCTGCTCGATCGCGCCCCGGCGGACCCGAACGCGGCCACCTATGGGGTCGCCCGTGAGCCGAAGCCGCTGAGCATGGAGCGCGCGTCGCGGATGTTCTGAGCCGGGTGTGCATACGTTCGCTCTTGCCCGTTCGTCGAGAGCGCGTACGTCGGGAGCGGGTACTACGGGCCGGCCCGCGGTCGGGCGGTGCGCGCCCGGCTGGGACCGTCAGAGCGCGTAGATGAACGGCAGGACCGGGCTCGCCTCGGCGAAGAGGATGAACGCGACCATCGCCAGCAGCACGACGACGATCGGCGTCATCCACCAGATCTTCTCGTGGACGATGAAGTCCCGGAACTCGGCGATGAGGCTCTTCTGGCCGGAGGGGAGCTGGGGTTCGTTCGACATGGAGCGAGTATACCAGATGCGAGTTGTGCCCAGCTATGGACAACTCGATGGACAACTTGCCGAGCGTTTCGATCCCTGGCGATGGGAAGGCGGATTCCCATCCGGTACTGCTATTGTATAACCTTTATTATCCGACAATCGGCACCCACCCGTAGGCGACGATGAGTCCCAGGATCCCTAGGGATGGGATCCCCCAACGCAGGGCCAGATTTTCGAAGGAAGCCGCCGTACAGGCCGCCGCGACAGCCGCGAGGTGGAGCAAGGGCAGGAAGTAGTGGGACGGGGTGTGGTCGATGGTGCAGAGCAGCAGCGAGTAGACCAGCGCGGTGCCGAGGACGACGCGCGTACCGCGCGGCCAGCGGACGGCGGCGAGGAGCGGCAGCCCGCCGGCGTAGCTCAGCCAGAGGCCGTAGAACCGGGGGGCGCGCGCAGCAGGACGGCCGGATCTCCCTCGCCGTGCCAGTGTTCGGGGAAGGTCTCCCACCACACCGTGGACACCCAGCCGTCGAGGCTCCCGGCGTAGTGACCCACGGCGGCGAACGCGCACGCGGCGCTGACGACGACGACCAGCATCCGCGCGACCCGCCGGGGCGCCCCCGCGAGGACCCCGGCCACCGCCGCGACGAACCCGCCGGGGTAGCGCGAGAGCTGGGCGAGGAGCGCGTAGCCGGTGTAGGCGCCCCCGCCGCGGGCGAGGGCGGTGACCGCGCCGAGGACCCCGAGGGTGTAGAGCGTGTCCGGGAGCATCGCGCTGGCGGGCTCGAGGAGGAGCTTCCCGTGCTCCGCGACGGCGGCGGCGGGCAGGAGCGACGCGATCCACGGCGCGTTCGGCGCCCACGCGCGCACGGCGGCCACCCCCGCGATGCCGACCATCGTGAGCTGGAGCAGGAACACGATGTTGGCGGTGGGTAGCTCCCCGTTGGTCGTCGCGAGCGGCGCGGCGAGCACGTAGCTGGGGAGCGGTGGTTGCACGTCGGTCACCCGGCGATCCCCGTACAGCTCGCGCGCCCAGTGGACCTGCTCGACCATGTTGAGCAGCTGATAGTAGTGGACGAAGCGCAGCATCCCCTCGCCGTGCAGCGCCCACACGGCGTCCTTGCCGCCGAGAAGGTAGACGACGCTCTGCGTGGGGTTGGAGAGGCGGAGAGGGAGGCGCTCACCGGGGCCCAGCTTGCGGCGGAGCGAGAGGGCCGCGACGCCCTTCCCGAGGTAGCGGGCGACCGGCCCCTCGTCCTCCGACTCCTCCACGTTGGCCTGGACCACGATCTCCTCGTCGCCCACCCGCATCGACGCGCCGACGGGCGCCTGGAGCGCGAGCACGACCGGGCCTTGCGACGGTCCGAGCAGGTAGGGGTCGGCCGCGCGCGGCACCAGCCGGAGCGCCTCTGCCTCCTTCCAGCCGATGGGGCGACGCTCGCTCCATCCCGCGCCGGGGCTCGGCGGGATCGTGTCGGCACCGTCGTCCCAGGCGGACTCCGCCGCCGGGAACCACCAATATGCGTCCAGCGGTCGCGCCATGTCGCCGCGCCATGCGATGCCCACGCCCGCGACCGTAACGAGGACGGCCAGCGCGCCGATCCGCGCGCTCCACGGCAGGCGTTGCGCGCGCGGCACGGCGAGGCGCTCGCTTACCGCGGTGAGCGTCGCGGCGGTGGCGAGGGTGCCGGCGCCGCCGAGTCCGGTCCACATCCCGACGAGCACGGCGGGGACCGCGAGGATCGCGGAGATCCAGAACGCGAGGACCGCGCGCTCGAGCGGATCGCGGGAGAGACGGCGCGCGAGGCCGCGGCCCGGCAGCCAGAGGAGCGCCGGCACCGCGAGTGCAGCCACGACGAGCTCGTCGGCCCCGCGGGTCAGCGCCGCGGCGGCGAGGAGGGCAGGGAGGAGGGCGAGCCAGGGCATCGGCGGCAGTCTACTCGGGCTACTGTGTCCGTGATGCTCCTGCTCTTCGCCTGCGCCTGCGACTTCTCCGCCGCCTCGGGCGTGGTGCTCGACGACACCGCCGCGGACTCGGCGTCGGCAGAGGACACCGGCCCCGGCGACACGGACGGCGAGGACACCGACACCGAGGACACCGACGTCGAGGACACCGACACCGCGCCGCCCGATCCGCTCGCCGTGGACAACGACGGGGACGGGTGGGCCGAGTGGGACGGCGACTGCGACGACGGCGACATCACCGTCTTCCCCGGCGCGGAGGACGTGTGCAACGGCCTCGACGACGACTGTGACGACGCCGTCGACGAGGACGCGGCCCCGGACGGCTACGAGCCCAACGACGCCGACGCGTACCTGCTCGGCAGCCTCGACGACGATCCGGAGCTCACCGCCGTCGCGGCGCTCGCGGGGGAGGGCGACGTCGATCGCTACGCCTTCTCGTTCGACGACAGCAGCTTCAGCCTGTTCACCGTGACCGCCTCCCTCACCGGCATCCCGGACGACGCGACGTGGCGCTTCACGCTCACCCGCCTCTCGTCCGACGGCGGGCTCGCGGCTGAAGAGATCGCGCAGACCTTCGGCAGCGGCTCGCTCTCCCTCTCGCTCTCCGACGTGGTGCTCCAGGAGGACGGCGGCACCTACGAGCTCGTCGTGGAGTCGATCTCCGGGGCCGACTGCGGCCGGACCTACCTGCTCGCCGTGGCCTGGTAGCGCTCAGGGCGCGGCGAGGGTCGCCAGCACGAGCCGGTCGACGCGGAGGCGGGACGCGGCCGCCACCCAGCGCATGAGCGCGGCCACGGCTTCGTCCTCGCAGGGAGGCGTGCGCGCGGCCCAGGCGCGCAGGAGCAGCCGTGCCGCCACCGGATCGAGCCCCGCGGGGCCCGCCACCACGAAGCGCGCCGAGGGCGGGTCCGTCGCGAGGAGGGCGCGCGCGCCGGTGACCTCGACCCCGTCGCTCTCGACGGTGAGGGCGACACCGTCGGCGTCCACCGCGACGCAACCGCGCGCCCGCGGCGGGGGCATCGCGGCGTGGAGCCGCCCGGCGAGGCGCTGGAGGCGCAGGCGACCCGACACGGCGCCGAGCTGGCGCGCCCGCCGGACGAGCGCGTGGTGCTCGCGGGCGAGCGCCGCGGTGCAGGTGTGGAGCAGCAGGCGGGTGGCGTCGGCGGCGGAGGGCGGCTGCGCGTCGACGAAGCCGCCCACCAGCTCCCCGATCGGGCCGGTGGGGTCGAGCGCGGCGACGAGCTTGCTCAAGGCGTGGAGGTCCTCGGTGGGGGCGCCGCCGCCGACCGGTCCGAGCCAGGCGAGCGTCCACCCGCGCTGCGTCGCGACCACGCTCTCGGCGCCGATCCACCCGTGGCTGTTGCCGGTCGCGTGAAGCGCGGCGAGCGCCGAGAAAGTGCCTAGGGCGAAGCGTGCGATCCACGCGGGGCCCGGGGTGTGGTCGATGGGGAGGAGGTCCGCGAGGCAGCAGGCCACCGGCGCCGTCCGCACGAGGGCGTGGCTCCCCGACACCACGACCACCGGGAGGGGCAAGGGGGGTAGCGCTGCGAGCGAGGCGCGGAGCTCCTCGTCGCGGAGCGGGAGCGGCCGTACGAAGACGCGCTCGCCCGTGCTGGTGTCCCACGCCTCCCAGGTGCTCGTCGCGCCGTCCCCGAACACCCGGCGGCGGCGGCGGAGCGCGCCTAGGAGCGGGGGGAGCGCGGGGGCCGCCTTCATGGGGTGCGCGTGATCGTGCAGGCCACGGCGAGCGCGCCGGCGTGCCAACGGTCGCGCGACGCGCGGCGTTGCCACCGCACCTCCAGGTCGATGACGCCGGCGACGGCCGCCCCCTCGACGGCTACACGGAGGAGGTCCCCCTGGGACGGCGGCGCGGGGAGCGCGATGCTGACGCCCTCGGCCCCGATGTTGAGCAGCTGCGCCCTCTGCTCCACGGGCGAGAGCACCTGGACGGACCAGTCGAGCGGCAGCCGATCGGCCCCGCGCCGCTGGCCGAAGACGTCGGGGCTCCCGTCGAGGTCGCTGGCGCGCACGAGCTGGTCGCGCAGGAAGGCCGCGTCGAGGTAGCGCGCGCGGCCGTCGTGCCCCAGCACAGCGACGATGCTGTCGCGTACGGGGAGGTAGCGATCCATCGCGACCAACCATCGATCCACGCGTCCGGAGGTCGACAGGGGGACGAGGTTCGGGTCGGCGCTCGAGGGCCGCCAGGAGTCGCTCCGTATCTTGCGGCGGAGCGCCGCGGCCGCGGTCGCCACGTCGAGCAGGTCGTCCGCGCCTTCGCGGATCCAGCGGATGCGATCCGCGGTCGCCACGCGGCCCTCGGCGAGCCCGTAGATCGGTAGCCGACCCCCCCCGTCGCGGAAGCGGCGGAGCGCCGGGAAGATGTCGGCATGGGCGTGGACGAGCACGCCGTCGGTGGTGGGGTCGACCAGCTCACCACCCTCGAAGAGCTCGACGTCACCGAGGAGATCGGCGCGGAGGAGGTCGGGGACGGGGCCGCCGAGGACGACGAAGCGAGGGGGAGGGACGTTCACGCGCGGGAGTATAGCGACTGATCCGGAGCCGGCCCCCGGCGGGCTACAATGGGGGGGTGCGCATCGCCCTCCTGACCCGCGGGGACCTCTTCCCCACCTGGCATGGCGCCGCCGTGAAGATCGTACGTACGGCCGAGGCACTTGCCCAGGCCGGAGACGCCGTGTTCGTCCTGACCGACGATCGCGACGGCTACTGGTCGGTCACCGCCCACGGATGGCGGAAGGTGCCGTTCGGGCCGACCTTCCGCGCGCTGGAAGAGGCGCCGCTCCTCCGCAACGGCGCGCGCGCCGAACGGTGGTGCGCGCGCGTCGGCTACCCCCCGGAGGAGCACTTCCTCTACCGGCCCGTCTTCGACCCCGCGTGGTGGGCCCGCGCCCTCTACGTCGGCCTGCGCGAGCGAATCGACGTGTACCAGGCGGAGTTCCCCGGCTACGCCGCCCCCGCCTGGCTGGCCGCGCGCGTGCTCGGCGGCCGCGCCGTCGCCGTCATGCACAACGTCGAGTTCGACCGCCTCCGCCAGATGGCCGGCCTCCCCGCCGCCGCCCTCGGCCGCATCCGCGCCGTCGAGGTCGCCCTCCTCCGCGCGATGGACGGCGTGGTGGCCGTCTCCGAGGCCGACCGCGCGCGCATCACCGAGGCCGGCGTGCCCGACGCGCGCGTGTCCGTCGTGCCCCACGGCGTCGACGTCGACGCCTACGGCGGCCGCCCCGTCGATCTACGCGTCCGGTACGGCCTCGGCGGCGGCCCCGTCGTCTTCTTCCACGGCACCCTCCACTACGGCCCCAACGCGGACGCCGTCCGCTACCTCGCCGAGGAGCTCGCCCCGCGCCTCCCCCGCGGCGCCACCCTCCTGATGGCGGGCATGTCGCCCCCGCGCGCCTACGAGACGGACCGCGTGCGCTTCACCGGCCCCCTCGACGACCTCCCCGCCCACATCGAGGCCGCGGACGTGTGCGTGTGCCCCATCTTCGCCGGGGGCGGCACCCGGATGAAGCTCCTTGAGTACTTCGCGGCGGGAAAGGCCGTGGTCTCCACGGCCGTCGGCGCCGAGGGCCTCGACGTGCGGGACGACGAGCACCTCGTCCTCGCCGAGCGCGAGGGCTTCGCAGACGCCGTCGTCGCGCTCCTCGGAGACCCCGATCGCCGCCGCCGCCTCGGCCGCGCTGCCCGCGGGTACGCCCGCGCCCGGGACTGGCGCGCCGTCACCGCCTCCTACCGGGAGGTCCACCGCGGCGAACGCGCCCACTTCTCGCCGCGCCCGTCCATCGAGGCCCACCTCCCCCCGCGCGAGCCGAGCAAGCCGCTCACGATGCTCCTTCTCGTGAACCGGGGCTGCAACCTACGCTGTTCCTTCTGCGACCTCTGGGAGGGCAAGGAGGACATCCCGCTCGACAAGGCGATCCGCCTCCTCGACGAGGCCCGCGCCATCGGCACCCGCACCGTCGTCCTCACCGGAGGGGAGCCTCTCCTCCACCCCGACCTCTTCGCCATCGCGCGCGCCGCCAAGGACCGCGGCATGGGCGTGAACATCACGACCAACGGCACCCTCGTCGAGCGCCACCACGACGCCCTCGTGGCCGCCGGCGTGGACAGCCTCTCCCTCAGCATCGACGGCCTCCCCGAGACCCACGATCGCCTCCGCGGGCAGGTCGGGTCGCACGGCCGCACCTGGCGCGCGCTGCTCCGGGTGCGCCACGAGGCGAAGATGGGGGTCAACGTGTACTTCACCGTGACGCGAACGAACGTCCACGAGCTCGTCCCGGTGTGGGAGGCCGTGCGCCGCGTCGGCGCCGGGTTCGACTTCTGGCCGGTGAACGACGCGCCCGACCTCTACCTCACCTCGGACGAGGATCGCGCCGCGTGGCGGGACGCCGTGACCCACATCGCGCGCCACGACCGGGACGTCTCCGCGCGCGCCCACTACTACGAGGAGGCGCTGCGGTACCACGCGGGGGAGCAGGTCCCGATGCGGTGCCTCGGCCTCGTCGATCAGTTCGGTGTCACCTACGACGGCGCCCTGCTCCCGTGCTGCGTGTGGGGCGGGGACGGGCTGCGCGTCGGCAACGTGTTCGAGCGTCCGTTGACCGAGCTGTGGTATTCGCCGGAGGTGCGGGCGCACCGCGAGGGCCTCTACTCCCAGGGGTGCACGGCCGGGTGCTACAACCACAGCCTGTACGAGTTCGTGGCGTCGACGGGACAGACGCATCGGGTGGAACGTTAGATGAGCTGGATTGAAGCGGATTTCAAGGGAACGAAGGTGTGGGCCGAGGTCGACGCCGCCGGGCGTCCCGTGGCCGACGGCGGGCGTCGTGCGATCCGGTACAGCGAGGCCGCGGGCGCCAAGGTGTACCGCGCGGCCGCGAGCGCCGTGAACGATCTCGGCGGAACGCCGCGGGAGCTCGGGCCGGGTGTCTCTGCGGACACGACGACGAGCACCAACGCCGCCCCCGCTCGTCCGGCGTCCCGGGGCTCCGGCTTCGGCAAGGCCGGCACGCGCACGGCGGCACAGTCCGCGGCGGCCGCGGTGGACGCCCAATCCCGCATCGGCGCCCTCTCGGCCGACACCGTGCGCGCCTTCACGGACGGCGCCTGCACCGGCAACCCCGGCCCCGCCGGCAGCGGCGCGGTCGTCAAGCTCCCCGACGGCCGTGTCCTCGAGCGCTACAAGGCCCTCGGCCAGGGCACGAACAACATCGGCGAGCTCACGGCCATCCAGCTCGCGCTCGACCTCCTCGGGGAAGCCGGCGTAGATCCTTCCACACCGGTCGCCCTCTACACCGACTCCAGCTACTCGCTCGGCGTGCTGACCAAGGGCTGGAAGGCCAAGGCCAACGTCGAGCTCATCGCGTCGATCAAGGCCGCGCTCCGCTCGTGGAAGCACCTGAAGATCGAGTGGGTGGCGGGCCACGTCGGCGTGCCGGAGAACGAGCGCGCGGACGCCCTCGCCCGGAAGGGCGTCGACGAGAGCAAGCGGCGGTAATGGATCTTGGGGCGGGGGGCCGGCCCCCCGCCACGCCCCCCC